>JAPOQG010000193.1 GCA_026710865.1 Acidimicrobiaceae bacterium
GAGCGGACGACCGGCTTCGAACCGGCGACCTCAACCTTGGCAAGGTTGCGCTCTACCAACTGAGCTACGTCCGCGGAGAGGGCCGATCCTACCGGCGAGGCCCGCCCGCGGCCACGCTGTATCAGCGGGCCTCCGGGGGACGGAGGTCGATCGTCAGCCGCAGAACGCCGTCCTCCAGCGTGGCCTCCGCGTCGCCGATCATGGCGAAGTCCTGGAAGTCCTTCTGCGCCTGATCGAGGAATTGCCGCCGCTCGTCCCCCGCCACCGGCGGAAGGTTGCGGCGCTTGACCCCCTCGGCCCGCTCGCGGAAGCGCTCGATCATCGCGTCTGCGTCGAAATCCTCGGCCACGGCTGTCAATCTAGACCGAGCGCCCGCCGCAGTCGCACCCACAACGCCGGTCGGGGCTCACCGACAGCTGCCCCGGCCGCTGGAGACTCATCAGCGGGGCTGTCCTCGCTCGGCTCAGCCTCCTCGCCGTCGGGCTCGGCCTCATCCTCCCAGACCGGCGGGAGTTCCGGACCCTCCACCGCTCCAGAAGCCACTACCGCCACCGCCTCTGCGTTCTCCCTGGTAGCCGCAGCCGCGGCCTCGGCATCCTCAACCACCTCGGCGTCCCCGGCGGGGGCTGCCCCGGCAGCAGGCCCAGCCAGGTCGGCCTCGCCGTCATAGAGTTGCGTCGAGCGGCGACGGGCGAGGCGCAGCCGCCGGCGCGGGCTCGTGTGCCACAGGAACAGCACCAGCATCACCGTCATGCCCGCAGCGATCGACCAGAGCGCGATCACCACCCCATCGACTCGCTCGCTGCTCTCCCGGCCGACGAGGCGCCGCTCGGTGCCCGACTCCGGATCGTTCTCGGTGCCGGACTGGGCCGTGCCGACCACTCCCAACGAGCCGGACACCTCCGCGCTCGCAACCAACGGAGCCTCGGGCGCATCGGTCGCCGACACCGAGCCGGCAACCGCGACCAGTAGCGCCACCGCCAGCAGGGGAGCCCCAATCCAGGCTCTGCCCAAACGCACTACTCCCGACACTCCCTATCGGCTCGGCTTCTTGCCGCGACGATTCCGGCGACCCGGTCGAGCGCCCCGGTCACGTCGGCGACCACATCGTCAGTGTGCTCGAGCCCGGCCGAGAACCGTACCGTCCCCTGGCCGATGCACGCCGCCTCCAGTTCCTCGGGCAGCAGGCTCACGTGGGTCGTCGACGCCGGATGGGTGACGATGCTCTCGGGACCGCCCAACGACGTTGCCAGCCGGACGACCCGGACCTCCTCCACGAAGGCCCGGCCGGCCTCATAGCCGTCGGCCAGATCGAACGTGACCAGGCCTCCGGCCAGGTCCATCTGCCGCGCCGCCAGCTCGTGCTGGGGGTGCGACGCCAGACCCGGATAATGCACCGACTCGACCGTCGGCTGGCCCTCCAGCGCCTCGGCCAGCGCAGCGGCGGTCTCGGTCTGCTGGCGGAGGCGCACAGCCAGGGTGCGGATCCCCCGCAGCGCGTTGAGCGCGTCGAACGGCGACGCCACCGCACCGTGGAGCACGGCGTAGTTCCACAGCCACGCCAGCAGCTCCTCGCTGCCGGCCACCACCCCGATGGTGGCGTCGTTGTGGCCCGCGATCGCCTTGGTGGCCGAGTGGACCACCAGATCCACCCCATAGTCCGCGGGCCGCTGGCCCAGCGGCGTGGCGAACGTCGAGTCGACCACCGTCATCGGACCGGCGATTGCGCCCACCTCGGCCAGGTCGGCCACCGCCAGCTTCGGGTTGGCGGGCGTCTCCGCGATCACCAGCACTGTGCGGCCTGGCAGGACGGCGCCAGTGAAGGCTCCCGGCTCGGTGCCGTCCACGAAGGTCACGTCGATGCCGAAGCGCGGGCACGCCGTCTGCAGCAGCAGCTGCGTGCCCGCGTAGAGCTGGCGCTGGGCGACGATGTGGTCGCCGCTCGAGCACAGGCCGAGCACGATGGCGCTGAGCGCTCCCATGCCCGAGGCGAAGGCCCGGGCCGACTCGGTGCCCTCGAGGTCGGCCACCGCGTCCTCGAATGCCTTCACGGTCGGGTTGCCGTAGCGGGTGTAGAACCGGCTCGAATGGGTGTCGACCGCCATGTCGTGGGCCTCGGACACGGTGTCAGCCGTGAACGTCGAGGTGGCCCACAGGATCGGGGCCAGCGCGTTCTGGTTGTCGTCGCGGCCGGCGCGGATCGCCCGGGTCTGAACGTGCAGCCCGTCGAGGGCGCCGTCGCCCGGCGGGGCAGCAGGCGCACGGTCGGCGCGCTCAGTCACCGGACACCTCCTCGAGGAAGTCGACGACAGGACCGTGAAGCAGGTCGTGCTCGAGCAGGAACCCGTCATGGCCCTCGTCGCTCTCCAGCATCACCCGGCGGCAGTCGCCGCCGCCCGCGACGATGCCGTCGTGCAGCTCCTGCTGCTCGTGGGGCGGGTAGAGGTGGTCGCTGGTGATCGACGCGGTCAGCACCGGCACCCGGATGCGGCCCAGGGCCGCGGCCGCCCCTCCCCGGCCGCGCCCGATGTCGTGCAGGTCCATCGACCGGTTGAGCACCACGTAGCTGTTGGCGTCGAAGCGGCGGACCAGCTTCTGGCCGTGGTGGTCCAGGTAGGACTCCATCTGGAAGCGGCCCCACAGGTCGAAGGCCCCGGCCGGGTCGTACAGCCGGCGCCCGAAGCGGCGCTCGAAGGACTCCCCGGACCGGTAGGTGATCTGCGCGATCTGGCGGGCGGTGGCCAGCCCCATCCAGGGCCCCTCGGGCTTGTCGTAGTAGTCGCCGTCGTACCAGCCCGGATCGGTGGCGATGGCCAGGCGCTCCACCGCGCTCCAGGCGATCTGCAGCGCGCTGGCCGAGGCGCAGGTGGCCAACGGCAGGATCGACCGCACCCGCCGCGGGAACATGACGGCCCACTCCAGCACCTGCATTCCCCCCATCGAGCCGCCGATCACGGCCAGCCAGCGGCGGATTCCGAGATGGTCGGCCAACCGGGCCTGGATGCGAACCATGTCGCGGACGGTCACCACCGGGAAGCGCGGCCCGTAGCGCCGCCCGTCGACCGGATCGAGGTCGGCCGGGCCGGTGGTCCCCTGGCAGCCGCCCAGCACGTTGCTGCACACCACGAAGTACCGGTCGGTGTCGATCGCCTTGCCCGGCCCGATCAGCTCGTGCCACCATCCGCCGGTGGGATGCGACGGCCCGCTGTCGCCGGCCGCGTGGGAGTCGCCGGTCAGGGCGTGGCACACGAGCACGGCGTTGGACGCCTGCGGGTCGAGCTCCCCCCAGGTCTCGTAGGCCACCCGCACCTCAGGAAGGCGCCCTCCCCACTCCAAGGCGAATGGACGGGTGTCGGTGACGGTCACGAACCTGCGGTCGCCGGCGGGGTCGCCGACCTGCCAGGCGCCCGTGTTGGGCAGCCCGGCCGGGAAGCGCCCCCCGGGGCCGGCCCGCCCGCCCGCGGGAGTCGGAGGCTCGATGCCGGAACCTGCGCTCAACCCTCGCTCCTTGTGATCCGCTCCACGCGCCCCCGCGGTGAGGACGCCCTTGTTCGGGACCGGACACTTCGGGGGCCTGTGGCGTCGGGGCGTGCCCGAAGGACACTTGGTTGCGCCGGCCGGGCCGACGCCACATCCCCGCCCGGAGGCGGGATGGCACCTTGGGTGTCCGTTCCCAGGTTGCCGGGCCCGGCCCGGAGGCCGAACCGCTCGTGATGTCTTGACCGCTAGGTCGCCGACCAGTCTAGAACCCGATCGCGCTCACGCGGCGCACCGACTGCGGCACGGCGGCCCGAGGAGGGCTCAGTCAGCCGGCTCCCAGCCGAGCAGGTCGCTCAGACGGGCGTCGTTGGAGAACATCTCCACGATCGGCTCGTCGAGTTCGAGGCGCCGCTGGAGCCGCTTCACGTCCAGTTCCTCGTCCCACAGCGACAGGGTCACCACCACCCCGGACTCGCCCGCCCGGGCGGTGCGGCCGGCGCGGTGGACGTAGGTCTTGTGGTCGGCGGGCGGGTCGAACTGCACGACAACGTCCACATCGTCGACATGGATCCCCCGGGCGGCGACGTCGGTCGCCACCAGCACCGGAAGCTCGCCGACGATGAACTGGCGCAGAGACTTCTCGCGGGCCACCTGGCGCAGGTCGCCGTGAATGGGGGCCGCCTTCACGTTCTCGCGCCGCAGATCGCGGGCCAGACGGTCGGCGGCCACCTTGGTGCGGGTGAATATCAGCGTGCGGCCCACCGAGTTGGCTATGGCCGCAGTCACCTTCACCTTGTCGAGCTTGTGAACCCCCACGAACCGGTGAACCATCTCGGCCACCGTGATCTCGCGGGGCGCCACGGAGCGCATCACCGGATCGGTCTGGTAGCGCCTGATCAGCGAGTCGACCGCTCCGTCGAGGGTGGCCGAGAACAGCAGGGTCTGGTGACCGCTCTCGACATTGCGCAGGATCCACTCGACCTGAGGCAGGAAGCCCATGTCGGCCATCCGGTCGGCCTCGTCCACCACCACCTGGCGCACCTTGCCGACACTGACCGTGTCCCGCTCGATCAGGTCGATCATCCGCCCCGGCGTGGCCACCACCAGGTCCACGCCGTCTCGCAGCGCCTTGATCTGCTTGTCGATCGGGGCCCCGCCGTAGGCGGCCAGCACCCGGCGCTTCACTGCGGCCGCCGGCGCAGCCAGCTCGTCGCAGATCTGGTTGGCCAGCTCGCGCGTGGGCGCCAGCACCAGACCGGAGGGTGAGCGCGGCTCAGCCCGCGGCAGCCGCTGCAGGACGGGAAGGCCGAAGGCGAGCGTCTTGCCCGAACCGGTCTTGGCCTTGCCGCACACGTCACGGCCCGCCAGCGCGTCGGGGATGGTGAGCACTTGGATGGGGAACGGCACGGTGATGCCCCGGGCAGCCAGCGCCACCACGATCTCGTCGCACAGCCCGAGGCCGGCGAACGTCGCGCCACCGTCCTCGGAGGGGTCGAAGCCGTCCTCCCGCAGGGTCTCGACATCGACAAGTTGATCAGAAAGGGTCATCAGGACCACAAGGCTACCCTGCGGTATCCCGAATCCCTTGAATGCCACCGAGCACGCCACCGGGCTCGGACCGCCCACCCCCGAGCGGATCCGGCGCGCCCCCAAGGTCGTCCTCCACGACCACCTGGACGGAGGCCTGCGAGCCTCGACCATCGTGGAGCTGGCCACCGAGACCGGATACCGCGACCTGCCAACCACCGACCCCGAGCAGCTGGCCGCCTGGATGCGCCGAGGCGCCAACCGCAAGGACCTGACGCTGTACCTCGAGACGTTCGCCCACACCGTGGGCGTGATGCAGACCGCGGAGGCGATCGCCCGGGTGGCCCGGGAGTGCGCGGAGGACCTGGCCGCCGACGGGGTGGTCTACGCCGAGGTCCGCTTCGCCCCCGAGCTCCACACCGAACGGGGACTCACTCTCGACGACGCCATCGAGGCCGTCCTCGAAGGCTTCTCGCAGGGCAGCGACGGAACCCCGCTCACCATCCGGGCCATCTGCACCGCCATGCGCCACCTGCACCGGTCGGCCGAGGTGGCCGAGGCCGCGGTCCGCTGGAGGGACCGCGGCGTGGTGGCCTTCGACATCGCCGGCCCCGAGGACGGCTTCCCCCCCGACGACCACCTGGAGGCCTTCCAGTACTGCCGGCGGGAGAACTTCCACATCACCATCCACGCCGGCGAGGCGTACGGTCCCCGGTCGATCTGGAAGGCCCTGCAGTTCTGCGGCGCCGAGCGTCTCGGGCACGGCATACGCATCGTCGAGGACATCGTCACCGGCGACGGCGGGGACCGCACCCTGGGCCGGCTGGCCCACTACATCAGAGACCGCCGCATCCCGCTGGAGGTGTGCCCCACGTCCAACGTCAACACCGGGGTGTTCGCCTCAGTGGCCGACCACCCCATCGACGCCCTGGTGCAGCTGCGGTTCCGGGTGACCGTCAACACCGACAACCGCCTGATGTCCAACGTGTCGATGACATCGGAGATGGCCGCCCTGACCGACACGTTCGGCTACGACTGGGCCCGACTGAGATGGCTGACGGTCAACGCCATGAAGTCCAGCTTCCTGCCGTTCAGGGAGCGTCTCCAGATCATCGAGGGCGTGATAAAGCCCCGGTACGCGCCGCTCGAGGCGGCTCAGAGCGAGCCTCCCGTCTGAGATCCTCGGTGCTCGAAGGGGTGGCAGAGGCAACCGCCCAAGGAACGGAATTCGTCTGACCCAACGGTTACGCTGGCCACTCGATTGCCTGGCGACCGGCTGGACAACGCTCCTCTCCCATCCTCTATCCCGGAGATCTCGCTATGAACCTGGCCCGTCGCCGCATCGCCGTGCTGGCCGCCATCGCGGTGGCAGCCTCGATCCTCGCCTTCACCCCCAGCGCCGCCGCCCAGGCGGCAGCGCAGCATGCTGACGGGTTTCAGGCCTCCATCGATCGGCTGGAGTGGTACGGCTACAACGGGGAGTTCAACCTGTTCGCGGGCACCGGCTGCGCCGACAGCGACGAGCTGTGCCCTGAGGAACCGGTGCTGCGCTGGGAGATCGCGGTCTGGCTGGTCAGGATCACCGACCGCACCACCGAACAGCCCGCGATCAGGTCGTCCCGCTACGACGACGTCGACCCCAGCGCCTGGTGGGCCCCGCACGCGGAGCGGCTGGCCGACCTGGGAATCGACCTGTCATGCGGGACCGACCCGCTGAGGCTGTGTCCCCACGAACCCATGGACCGCGGCCAGATGGCCGAGGTCCTGGCACGTTTCCTCGACCTGCCCCGGGCCGGGACGGCCGCGTTCGTCGATGTGAGCGCCGACCACCCCCACATCGACGACATCGACCGGCTCGCCGGGGCGAGGATCACCGGGGGCTGCGGGGTGAACCCGGCCCGCTACTGCCCCGACCAGCACGTCACCCGGGGCCAGATGGCCGCGTTCCTGGCCCGGGCGCTGGCGATCGTGGACCTGGCGGAACCGGTCCCCGCACAGGACCCGACGCCGCTGCCCGTCGATCCCGAGGCAATGATCGGCACCCTCGACAACGGCCTCACCTACTACCTGCGCCACAACGACGATCCGGGCAAGAACCTCGCGGTGCAGCTGCTCATCAACGTCGGATCGGTCGACGAGACCGACGAGCAGGTCGGCATCGGTCACTTCATAGAGCACATGCTGTTCAACGGCACCGCCGACTACCCGGGCAACTCCCTGGGAGAGGCGCTGCGGGAGATCGGCGTGGAGCTCGGCCCCGACATCAACGCCTCCGTGGGCCACGACCGGACCGTCTACGAGATCGAGGTGCGCCTCGACGAGCCCCACAAGGCGCCGCTGGTGTTCCATGCCCTGTCGCAGATGGCCGCCGAGGCCACCTTCGCCGACGACGCCGTCGAATCCGAGCGCGGGGTGGTACTCGACGAGATGCGCTTCCGGCGCGAGAGCGTCGGCGGCGTCATCAGCGCCGAGTTCGACCGGGTCTACACGCAGGGAACCCCGTATGAGGGACGCGACCCGATCGGCACCCTCGACAGCGTGAACTCCATGACGGCCGAGGACCTGCGAGCCTTCTACGAGAAGTGGTACGTGCCCGCCAACATGGCGGTCGTTGCGGTGGGCGACATGGCCGTCGAGGACATCCGGACCCTGGTGGAGGAGCACTTCGGGCCGCTGCCGTCGGGCGATGGGCGCGAGCCCCCCGGCGTCTACATCCCGCCGGCCGAGTCCTCGAGCCACGTGGTGACCGACCCGAGGTACGGCGTCACCCTCATCTCGCTGGACATACCCATCGACCCCCACGACCCCGGCACCCTCGGCGGGGACCGGTTGGCGACGATGGAGTCCCTCATCGAGGTGATGATCACCAACCGCGTGAGCGACGCCTACCACCGGGGCGAGCTGAGCCAGGTGGACCCGCCGCACTTCTCGAGCTTCACCTACACCCGCGGGCTCAGGTACTACGGCACGAACTGGCAGGGCGGCGACCTCGACACCGCCTCCAGCGACTACCTCTCGGTGCTGCTGACCGCTCAGGAGCACGGCTTCACCGACGGCGACCGGGGCCGGGCCGTCCAGCAGATCGCGTCCTCCCTGCAGTTCCAGCTGGACAGCGCGCCGACCACCCAGGACAACCAGTGGGCCGGCCTCTACCAGCAGCACTACTTCTACGGAGCCGACATCGACTCCGTCGCGGGATCGGTGGCCCGGACCGCCACGCTGCTGACGGAGATCACGACCGAGGAACTGACCGAGCACTTCCGGCGGCAGATGGCGCGGGGAGGCCTGCTGGCCATCGCAGTCGGCCCCGACCCCTCCAGCGTGCCGACGGCGGACGAGCTCGACGCGGCCCTGGCCGGCGCTGCGCCCGGGCCGCCCCCGGCGGAAGCAGTCGCCATCGAGCAGCTGATGACCGCGCCCGAACCAGCGGACGCGGTCTCGGAGGGCTCCTTCGACCTGCTCGAGGACGGCTACGAGTGGGAGTTCGCCAACGGGGCCCGGGTCATGTTCGCGCCCTCCGACATCGCCGAGGGCCAGGTCAACCTGCAAGCCCAGTCCCTCGGAGGCTGGTCGGTACTGGAACCCGGTGACCGGGCCCTGTCAGCCATCGCCATCAACGCGGTGCGGGGCAGCGGCCTGGGCGACCTGTCGAGATTGGAGCTGAACCGCTTCCTCGAGGATCGCACCGTCGAGGTGAATGCCTTCATAGGCGAGATCGTCGAGGGCTTCACCGGGAGCGCCGGCACTGACGACGTGGAGACCATGTTCCAGCTCATCCACCTGCTGGCGACCGAACCCCGGGTGGACGAACAGGCCTACGCGGACGCTGTCCACACGGCCGAGACGAGGCTGGAGCTGGCGGGTCGCGACCCCCGCTGGCAGGCCGGCATCGCCTACCTCGAGGCTCGCTACGGCACCACCTGGCACCGGGCCGTCGCCAGTCGTGCGGAGATCGACTCGCTCACCCGGCAACGGCTGCTGGACATGTACAGGAGCCGTCTCGGCTCGGTCGACGACCTGGTGGTGGCGGTCGTCGGCGACATCGACGCCTCGGAGGTCGAGCGCCTGGCCCGCCGCTACATCGGCACGCTGCCCGCAGGCGAGGCCGACACCTACGTCGACCGCCGGCGGCCCATGCCCTCCGGGCTGGTGCAGCGGCAGGTGAAGGTCGGAGAGGGCGAGAGCGCGGTGCTGGAGATCTACCACGAGGCCGACATCGAGCTGACCCCGCTGAGGGCGGTGGCGGCCGACGTGCTCGAAACCGCGCTGGCCGAGCGCCTGTTCCTGGTGATACGCGAGGAGCTCGGGGCCTCCTACGTCGCGGGCGGGACGGCCCAAGGCAACGCCGCGCCCCGCCAGTACTTCGGCTCGAGGGTGTACGCCACGCTCGACCCCAGTCGCTTCGACGAGATCTACGCCACGATGCTGCAGATCCTCTCCGATGTGGCCGCCAACGGGCTCACCCCCGCGGAGTTCGAGCAAGCCGTGGCCATCAGGACGACCGACTACGCGCGGTCGGGCAACTTCGACCTGCTGGGCGCGCTGCTGTCGCGGCCCCACGTCGGCGACGAGAACGTGCTCACCCAGCAGCGTCGCACCGAGGAACTGGGCCGCCTGACCCCCGAGGACGTGCAAGCGCTGGCCGCGGCGCTCTACGGTGAGGGTGGACGGATCGAGATTGCCAGAAGGCCGTGACCGAGGTCCACATCGTCGACAACGCGCTGGTGGCCGAGCGGGTCACGCGCCTGCGCGGCTCGTCCACCCCCAACCACGAGTTCAGGCGGCTGCTGAGCGACCTCAGTTCAGTGCTCGTGTACGAGGCGATGCGGCAGGCCCCGCTCGTGCCCGTCGACATCGTCACACCGATGGGGCCCGCCACCGGGATGCGCTTCGAGCGGCTCCCGGTGGTGGTACCGGTGCTGCGGGCCGGCCTGGGGATGCTCGACGCCGCGCTGGACCTGCTCGGCGACGTGCAGGTTGCGTTCGTGGGCCTCCGGCGCAATGAGAGAACGCTGCAGGCCCGGGAGTATGCGAGCACCCTGCCCGAGGACCTCGACGGCCGCGACGCTCTGATCCTGGATCCGATGCTGGCCACCGGCGGGTCGTTCGTTCACGCCTGCGAGCTGCTGCGAGCCGCCGGGGCGGGCCGGGTCACCGCGGTGTGTGTGCTCGCCGCACCCGAGGGGATCGAGCGGGTGCGCGACGCCGGGGTGGCCGACGCCATCTGCGTGGCCGCGGTCGACGAGTCGCTCGACTCCAACGGGTTCATCCTGCCGGGCCTCGGCGACGCCGGGGACCGCCAGTTCGGCCAGCCATGAGCCGGCGCCGTCGAGTCGGGGCCTGTCCCGCCGGGCCGGCGCTGACGGCCGCCTCTGAGGCCGCGCGGGTAGGCGAGCGGATCAGGCACATACGGGCGCGGCCGTGGCCCGAGCGGCCCGTGAGCGCAGCGAACAAGAGCGGGAGACACCACCCTGCACCGCGAAACGGCTTCACCTACCCGCGCATGTTCTGAGGCGAGAGTGCTTTGAGCGGTCCGATTGCCGTAGTCCCCGACACCCGGCCCGTGATGCACGAGGCGTTCGCGGGCGCAGTCCGAGACGCGGGCGGCGAGGTGGCCGGCGCCGCGGATCTGGCCCGCGCTCGGGCCATGATCTGGGCCGACCCGTATGTCGCCCAGTTGTACCCCGAGATAATCGCGGCCGCCCCTGCTGTGGAGTGGGTGCAGCTCCCGTATGCGGGGATCGAGCCGTTCCTCGACTATCTCGACCCCGGTCTGGTGTGGACCTGCGCCAAGGGCGTGTACGCCGACCCGGTGGCCGAGTGGGCGATGGCCGCGCTGCTGATGGGCCTGCGGGACTTCCACCTCTTCGCCAGGGCCGACTCGTGGTGCGCCGAGTCCGGGCGCAACCTGCTGGGGGCCCGCATCACCGTGCTCGGCGGGGGCGGCATCACCCGCTCGCTGCTCCGGCTGCTGGAGCCGTGGGGCTGCCAGGTGACCGTGGTGCGGCGCTCCGTGGAGCCGGTGCAGGGCGCGGCGCGGACCCTCACGCTGGCCGAGGTGCACCAGGCGGTGGCGGGCGCGGACGCGGTGGTGGTGGCCCTGGCTCTCACCGATGAGACCCGCCATGTGGTGGACGCGGCCCTGCTGGAGGCGATGGGACCGCAGTGCTGGCTGGTGAACGTGGCCCGGGGCGGGCATGTGGACCACGGCGCGCTCGGTGCCGCGCTGCGGTCCGGTGTGATCGCCGGGGCGGTGCTGGACGTGACCGACCCTGAGCCGCTGCCGGACAGCTCGGAGCTGTGGGGGTTGCCGAACTGCGTCATAACGCCCCACATCGGCAACACCCGCGAGATGGGCCTGCCGCTGATCACTGGGAGAGTGCGCGAGAACGTGCGGCGCTGGCTGGCCGGCGAGGACCTGCTCGGCCTGGTCGACATAGCCCGCGGCTACTGACGACCCGCCGCCACCCGGCCGGCGAATCCTCAGCCGCGCGTCTTGGCCTTGCTCAAGGACTTGACATCTCTGCTTGCCCTAGCGGCCGTGCCGTCCTTCGCCGAGGTAGCGCACGCCGAGCCAGGATCCGATCATTCCTCCGGCGGTGGACAGGGCCAGGTCGCCGACGGTGTCGCCGTAGGTGAGGGCCAGACCCCCGCCGGCTCCGGTCTCGGCCACGATCCACTCCGCGATCTCCCAGCCGACGATCGCCAGCGCGCCCAGGCCGGCTCCGAGCAGCCAGGCGTCGGCCTTCGACATGGCGTTCGCCGAGCCGCCCCGGCGGAAACGCCAGGCGTGGAACGCGGCCACCAGCAGCACCCAGTTGATGGTGTGCAGCACATCGTCGGTGGCGTCGTAGGCGTCGTACAGACCGACCAGGTTGCCCAGCGTGTCGAGCAGGAACGGCGCAACCACCAGCACGTCCGCGGCGGCCGGATAGGGCCGGAAACGCCCCCTCCACGCCAGCGGCACCACCACCGCCGACAGCATGAACAGCGGGAACCGGAAGGCCATGCCCTTGCCCTCCAGCTGGTCCAACGGCACCGTCAGAGCCACCACGAACGCCAGCGCCAGCGCCGCCTTCATCCCCACGGCGGCGCCGACCGTCCCGCGTCTCGCGTCCAAGCGCTCGGCTCCGGCGGTCACAAGCGACAAACCTAGGGCGCCCGATCGAGTTTGCAGCGGACCGCCCGGTCACACCGGGTGCAGTTGTCTGCCGGGCCCGCGTGCCAGAACGGACGGCTCACAGAATGCTGCGGAGCTCGGCCAGGCGGGGGGCGACTAAGTCCCTCATGATCCCGGACCGGTCGGCCGGCGGGGCCAGGGCGGCCTCACCCCAGAGGGCCCGACCGGCCATGAAGCCCGAACAGCCCGCCGACACCGCGGTCTGGACCTGGTCGCGGTAGGACACATACTTGCCGCCGCCCGACAGAAGCGTCCACGGCATGTGACAGCGAGCCGTGATCTCGGCACACGCCTCGGCCCACACGTCCCGGTCGGGCTCGTGGGCCGGGTCCAGCGGGAACGGCAGCTTCAGCAGATCGGGATCCATGGCCGCGAAGCGTTCCACGGTCTCGATCACCAGCTCCCGGCGGGCTGAGACATCATCCAGGTCGTAGAACAGGGGCTCCAGCACGAGCGGGATCCCAACCCGGCGGCACTCGGCCAGGATCTCGGCCGCCACCCGCTCCTGGGCCGCAGCGTGGCCGGGACGGTCGGGGCGGTAGAACACCAGCAGCTTGGCCGCTGACGCCCCCGAGTCGGCCGCGGCCTCCACCGACCAGCCTTCCAGGATCCTCGTGGCTGCGGCCTCGGGGGCGGCCCCGTAGCCCTGGGCCTCCAGCGCGGCGGTGAAGCCCACGCCAGCAGGCAGGGTGCCGTCGAGGAGCTGCGGGATCGAGTACTCGGGCTCGAGCATCACGCCGGTGGCGCCCCCCGCCAGGGTGCTCACCAGCTCACGCTTGAGGCTCGTGATGTCTGCGGAGTTCACCGAGTCCGGATCGTTTGGGGCCAGCACCGCCCGCAACGAGTCCCGATGGTCGATGGCCAGCACACCGAAGCGCCCGCCGTCGGAAATGCCGTCCAGGCTCATCGCGACCGCCAGTCGCCAGTAGCGCTGTCCGGGCAAGCGGTCCTGCGCCCTCCGTCGGATATGCCGTCCAGGCTCACGAGCCTGCTCGCGGACCGTCGGGAGACACCACGGGCAGGCCCCACTCCCCCGCCGTCCAGTCGGCCTCGATCCAGGTGTGCTCGGCCATGAAGCACGGCGGCGTGCGGCGCTCGTCGTCCTGCAACTCGCCGGCCAGGTAGTTGAGGAAGTACATGTTGGAGCCCGGACAGGCGACCGAGGTGTGGTAGCCCTTGGGCACAAGCGCCACATCGCCGTCGCGCACCACCATGGCGTCGTCGTAGTCCTCGTCGTCGCGCCAGTTGCGGTGCATGGTGTAGCCCTCGGGGCGGTCGAGACGGAAGTAGTACACCTCCTCCAGGTAGGGCGAGCCGTCCCGTCCGTCGTGGCAGTGCGGGGGCCAGCCCGACCAGGTGCCCCGGGGCACGTACACCTCGTAGAGGATCAGGCGCTCCGCCGGCAGCGGATGGGCCAGCGAGTGGACCACCTGCCGGTAGGCCTGCCCGCCGCCCCGGATCTCGATGCGCATCTCCGAGGGCTCGAACACCCGCGCCGGATAGCGGCCCTCGGCCGGGGCCGACCCGACCGACGCCTGGAGTCCCGCCCCGGACTCGATCCGGTACGGCGTGCCCGGCGGCAGGTAGACGATCCTGGCCATCTCGGTGAACACCGAGCCGCGGCGCAGCTCGACCTCCATGTCGCCGTCGCCGACGACCACCCGGCCCTCGCCGGCCAGGGGCACGATGGCCGTCTCCCGGTCGGGCGCGACGCCCGACCAGGGCGTGCCGGGCGCAACCTCGACCACCGCGAACTCCACGTTGTCCCACCCCGCGGACTCGGGCGTGACGTGCAGGATGCGGCCCGGGCCGGGCTCCGGCCGCTGCAACGACGAACTGCTCATGGCGCTACCTCCGTTGGTCGAGCCGCCCGGATCCCGGTAGAGAGACCGGTCGTATGCCGGTAGGGACCGCGACGGGCTCTCGACCCGAGACGGGCACCGTGCTGGAGCCAAGTCGGCGCCATCATGCCGGGACCAGAGCACCGCTCGTGCGCTCGTGACGGAACCCGGCCAGCAGCACGCCGATGCCCGCAGGCTCTCAACCGAGCCGGCACCATCACGCCGCGGCCAACTCCCCGCTCGTGCGCTCGTGGCGGAACCGGGCGAGCAGCTCGCGGATGGCGGGAGGCTCGTAGCCGAGGACCTCGCGGGTGCGTCGCACGGTCAGGCTGGTGTCGTACGGGATCGGGAAGGCGCCCACCGCCCCCGCGGCGGAGCGGTCCGGGGCGGACGAGCGCAGCAATGACCCGTCGAGGTCGAAGACCTCGCAGGCGATCCGGGCCAGCTCCATGCGGCCCGTCGACTCGGCGCCGCAGCAGTGGAAGACCCCCGTGGCCGACGCGTCGGCCGCGATGCGCCACATCACCTCGGCGCACTCGCTGGCCAGCGACGGGCTGGCCACCATGTTGATGTCGTCGGCCTCCCACACCCCGAAGGGCCGGCCCGCCTCCAGCGCTTCGACGATCGAGGTGACGAAGTAGCCGAAGCCGCCGTCCTGCACCCGCGGCGTCGAGTCCCGCATCCAGTGCATGCCGCTGACCGCCGACACCCGGACCACCGCGGCCCGCTCCGCGGTCACCATCGCGGCCTGCTCGCTGGCCATCTTGAGCACCCCGTAGAAGTTCACCGGGTTGGGCGGGGTGTCCTCGTCGGCCCCGGACTGGGTGCCGTCGAACACCCAGTCCGTCGACACCAGGATCAGCTTGGCCTCGGCCCGGTCAGCGGCCCGGACCAGGCCCTCGGTGGTGCCCACGAAGCTGCGCCAGGCCAGCTCCCGGTCGGCGTACATGGCCGCGAAGTCGTTGAGGATCATCGAGTGGACGATCACGTCTGGATCGAAGTCGTCCACGCTGGCCTGAACGGCCTCGTCGTCGAGAAGGTCGAGGCGCTCGACGGTGAAGCCGCTCGTGTCGGCGGGAACGAACCGGTGGACCGGGCAGTGCACGGTGGCTCCGTGGCGCTCGGCGAACACCTTCACGATGTTCGACCCGACGAAGCCGGTCCCGCCGGTCACATAGGCGCGCAACCCGACCCTCCGCTTCTCTTCCCACGCCCCCGAATTGGCAGCACTATGCACGCATGCCGAGCAAAACGCTGCCAATTCTGGGATGGGGAGTCGGCAGCTCGCACGGTCGTTCAGCCGATCTCCGAGACGGGCACAGGGCGGCCCTCTCGGACCGATGCCCAGGCGGCCAGGCCCATGACCAGCGGCGCCCGCCCGTCAGCGAGCGTGACCGGCGAGGGCGCGCCGTTCACCATGTCGGCGAACGCGTCCCACTCGGCGATGTACGACGGGATGTAGCGGTCCAGGAAGAAGTACGGCAGCGGCCTGCCGTGCGACCCGTCGGCGTCCCAGTAGCAGGCCGTGGCCGACGGCGGGTTCTCCGAGGTCGCCATGCCGCCCGAGCCGAAGGCCTCCAGCCGCTGGTCGTAGCCGTAGACAGCCCGGCGGCTGTTGTCGATGGTGGTGATCGCCCCGTTGGCGTGGGTCACCACCACCACCGCGGTATCCAGGTCGCCGGCGGAGCCGATGGCCGGATCGACGCGCACCGCCCCGGTGGCGTACACCTCCACCGCCTCGCTGCCGGTGACGAAGCGGGCCATGTCGAAGTCGTGGATGGTCATGTCGCAGAAGATCCCGCCGGACACCTCGATGTAGGCGATCGGCGGCGGGTCCGGGTCCCGGCTGGATATGCGGACGAGGTGCACGTCGCCCACGTCACCCGCGGCCACCCGGTCCCGCACATGGCGGTGAGCCGCATCGAACCTGCGGTTGAAGCCGACCTGCACGTCGATACCGGCTTCAGTGGCTGCTGCGATGCCCCGGTCCACCTCGGCCAGATCCAGAGACAGCGGCTTCTCCACGAAGGCCGGCTTGCCCGCTGCCGCGGCCGCCACCAGCAGGTCGATGTGGGTGTCGGTGGAGCTGCAGACGGCCACCGCGTCCACGTCATCGGCCTCGATCAGCGCGGACGCGCTGGACGCCTGCTGGACGCCGAAGGCCTCCGCCACCGAAGCGGCTGCATCGTCAGCGACGTCGTAGACGGCCGCAAGCGACGTACCTTGCACCCGGCGGGCAACCAACTCGGCGTGCATCGAGCCGATGCGACCGCACCCCAGCAGCCCGACACGGATCCGGTCAGTCATGGCCGCTGCTCCTCAACGGCGGGCTCGACACAACCCGACCACTGCGCGGAGCCACATAAAGAATGCGAGCAGCAAGAATGCGAGCAGCCCGGCATGCATGGCCGATGCGACCGCACCCCAGCAGCCCGACGCGAACCAGTTCGCTCATGCGCCTGGTTGTTGCGGCACCAGGCGCGACACCACCCGCCCGTTGCGCAGGGCCACGTCGTAGAGGGTGATCGACTCGGTTGCGGGCAAGCGCAGCGCCTCGCCGGTGCACAGGTCGAAGCACCCGTTGTGCTTGGGGCACTCGATCAAGCCGTCGAGCACGACGCCCTCGGCGAGATGGGCCTGGCCGTGGGTGCACAGCCCGTCGCTGAGCACGAAGCCGGCGCCGGCGCCGGCCGCGGCTTCGTCGCTGCCGCGGTAGTCGTCGTCATCGAGCCGGTACAGGGCATAGGTGGCGTCGCCGTGGTCGACCCGGCGGGCCGAGTTGGGTCTGAGGCCCTCAGCCGGGCCGAGGTCGACGAGCCCGTCGTGCACCTCCCCGGCCCAGGCGGTGACCCCGGTGTCGACGAACGACCGCTGCGCACCGGCCACGTCAGGCACGTCGGGGCGGGGATCGTCGTAGGACGGGTCCTGCCACTGGCGGCGCAGCGTGGCGAAGATCCGCCGGTAGGCGCTGATCGAGGACCGGTCCGCCGGGGCCAGGTGCTCCTTGATCTCCTCGTGGAGGGCCGGCAGCGCGTAGTACGGCACCGTCGGGAAGATGTGGTGCTCGACGTGGTAGTTCATGTTCGAGTACAGGAACCGCAGGAACGGGTTCAAGTACACCGTGCGGGAGTTGTAGCGATGGTCGAGCACGTCCTCTCGCAGGCCCGCGTGCTGCATGGCCCCGAAGAACACCATGAGCCAGGCCCCGTAGAAGGTGGGCAGCCCGATGTACAGCGCGGGGACGATCGAGCCGATGGCCGCGCACCACACCGCAGTGCCGGCCAGCACCGCGATGTAGGCCCGCGACTCCCACTTGAGCTTGGGCAGCTCGTCGGCGGGGATGAGGTCACGGGCGTCGTCGTCGATGCGGCCCGCGGCGTGCTTGAGGGTGCGCCACACCGCCTTGGGCAGCAGCGCCACCGGCAGGTACACGCCCAGCACGGTGCGCAGCGAGCCCGGCCGGGGGAACATGATCTCGGGGTCGCGCCCCACCACGATGGTGTCGGTGTGGTGGCGGACGTGCGACCAGCGCCACAGGGTGGGCTGGCGCAGCAGCATGAACGACGCGATGTAGTAGACGGCGTCGTTGAGCCACTTGGTCCGGAACGCGGTGCCGTGGCCGCACTCGTGCCAGCGGGAGTCGCCCGCGCCGCCGTAGAGCGCGCCGTAGGCCATGAACGCCGGCACCGCCCACCAGGTGCCCAGAGCACGGAACGCCAGGTAGCCGAACACGGCCAGCAGGCCGAGCCACATGATCGTGTCGCGGGCCGCCCGGGCGTTGTTGCGGACCTGCAGGGCCCGCAACCGCTCACCGTCGATGGGCGGGCGGAACCACTCCGCCTCGACAAGGCCCCTCTCGACAGCCAGCGTCGAGTCCTGCCCGGTGAGGGTGTAGTCCCGCACGGTCGCGGTCACAGGCTGCTCCCGGAATCGGACGGCCCCTCACCCAGCTCGGGGCCGGGCAGGACCGAGTCGCCCGCACCCAGGACCGTCTGGTCCCACTCCACCACCGCGCCGGTCATCATCCCGGACTCGGCGGTGGCCAGATGCACGACGGTGCGGGCGATCTCCGGGGGCTTGATGAGCCGGCCGAAGGGCATCTCGGCCTCGGCCCGCTCCAGCCAGCCGTCGGTGGCCCCGTCGAATGTCCGCTGCACGACGTCCTCGTTGGGGGTGTCCATCCATCCGGGGCACAGCAGGTTGACGCGGATGCGGTGGCGCATCAGCGCGAAGGCGAGGTTGCGGGTCATGGCCACCAGCGCGCCCTTGGAGGTGGCGTACGGCAGCAGCTTCGGAGGGCCGCCCCGCCCGGCGATCGATCCGATGAGCACGATGGCGCCATCGACGCTCTCGCGGGCCATGATCCGGGCCACGCCCTGGCTGAGCAGGCCCGGCGCCCGCACGTTCACGGCCAGCATGGCGTCCCACAGCTCGGGCGTGGTGTCCCACACGGTGCCGCGGTCGGTGATGGCTGCGCAGTTCACGAAGCTGTGGCAGGTGCCGAACATCTCGTCGAGGGCCGCAATCGCCGCCTCGCAGGCATCGCTGTGGGCGAGGTCGGCGGCCAAGAACTCGGCCCGGCACGCCGGTTTGCGCAGCGACGCCGCGGCCGCCTCGCCCTTGGCTCGGCTCCGGCCCACGAGCAGCAGCCCGGCCGCCCCCTCGGCGCCCAGCCGCTCAGCCACCGCGTAGCCGAGCCCCTGCGAGCCGCCGGTCACCAGCGCGATCCCGCCCGCGAACGATCCGCACGCACGCGTCTCGCTCACCATGACGCTCCCCTGCCCTGCTCCCCTGTCTCGACCACATCGCACACCGGCACCACGCCCGTCGTCGTGCCCGACCCGACCGCCGAGTCTCGCTCGCCTCGCTCGACCGCCGTGCTCACCAGCCCACCCGTTGCGCGGATCGGCCCTCGTCCATGGCCTCGCGGGCTGCCATCACCGACGGGCTGGAGCTCACCTCGGGCACCCCTACCTCCCAGAACGAGCCGCCCCCGGTCCAGCTGTGGGGATGGGTCCTGAGCGCGATCACATAGGTGCGGTCCGCGGCTCGGGCCCGCTCGATGGCCGCCTCCAACTCGGCGACGGTGGCCACCGTCTCGGTCTCACAGCCCATCGAGGCCGCGTGGGCCGCGAAGTCGATGTCGACCAGCCGCTCGGTGCGGCAGTCGGCGAACAGGTTGTTGAACGACGCGCCGCCCTGGTTGACCTGGAGACGGTCGATCACCGCGTAGCCGCCGTTGTCGCACACGATCACGATGAGCTTGTGGCCGGTGATCACGGTGCTGTAGAGGTCGCTGTTCATCATCAGGTAGGAGCCGTCGCCCAGCAGCACCATCACCTCGCGCTCGGGCATGGCCATCTTGGCCCCCCAGGCGCCCGAGATCTCGTAGCCCATGCACGAGTAGCCGTACTCGCAGTCGAAGGAGTGCACGGTGCCGGCCCGCCAGCCGTTGACCAGCTCCCCGGGCAGGCCGCCGGCGGCGGCGACCACGTAGGTCGAGTCGTCGGCGGCCCGATCGACCGCGCCGACCACCTGCGCGTAGGTCGGCAGATCGGCATAGGGGTCTGACGAGCCGTCGCCGCCGTCGCCGCCGGCCGTCGCCGGCGCGGCGATCTTGTCGATGTAGGCGTGGTACTGGGCGGTCTCCGCGGCGGCCCGGGCCGTCCAGTCGGCGCCGGCCCGGTAGTCGCCGAGGGCCGCTCCGAGCTCGATCAGCCCCTCGCGGGCGTCGGCCACCAGCGGCAGGCACATGTGCTTGGTTGCGTCGAAGCGGGCCGCGTTGAGCCCCACGATCCTGGCCGCCTCGTCGCCGAACACCGTCCACGAGCCGGTGGTGAAGTCCTGCATCCTCGTGCCCACGGCCAGCACCACATCGGCCTGCGCGGCCATGGCGTTGGCCGACGTGCACCCGGTGACCCCGATGGGGCCGCAGTTGAGCGGATGGTGGGCCGGCAGCGAGGTCCGTCCCGCGGTGGTCTCGACCACGGGGATGCCGTGGGCCTCGGCGAAGGCGGCGAGGTGCTCCTCGGCCAGGGACCAGCGGACCCCTCCGCCCGCGATGATCAGGGGCCTGTCGGCAGAGGCCAGCGCAGCCGCGGCCCGCCGCAGTTCGCCCGCGTCGGGGCGGGGCCGGCGGATGCGGTGCAGCGTCTCGTCGAAGAAGCGGACCGGGTAGTCGTAGGCTTGGGCCTGGACGTCCTGGGGCAGCGCGACGAACGCCGGGCCGCAGTCGCCGGGATCGAGCATCGTGTTGACGGCGTGGGGCAGCGACTGCATCACCTGCTCGGGGGTGGTGATCCGGTCCCAGTAGCGCACCACGGCCCGGAAGGCGTCGTTGACGGTGGTCGCCGGGGCTCCGAAGTGCTCGACCTGCTGCAGCACGGGATCCACGATGCGGTGCTCGAAGGTGTCGCCGGACAGCACCAGCAGCGGCAGCCGGTTGGCCATCGCCACCGCGGCCGCGGTCACCATGTTGGTCGCACCGGGGCCGATCGAGCTGGCCGCCACCATGATCCGGCGCCGCTTGGAGGCCCGGGCGAACCCGCAGGCGGCCAGGGCCATCCCCTGCTCGTTCTGGCCCCTCCAGGTGGGCAGGGCGTCCTGGGCCTGCTCGAGCTCATGGCCCAGGCAGGTGACGTTGCCGTGGCCGAAGATGGCGAACACCCCTGCGAACAGCGGCACGGCGTCGCCACCGACATCGATGCGCTGGGCGGCCAGGTAGCGCACAACCGCGCCCGATGTAGTCAGCCTGATCGTGTCCATGACGACCTCTCCTGTGCCCCTAGCTCCTAGTCGATCCGCACCGACGCTACGTCCGTCCAGGAGCCGGTCTCCCAGCTTCGCAGCAGCGCGGCCTGAACGCTCACGTACTCCAGCGCCTGCTCCAACCCCGCTGAGTGCGGCCGGCCCTCGGCCACCGCGGCCAGGAACTCGTGGTCCTGGATGGTCACGACATCCTCGAAGCCGATGGAGTTGGCCTCGCCGGGAACGAATCCGGCATGGTACGGGTGCCGCTCCCCCGCGTAGACGGTGGTGTAGCCGAGGTCGCCGTCACCGATCCTGAACAGCCGCATCTCGTTCATGGTCTCGAAGTTCCAGCTGAGCGCGCCGCCGGTGCCGTGGACGTCGAAGGCCATCTGGCTCTGGGGCCCCACCATCGTGCGGCTGGTCTCGAAGGTGCCGCGGCTGCCGTTGGCGAACACCGCCATCGCCCCGAAGTAGTCCTCGTTGGTGACCACGCCCACCGGGTCGTCCGCTCCGCCCCGGTCGTAGTGGGTGCCCGACGCCGACGGCAGCGGCCGCTCCTTGATGAACGTCTCGCCGGTTCCGACAACCCTCAGGATCGGGCCGTTGATCATCATGGCCAGGTCGATGGCGTGGCTGAGGATGTCGGTCGACACGCCGTGGCCGGCCTGCTCGAGCAGAAAGCGCCAGCTGAGCAGGCCGAGGGGGTCGGCGCCGTACATGGAGAAGAAGCGGCCCCGGTAGTTGGTGATCTCGCCCAGCTCGCCGGCCTCGATCAGGTTGCGGGCGTGCTGCACCAGCGGCACGAACCGGTAGTTGTACCCGACACCGGTTATGACGCCGGCGTCGCGGCAGGCCTTCTCGGCCCGGGCCGTCTGGGCGGGCGTGCCCCCGACCGGCTTCTCGCAGAAGACGTGCTTGCTGGCCGCGGCGGCGGCCTCGACCATCTCGCAGTGCACCATGTTGGGCGCGCAGACAGCGACCACGTCCACATCGGGATGGTCCACCGCGGCCCGCCAGTCGTCGGTGGCCTCGCGGAAGCCGAAGTCGTCCAACGCGGCGGCGCGACGCTGCGCCAGGGTGTCGGCGCACACCGTGAGCTCGGCCCGGTAGTCGAGGCCGTCGAAGATCATGGGCAGGCGGGCGTAGGACCGGGCGTGGGCCTGGCCCATCCAGCCGAAGCCGATCACAGCCACGCCGAGGCGGCGCTTCTTGCTCATCGTGCCCTCCGGCGAACGGGGTTCGCGCTCATGAGGCCCTCCGGCGGTCCACGGCCGGGTCGGCCGCAGTCGGGTCGAGCAGGTGCTCGGGCGTCCCGCCGTTGAGCCACTCGGCCGCCTGGCCGAGGGCCTGGTCGAGCAGCCGGACCGTCCCTGCGGTGGTCGAGGAGGCCACGTGAGGGGTGACGATCACATCGTCGCGCCCGAGCAGCCGGTGGCCCGGCGGCAGCGGCTCGGGCTCGGTCACGTCGAGCCCGGCGCCCGCGATGTGGCCCGATTCCAGACCCGCGAGCAGCGCGTCGTGGTCGATCAGCGAGCCCCGTGCGCAGTTGACGATGATGACGCCGGGCCGCATGGCCGCGATGGCTCGGGCGTCGACGATGTGGCGGGTGGCCGCGGTGGCGGGGGCGTGCAGCGACACCGCGTCGCTGCGGCGCCAGAGCTCGTCGAGGTCGACAGGATCGCCCACCTCTCGGGCCTTGGCCGGGTCCAGGTACGGGTCGTGCACCAGGACCCTCATGCCCACCGCCGCCGCGTAGCGAGCCACCCGGCTGCCGATGCGCCCGCAGCCGAGCAGTCCCAGGGTCCTGCCGTCCAACTCTAGGGCTCGGTGGGTGGCCCGGTAGTCGCCGAGCCCGTCCTGGAGCCGCCGCTCGGCGAGCTTGACCCGCTTGGCGACGGCCAGCAGCAGGGCCAGAGCATGCTCGGCGGTGGACACGGTGGGAGCATCGGGCGCGTTGCACGCGGCCACGCCGGCCGCGGCGCATTCGGCCACATCCACGTTGTCGTAGCCGATCCCGGCGCGGGCCACCACCTTGAGCCGGGGCAGGCGCCGGCAGGCCTCGGCGTCCCAACGGTCCCCCGCGCCGATCACGGCCCCGTCGGCACCCGACAGGTCGTCGGTCAGCTCCAGGCCGTCGGGGACGGTGACCTCCGGAGACGGCCGGCGATCGACCCAGATGCGCCAGGGCACGGCCGTGCTCATGCGGCATCGACCTCCGCCGTCCCGGCCCCGGCGAGCACGCCGTCGATCTCGGCCGCGGTGGGCATGGCGTCGGCGCATGTCAGCCGGCCGGCCACGATGGCGCCGGCCGCGTTGGCCCTGGTCACCATGGCGACCGGGTCGAGCCCGGCCAGCAGCCCGTCGGCCAGGGCACCGCCGAAGGCGTCGCCGGCACCGAGGCCGCAGACGACCTCGACTCTCACCGGCGGCACGGACCAGCGGCCGTCGGCGGTGGCCACGAGCACGCCGTCGGCGCCCATCTTGACGACCGCCAGCGACACGCCCCGCTCCAGCAGGCGGTCGGCGGCGATGTCGGGATCGGCAGATCCCACCGCGATCTCGCACTCGGTGCGGTTGCCCACCGCCACGGTGACCCGGTCGATGGCCGGGCCGATGTGCTCGGACGCCTCGGCCGGCGACGACCAGAAGCTCTCCCGGTAGTCGAGGTCCAGCACCGTGTGCTCGGCCCGGCTCCGGCGCTCCAGCAGAGCCGTGACTGCCGAACGGGACGGCTCCTGAGCGAAGCGCGAGCCGGTGACCCACAGCACGGCGACGGTGTAGGCCACGTCGGGAATGTCTGCGATCATGAGGTTCATCTCCGGGCCGCGGGGCTCCCGGTAGAACAGCAGCGGCGGATCGGTCGGCGGGTCCAGAGCGCAGAATGCGAGAGCGGTGCGCAGGTCGGGGTCCACCGACACATAGTCGTTGACCACACCGAAGCGCTCGGCGAGCGCGGTGCGGATGTACTCGCCGAAGCCGTCGTCCCCCACCCGGGTGACGACCGCGGCCCGCCGGCCCAGCCGGGCCGCGGCCACGGCCACGTTGGTGGGCGAACCGCCGATCGACTTGGCGAACGACTCCACCGCTCTGAGAGGCACGCCGCTCTGCTGCGGATACAGGTCGACGCTGACGCGGCCCACGGTGAGCAGCTCGAGTTCAGTCATCGGCCTCGGCGGGAAACGTTGAGGCTCGGCGTGACGCGACGACGGGCGACGGGGCGGGACGGGCCACCCTCAGCTTGCGCCGGCCTCGGCCAGCTCGTGCTGCAGCTCCTCGAGCTCGGCGCCACCGGCCATGAGCTGGGTCAGCTCGGACTGCGACAGCTCATCCTTGGCCCAGTTGCCCAGCGACTGGCCCCGCTGCAGGATCACGAACCGGTCGCCGACGGGGTAGGCGTGGTTGGGGTTGTGGGTGATGAAGATGACCGCGAGACCCTGGTCGCGGGCCTCGACGATGCGGCGCAGCACCACCCCCGACTGCTTGACCCCCAGCGCGGAGGTGGGCTCGTCGAGGATCAGCACCCGGGCCCCGAAGTAGCTGGCCCGGGCGATGGCCACCGACTGGCGCTCGCCGCCCGACAGCGTGCCCACGCTCTGCTCGGTGTCGCGGATGTCGATGCCCATCTTGGCCATCTCCTCCTTGGCGATCATCTTGGCCTTGTCGATGTCGATCTGCCGGAACGGCCAGACTCCCGTCTTGGGCTCCTGCCCCAGGAAGAAGTTCCGCCACACCGACATCAGAGGCACCATGGCCAGATCCTGGTACACGGTGGCGATGCCGGCGGCCAGCGCCTGCCGCGGGGAGGCGAACCTCACCTCGGAGCCCTCCAGGAGCAGTTCTCCCTCGTCGTGCTGGTGCACGCCGGCCAGGATCTTGATGAAGGTGGACTTGCCGGCGCCGTTGTCGCCGAGCACGCACGTCACCTCTCCGGGGTTGACCGTCGTGGTGACGCCGGTGAGGGCGATGATGTTGCCGTAGAACTTCGACAGGTTTCGAAGCTCGAGGAATTCCGTGCTCATTCCTTGTCCTCCTTTGAACCGGTGAGTCCCTTGGGCACGATGATGGTGATCCCTGCCCGGTCGGGTTTGGTGGCACTGGACTTGACCGGCGCCTTCTCAGCCTTGCCGCGCACGTAGTTGTTGGCGAGCACCGCCACCAGCAACAGGGCCCCGAGAACCAGGAACCGCCAGTCGCTGTTCCATTGGGCGAAGCCGATGCCCTGGGAGATCATCCCCCAGATCACCGCCCCGATCCCGGCGCCGAGGGCCGAGCCGTATCCGCCGGTCAGAAGGTTTCCGCCCACGACGGCGACGATGATGTAGCGGAACTCGTTGCCGTCGCCCACATCGGCCTGCACCGCGGTGAGCCGGAACGCGATCAGCATCCCGGTGATCCAGGCCGCCCCGGACACCATCATGAACAGCGTGGTCTTGGTACGGGCCGCGGGCACGCCCACCGAGCGGGCCGCCTCCTTGTTGCCCCCGACAGCCATGATCCAGCTGCCGAACTGCGTGCGCATCAGCAGCCAGGATCCGATGGCCGCGAAGACCACGAACGACAGCACGACCACGCCGAACTGCGTCTGGGGGCACCGCATCTCCCCGTCGCTGCCCACCGTGCAGATCTTCTCGAGTTCGGCTCCGGTCACGAACAGCAGCCGGGTGGCGACGCTGAGCATGACCGCCCCTATTCCCACCGTCACCAGAGCCCGCCCGACGCCCTCGTCGCGGGTCAATAGCGTGAAGGCCGCGGTGACGACGGCGTACACGACGAATGCGGCGAGGCCACCCTTGGCAACCCCGGTGATGACCGCATAGAGGATCGCGTCGCCGTCCGCCATCTCGAGGACGAAGAACACCACCGTGGCCACGACACCGACGGCGGCGCACAAGTGCATCCACCGGCCGAACTGGGGGGGCGGAGGCGCCGACCTGCGGGCCGCGCTCAGATGCCGGGCGACCGCGGACGCGGCCAGCACCAGCGCCACCAGCAGCAGCACTGTGAACAACTCGACCCGCAGCTTGCGTGAGGCGGATTCCGCCTGCACGAAGAACGCGAGGATCACGATCACCAAGGAGATGCCCAACGAGACGACGACCGACGGCCGCACTCTTCCGGCGGCACTCCACAGCAGCGCGATCCCGATCAGGGCGAAGCTGCCGAAGAGGATGGCGCGGGCTGCCTGCACCGTCACCAGGAAGCTGATCGCCGGGACGGCCACCAGCACCGCCCCTATCGCCGGGTAGCCGGGGGTGACCCGGCCCAGCGCCGCCAGTACGGCCAGCACGCCTACCACGGCGATCCCGAGAGCGAACACGACCCTGCCGAACGAGCCGCCGAAGAAGCCCAACTGGGAGGAGTCCTCGGCGTTCAGGATGACGGCCAGGACTATGGCCACGCCCACTGCAGCCAGTCCGGCGAACAGGTACTGCCACCATCCCGCCGAGCGGCCGTTGTCGGAGTGGTCGGGACGCTCGTAGCGAGCCCGGCACCAGCCGGCCACGGCCAGGATCACGCCAGCAGCGGTCAACGCTCCGAACATCTGGTTCGAAGCGCGGCCGTCCAGGCTTGTCAGAGCGACGAAGCCAACGAGCGCGGCTGCGACGCCCACGAGAGAAGCGACGAAGCCCGCGATGTTGACGGCGCTACGCCGGGCGTAGGTGAGCTCGAACACACCGAACAGCAGGGCCGCGCTGCCGCAGATGAGCAGGCCGGCCCAGATCTCGTCTCGGACCAGCCACAGACCGGACCATTCGCGAACGTCCCAGACGTGGCCGTTGCGGAGCCACTCCGCGCCGAAGATGCCGTTCCAGAAGTCGTAGCCCTCAGCCTCGTCGAGGCCCTCCACCAGCACCTTGTTGGTGAACAGCTTCGAGAAGCCCAGCTTGGCTCCTATCAGCATGAAGAAGGTCCCGAGAGTGACGATGAAGCTGGGCAGCGACGTCTTCTCCACCAGCGTGCCGTTGAACCAGCCGATGGCCAGCGCGAACGCCAGTGACAGGGGAACCGCGACATGAAGGCCGAGTCCCGCGCCGTTTATGTCGTTGGCCAGCAGGATGGCGAAGATGGCGGTGGCGCCGGTCATGGCACCCGAGGAGAGGTCGAACTCCCCGCCGATCATCAGCAGCGCGACCGGCACGGCCATCAGGCCGAGATAAGCCGCGACGTCGAGGAAGTTGGCGGTGCCGCCTACTGTGCCGAAGGGTGCTGACACCAGCCAGAAGAGCACCCACACGCCCACAGCGCCGAGCAGGGCGCCGATCTCGGGGCGGGTCAGCAGCGTCTGTATCGGCCCCCGATGGGCCAGCCGCTCGTCACCGCCGGCATCGGCGGATTCGGTGGGCTTGTCGGTGGTGGTGTCGGCCATGTGATCCCCCAATGGCTAGTCGACTTCAGCCGGCCACCCGACGAGAGCCGGGCCGACCGGACGGATTGATGGTCCCACCCAGCACCGGGGCCTGCCGCAGGGACAGGCCCCGTGCTGGGGGAAATTAGCAGGGGGCGACGGGTGGCCGCCCCCTGCTACGGACTGGCTAGCGAGTGCCCTGCGAGACCAGAGCCTTGACGACCGAGGCGTTCCCGGTGTCCACGAAGCCCGGACCGGTGAGGATGGGCAGACCGCCGCCGGCGGTGTTCTGGTTGGTGGCCTGCAGGTACATGAGGATCACCGGCAGGTACCCCTGCAGGTACTGCTGCTGGTCGACGGTGAAGGCCACGTCGCCGGCCTCGATGGCGTCGATGAGGTCGCCGGACAGGTCGAAGCCGCCGATGACCAGCTCGCGTCCGGCCTGCTCGCCCGCGGCCAGAGCCCGCAGAGGCAGGTTCGGCCCAACGCCGAGCACGCCGTCGATGGACGGATCGGCCTGCAGGATCGCCGCGATGCCGTTCTGCTGCTCGTCGGGGTTGGCGTCGAGACCGACGAACTCGGAGGTCACCTCTCCGTTGAAGGTCTCGGCCAGACCGTCGCAGCGCTCCTCGAGCGCCACATTGGACTGCTCCTGGCGAGCGCACAGCACGTGGGTTGCACCCAGCGCGTTGAAGCGCTCACCGGCGCCGTTGCCGGCCACGACCTCGGTCTGACCGACGTGGGTGACGCCGCCGAGGTCCTTGTAGTTGTTCACGCCCGAGTTGAGGGTGTACAGCGGGATGCCGGCGGCCACGACGGAGGCGGCGGCGTCGCTGACGCCCGCGGGATCGGCCAGCGAGATGGCGATGCCCGAAGAGCCCGACGCGATGGCGGCCTCGATCTCCTGGGACTGAGCCAGAGCGTCGTTGTTGGAGCCGAAGTACACGACATCACAGCCGATGGCGGCCTCGGCGTCGTTCACGGCCACCTCGACGACGGACCAGAACACGCCGGAGTCGCCGTGGGTGATCACGTGGAAGGTGTGATCGCAGCCCTGGGTCTCGACGACCTCGTCGGCAGCGGCCGCGGTGGTGGCTGGGGCCTCGTCGTCGGCCGGGGCGGCGGGAGCCTCGTCGGCGGGCGCCGCCGGTGCCGGGGCGTCGCCTTCGTCGTCACCGCAGGACGCGGCGATGAGCGTGATGGCCAGTACCGCTGCGAGCAGCTTCAATAGTCTTGACATGGTTGTTTATCCCTCCGGGAATCGGTGGTTGTTGTAGGTTGCTCCGCTGCCCGCTCCAGCGGGCACCAGACTTCGCAGGAAGTCCAGGCTCAGGTCGGCATTGCGCCTGAGCCCGGCGACTGCGGAGAGATCACCCTCCGCGATGGCGGCATCCTGCTCCAGGACGTACCACAGGTCTCGTCCTGATTCCTCGAGACGGGCAACGATCTCAGCGACCGCCACCCCTCCTCGACCCAGCGGCGGGAACAGGCCGCGCTGCACGGCCTGCATCAGCGACAGCTCGCCCGCCTTGAGGCGCGCCGCCAGCGAGGGCTCCAGGTCCTTGAGATGGACTAGGCCCACGCGCGGCGCGTAGTGATCCAGCAGTTCGACGACATCGGTGCCCCCGATGGTGATGTGCGCGGTGTCCAGCACCAGCGACACATCCGAGCCATCCAGAACCCTTCCCAGTTCGGCGTCGGTCTCGACCAGAGACCCGAAATGGGAGTGGAACACCTGCCGCAGCCCGTGCGAGGCGGCGATGTCGCCGATGTCGGCCAGCGAGGCGCACAGCACCGCCCACTCCGCGTCGCCCAGCGGCTCCAGACGCCAGTGGTCGGGGTGGCTGACCGCACAGGTGACGAAGAACTGGCCGCCGCCACCGGCTATCAGCCGGGCCCACCGGTGGGCGGCCTCCCGGGTGGCTGCGGCGCGACCGGGGTCGTGCAGAACGAGCGGCACGAAGCCGCCGAGGAGGCTCAGGTCGTTGCCGGCGAGCGTCCTGCGCAGGTCTGCGGGCTCCGTAGGCAAGTAGCCGAGAGAGCCGAGTTCGGTGTGGATGAAGCCGGCTGACCTCATCTCGGCCAGCACGCGGTGGACGGGAAGCTGGTAGCCCCAGCCCGGCACCTCGCACACGCCCCAGCTGATGGGCGCGGTGGCGACGCGGTCGAGCAGCGCTGCTCGCGTCGCGGTCGTCATGGGCCGCTGACCGCCGAGCCCCTCAGGCGTTCAGGCCCGCCCTGTCTCGCAGGCATGTTCCCCCTCGATGTCCTCCTGGTTCCGCCACGCTGAATCCCCTGCGCCGTATTGGATTAGAGCGCTCTAATGATCTAGCGTCCCGGCTGTGTTCTGTCAAGCCGGGCGGCGGTGACCGGCATGAACCGCCCCACCATGGAGGACGTGGCGGAGCGGGCGAGCGTCTCGCGCGCCCTGGTGTCACTGGTGATGAACGACTCGCCGCAGGTGTCGGACCAGAAGCGGCGAGCGGTGTTGCGCGCTGCCCGCGAACTGGGCTACCGGCCCAACCTGATGGCCCGCATCCTCGCCCAGCAGCGCACCCACACGATCGGCGTGCTCGTAGACGATCTCCGGAACCCGTTCTTCGGCGAGGTCGTCGACGGGATAGAGGCCGAGGCGGCCGAGCACGGCTTCCGGGTGCTCATCCTCAACGGCCACCGGGATGCCCGGCGCGAGGTCGAGGCGGTCGAGACCTTCCTGCAGCTGCGCGTGGAGGGGATGGCCCTGGTCGGCGCCCGCCTCGACGACAGCGACACGGCACGGGTCGGAATGGCTGCGCCCTGCGTGATGGTGGCCGGCGGTTCGGTCCGCTCCGGGGTCGACACCGTCGGCACCGACGACCGACGGGGGGCGGAGCTGGCGGTGGAGCACCTGGCCGCTCTGGGCCATACCCGCATCGTCCATATGGACGGCGGGACCAACGTGTCGGCCGCGGAGCGCCGTTCGGGCTACGAGTCGGGTATGCGGTCCGCCGGTCTCGGCGATCTCGTCGACATCCGACCCGCAGGCGACGATGAGACCGATGCGCTGGGAGTCATCGACGAGCTGCTGGCTGATGACGATCCCCCCACTGCCATATTCGCCTTCAACGACCTGCTCGCCGCCGGGGCGCTCAACCGCCTCGCCGACGCCGGCATGACCGTCCCCGGCGACGTGTCGCTCGTCGGCTTCGACAACACCTTCATCTCCGCACTGCGCCACCTGTCGCTCACCACCGTCAACCAGCCGACACTGGCCATGGGGCGTCTCGTGATGGCCACGCTGCTCCAGCGTGTGTCCGACGGCTCGGGCGGGCCAATCCGCCACACCCTTCAACCCGAGTTGGTCGTTCGCTCCACTACGGGGCCGCCCCGCGACGGGGCGGTACTGTCACCGGCACCATGACCAAGAGGCCGAGACGATGCTCGACCACGTCTTCACCGACGCCATAGGCGCCCTGAGGGACGCGTTCGAGGACGCTCTGCTGGAGCGGCAGGCGGGTGAGGAGCGGTTCCAGACCGACGTGCTGGCTGGCGACGTCTCGTGGGAGAACTCCTACGCCCTCCCCGGCGAGGGGCAGCCGCCCCGGGTGTGTGCCGATGTCAGCTGCGTGTGGCCCACCTGGTCGCAGGCGGCCTACCTGAGCTGGTACGCGGGCGAGGGCTACGCCGAGCCGCCCCGCATCGAGATCAAGATCCTGCTGCGGGCCCAGTGCCTGGCCGGCGCGCCCGAGCCGGTCATGGTCCTGGATGTGCTTCCCGCCGCCAGCCCCGACATCGGCAGCGAGTCCCTGCAGCGGGGAGGACCCCGGGTGGAGGCGCTGTACACCGAGGATCTCGACGACGCCGACGCCACCGAGTACGCCATCGATGTGAGCTACGAGGGCGCCTACGAGCTCGACGAGGCCGGCCTGTCCGACGGCGCGGAACTCGACAAGCACTTCACCGCGCTGGGCAGCTGGATCGCCTCGATGCTGGTGCGCCTCGGCGACCTGGAGCTGGGCTACCGGCCGGTCCTGGAGGATTGACCGCGCCGGCCGCGGCACCGGCTCACAGGCCCCGCCGCACCTCGGGCAGGTCCTCGTGGGAGGGCGGGCGTCCCTCGGACTGGGCCGTGAACGACTCGGCGAGGTCCTGGGGGTGCGCCGTGCGGTCGGATCGGCCGTGCGGTCGGATCGAGGGTCACTCCCCGGCGGGGGAGCCGGTTGCGGGGGCCGCCGGGCCCACGGCTGCCACCAGACGGGCGATCAGGGCATCCCAGTCCGCTCTGGGGACGTTCATGTCGGATGCGGACGCGACCAGGTGCATCCCCAGCCGCAGGGACTGGAAGAACGCGACGATGGAGCGGGAGCTCAGATGCGGGTCGACGGACCCCTCGTCCTGGCCGCTGATCACGATCTCGTCGAGACGCTCGGCATCCTGCTCGATCGATCGGGCGACCGCGGCGCGGAAGTCGCCGTCGCGCCGGGCGCTTACGAAGGCCTCGAGCATCACGTCGCGGGACTTGGCGTCGTGGACGTCCATGAGACTGGCGCCCAGCGAGGCCAGGGTCTCGGGAGCGTGAGACTGCGATGAGCCCACTGACGGATCCATGAACTGCGCGGAGACGTGGCCGACCGCGTCGACGAGCAGGGCGCGCTTGCCGGGCCAGCGGGCGTAGATGGCGCCGGTGGTGAGTCCGGCCCGGCGGGCGATCTCAGCGACGCGGGCAGCCTCGAACCCGTGCTCCGCGAACACCTCGACGGCGGCATCGAGCAGGCTCGTCGTCACGGCCTGCGGCCGGTCGACGCTCGCCGCAGGGCCTTCGCAATCCGAATCGACGTCAACGATGGCTAGAGGATCGGTCTCCGTTTCATCCATGCCTTCACCACCCATACCTTCACTACCCATGGCTGCATCAGGTTTGATAATAACCGTTATTGTATGGGTTATCCTTGAATAGCTCAGAATCATATTAGGTCGTTTCAACGAAACCACCGCTCCGGGCGCTCCAGCCCGGACAAGGGCACCCGGCGGTCGCCGGAGATCAGAACCGGGCGGCGAAGCGACGGAGATTGCGAGCCCACACCGCTCTGAGGACCGGACGGGCCGCGGCCGCACCGAGCGGCCCTCCCATCCACCACCGGAGCCGCAGCGTCTCGGTCCACTCGAAGCGGGTGTGCGGCTCCCCGTGCGGTCCCGGGCACGGAGCGAGCCGGAACCGGCCGGTGCCCGAGACCGTCCCCCGGTGGCGGATCCCCATGACCTCGCCCTCGCGCCACTCGGTCACCTCCATGCGGTCGATGAGACGGACGGGGCCGATCCTGGTGACGCACTCGAAGCGAACCCCGACGCCCTCGGCGTCCTCGGTGAGGAAGCGGATCGACTCGGCGTCGCTCATCCAGTCGACATGGCGGCCGATGTGGCGCAGATCCTCCCACACCGCCGCGGGAGCGGCCGGCACCACCGTCGAGACCCGGATCGTGAACACTTCGGCCTCTAGGCAAGCCCGCTCGCCGTCGCGAGCTGTGACAGCTGGACCTGGGGACGGGCGCCCACATGGCCGACCACCTCGGCCGCCACCAGGCTCCCCAACTGTGCGCAGCGGGTCAGGGGCGCGCCGTGGCTGAGGCCCCACAGGAAGCCGGCGGCGTACATGTCGCCCGCGCCGGTGGCGTCCACGGCATGCTCGACTCCGACCGCGGAGACCTCCGCCACCGTCGTGCCCTCGGCCACGACCGAGCCCCGGGCGCCGCGGGTGACCACCACCGTCCGGGCCATCTCGGCCGTGCGGTCCCGGGCCGCGACCGGATCGCCGGTCGAGTGCAGGGCGCACACCTCGGCCTCGTTGGCGAACACGACATCGACGCGGTCCTCGATCAGGTCCAGCCACTCGTCGCGGTGGCGCTCCACGCAGTAGGAGTCGCTCAGGGCGAGGGCCACGGTCCGGCCGGCGTCCCCCGCGGCCGCCATGGCCAGCCGGATGGCGTCCTTGGCCACCTGCACGTCCCAGAGGTAGCCCTCGCAGTAGGTGATGCCCGACGAGGCCACCACGCCCGTGTCCACATCGGCGGGCCCCAGCAGGGCCGCAGTGCCCAGGAAGGTGTTCATGGTCCGCTCGGCGTCTGGGGTCACCTGGATCAGGCAGCGGGCCGTCGGAGGGCCGTCCGGCGCGGGCGGCACGTCGAAGTCGACGCCCGCAGCCCGGATGTCGTGCATGAACACCTCGCCCAACTGGTCGTCGCGCACCTTTCCGATGAAGCCGGCCCGGCCGCCCAGGGAGGCCACGCCGGCCATGGTGTTGGCCGCCGATCCGCCGGAGGCCGCGATCCCGGCCGGCATGGCGTCGTAGAGGTCTGCGGACCTGCCGGCGCTGACCAGGGTCATGGCCCCCTTCACCAGGCCGTGGTCTTCGATGAACGACTCGTCCACCGCCGCGATCACATCGACGATGGCGTTGCCGACACCCACGACATCGAGAACAGGTTCCAAGGGGCCTCCTCGCGCCTCGCCCCAGACAGTAGGCCGGTGCGGTTCGTGAGTTCTTCAGACGGCGTTGCCGGGGCCGGCTTCGGGCTCGGCCGGTCAGCCGGTGGCCACCCGCCGGGCCAGTGACCTGAACGCCATCACGAACGTGACGACGCCCAGGCCGCCGATGGCTGCGGCGCCCTTGCCGAGAGCCGCCGCGTCCCAGCCGGCCGACAGCAGCGACCGCATCCCCTCCAGCAGGTACGTGACCGGATTCCAGGCGGCCACGGTCTGCATCCAGCCGGTCATCAGCTCCCGCGGCAGGTATGCGGGGGTCAGGAAGGCGAACGGGAAGAAGATCAGGAACGACGAGTTGACCGCGGCCGGGTTCCCGGTTCGCAGGGCCACCGTGTACGGGAATCCGGTGAAGGCGAGGCTCCACGCCACCGCCAACCCCAAGAAGAGCAGGATCCCCAGCAGCCCGGTCCCGAAGCGCACGCCCGCGACGAAACCCATGGCGATAACGACGAGCGACAGCGCGACGGCCAGGACGACGTCGGCCACCATCATGCCGAGCAGCAGCGTGGTCCGCCGCACCGGCGTGACGAGCATCCGGTCGAGGTACCCGGTCTGGATGTCGATCACCAGCACCGACGCCCGCGAGATCCCGGTGACCGCGAAGATTATGGCCACCGGTATCTGGAACGCCCGGTAGTCGATGCCGGGCGAGCGCTCCACGAACGACTCCAGCGCGCCGATGTTCACGAGGAAGAAGAAGGTCGGGATGATCAGCGCCGGAGCCATCGCCTCCGGTTCGCGCAGCAGGCTGCGCACCGAGCGTCGGGCCACGGTGGCGATGTCGGTGATGGTCCCGACGGGCCGCACCATCCCGCCGCCTGCCAGGGCGGGGGCTTCGCTCTGCACGCTCATCGCGGGCTGCTCCCCTCAGAGGCCGGCGCCCCGGCGGGGCCGGCGTGCGGATCCGATCCTCCGGCTGCCGGGCCGCCCCCGGCGGCGGTCGGGTCCACCGTCGACATCCGGTAGCCGGTGGCCAGCAGGAACACGTCGTCGAGCGACGGGGTGCGCACGGTGAGCGATTGCGGGTGCAGTCCCGCTCCTGCCAGAGCGACCGCCACGCTGCCGACTGTGGCCGCGCCGTCGGCGGTGGCGATGGTGATGCCGCGGCGGCCCTGGGTGACCGCATCCACATCGGGCACGGTCTCCGCGACCGCCGCCGCGGGCGCGATGGCCTCGGATGGAAGGTCCACCACGATCACGTCGGCGCCGACGGCCCGCTTCAACTCCGCCGGCGAGCCCTCCTCGACGATGCGGCCGCCGTCGATGATGGCCACCCGGTCCGCCAGCGCGTCGGCCTCCTCGAGGTACTGGGTGGTGAGGAACACCGTCACCCCCAGCTCGCCGTTCAACCGGCGCACCTCGTCCCAGACCTGCGCCCGGCTGACCGGGTCGAGGCCGGTGGTCGGCTCGTCCAGGAAGAGCACCTCGGGGCCGTGGATGAGCGAGGCGGCCAGGTCGAGGCGGCGTCTCATGCCGCCGCTGTAGGTCTTGACGCGATCCTCCATGGCGCTGCCGATGTCGGCGAGGTCGACGGCCCGTGCGATGGACGCGGCCCGGTCGAATGCGCTCAAGCCGTACAGGCGGGCCTGCAGGTCGAGTATCTCGCGGCCGGTCTGGCGCTCGTCGAGTGCGGCCTCCTGCAGGGCGACGCCGATGCGGATGCGAACCTCGCCGGGGCTGTCGACCACGTCGTAGCCGGCCACCGTGGCCTGTCCTGCCGTCGGCTTCAACAGGGTGCACAGCATCCGCACCGTGGTGCTCTTGCCGGCGCCGTTGGGGCCGAGGAAGCCGTAGATCTCTCCGGCGTTGACACCGAGATCGACCCCGTCGACGGCACGGTTCTCGCCGAAGGTCCGTACGAGGCCCCGAGTCTCGATCGCTGAGTTCCGATCCCCGCTCCGGGCATTACGCGGCACGGGGCCGCAGGCTACCGGAGACGGACGTTGGCGAACCCGGGCGAGGCCTCGATCATCAGCAGCTTGACCTTCTCGTCGGTGGCGGCCCGCAGCCGGTGGGGCTGGCGGGTGTCATAGGAGATGGAGTCGCTGGGCTCGAGCCGGAAGATCTCTCCGTCCAGGTCGACGTCGACCACGCCTGAGATGACATAGATCGTCTCGAATCCGTCGTGAACCCAGTACTCGCGGAACGTGTCGGGGGCGCCGCTGAACTCGACGACCTGGAAGGGGCTGGCCTCCGGCGCGACGACCCGGCGCAACCCGTCCATGTCCCCGAGTTCGCTGGCCGGCACCACCGAGGTGTCCGATGCCCGGACCACAGTCGCCTCCCGGGTGTTCTCCGACCCGGCGAGCAGCCACGAGGCGTTGGTCCCGAGTGCCTCGGAGATCTGGTGCAGCGAACTCATCGACGGCCGGGCCAGTCCCCTCTCGACCTGGGAGAGGAACGGGTGCGACAGGCCGCTCAAGCCGGCGAGCGCCTTCAGTGTGAGCCCGCGTTCCTTACGCAGGGTTCTGATCTTTGCCCCCAGTCGCCGGATGCGCTCCGCGTCGTCCAACCGAGTGTCGAGCTTCGCACCCGGAGCGCCAGCAGCAACGTTCTTAGAGTTCACAGGCTTGTTCCGCTCGCGATTCTGGTCCGGCTTGCGCCGAAGAAATGTTGATGGTATCAAGATTGATATAGGTCATGTCAACATTCACGACCAAACACCTGGAGGACAAATGAGCAAGAAGTCATGGGTTCGCGCCCTCTGCGCGCTGGCCGTACTGGGTCTGATCGCGGCGGCATGCGGCGACGACGATAGCGGCACGACGCCGGCCGCCGAGGCTCCGGCCACGACCGCGGCCCCAGCGGCCGACCCAGAACCAGCGGCCGAACCCGAACCGGCCGCCGAGCCCGAACCGGCCGCCGAACCCGCCGATGAGGAGGTGGCTGAGGACTCCATGAACCTGGCCGGCGTCTGCCCCGACCCGATCGTGATCCAGACCGATTGGTTCCCTGAGTCCGAGCACGGCGCCCTGTACCAGATGGTCGGCGCCGACTACGTCATCGATGCCGACACCCAGACCACGACAGGCAGCCTGATGGCCGGCGATGTCGACACCGGGATCGACATCGAGATCCGGGCCGGAGGGCCGGCCATTGGATTCGCTTCCGGCTCGACCCACATATATGTGGACGACAACATCACCCTCGCCTACGTGAGCATCGACCAATCGATAATCCGCAATGAGGACACGCCGACGCTCTCGGTTGTGGCCCCCTTGGAGAAGAACCCTCAGATCATCCAATGGGACCCCGAGGCTCAGCCCGACATCGAGTCCATCGCTGACATCGGCGAGGCCGGGCTCACCGTGAATGTGTTTGCCGGCGGCACGTTCATCGACGTGTTCGTCAACGAGGGCGTGCTCTCGGCCAACCAGATCGACCCGTCGTACGACGGCGCGCCATCCCGCTTCATCACCGAGGCCGGGGCCATAGCCCAGCAGGGGTTCGCGTCGGAGTCTCCGTACAGCTACGAGGTCCTCTACGAGGAGTGGGGAAAGCCGATCGCCTTTGAGCTGATTCACGATGCCGGCCTGCGCATCTATTCGCAGACGCTGTCGATCCGCACGGGCGATCTCGACAGCCTTCGCCCCTGCCTGGAACGCTTCGTGCCCATCGTCCAGCAGGCAGTGGTCGACTTCGCGACCGACCCAGCCAGAGCCAACGCCATCATCGTCGATGCGGTCGAGACCATCAACAGCTTCTGGCAGTATCCGCCGGAGTTGGCCGACTTCTCGGTACGCACTCAGGTCGAACTCGGCCTCGTGGGCAACGGACCCGACAGCACCGTGGGCAACATGGACGAGAGCCGGATCGCCGAGGTCATCGCCAAGATCATCGCGGCCGGCTTCGATGTCGACCCCTCGATGGAACCCGGCGACATCATCACCAACGAGTTCATCGACGAGAGCATCGGCTTCTAGAACTGGCATCACGGGGCCTCCCGGTGAGCCGGGAGGCCCCAGAGCGGCCATGACCGTCACCCCCGGCCGCGCCACGACACCGAGAGGAATGAACATGGCCGAAGCCGCGGACTTCGTGGTCACCGGCACGGTGATCACCGCCGATCCTGAGCGGAGGGTGTTCCTCGACGGCGCGGTCGCGGTCGCCGGCTCGAGGATCGTCGCCGTGGGACCGAGGGCCGAGGTCGAGGCGGCCCACCCCGGCGGCAGGCGACTCGGCGGGCCCCGCGACCTGGTGATCCCGGGGCTGATCGACACACACAACCACATGGCTCAGGCGCTGGTGCGAGGCATGGCTTTCGAGGACCTGCCCAACATCACCCGCATCTACATCCCGGCCGAGGACGTGCTCGGCGACGACGGGATCCGCACCAGCGCACGGGTCACCATGGCCAACCTGCTGCGTGCCGGCGTCACCACCACCACCGACACCACCTGCACGCCCGAACATGAGGAGGCGGTGGGCGAGACCGCCCTGGAGATGGGCATCCGCTGCGCCCTGGCCGTGGGACAGCGCGACCGAACCTCCCGCCTCGCCAGCAACTACGAGCAGATAGAGGGCCGTTCGGAGTACCGCGACGATCCGGCAGTGCGGGCCGACAACGTCGCTCACCTCGACGACTTCTGTACCCGCTGGGCGACGCGGGGAGGCGGCCGGGTGCGCCCCTACATCCATGCACCCAGCGTCCCGTCGGTCAGCGACGAGATGTTCGCCGCGGCCCTGGACCTGGCCGAGCGCCACGACACCGCGATGA
>JAPOQG010000247.1 GCA_026710865.1 Acidimicrobiaceae bacterium
CGACACGGTCGCAACGCTGGCGGCCGAGGACCTGGCGGTAACCGTCAAGGAGTCGCCGTCGGCGTCGCTGAACACTCCGCTCAGCGGCACCTGGCGGGTGTCGCCGGGCTCGAGGCCGCTCACATCGCCCAGTGACGACGCCACCGCGGGTGCCTTGTTGGCGGCGTCGACGGTCACGGTGAAGGTCTCGCTCACGGTGCCGCAGTTGCCGTCGTCGGCGGTGACGGTGATGGTGGCGGTTCCCTCGGCCACGGCGCGCACCGACATGCTGGGGAAGCTGTTCACGCCCGTCACGGCCGCAACGCTGGGCGCCGACGATTCGGCGGTGATGGTCAAAGTGTCGCCGTCGCTGTCGGCGAACACCCTCGAGAGCACCAGATTATAGTCCTGGCCGGGCTTCAAGGCGACGTCGCGCAGCGAGATCGCGACCGTCGGGTCGGCATTGGCTCCGCTGATGTCGCCCGGCGCGCATGCCACCGTCGGGTCGTTGGTGGTGCCGCCGACGGTCGCCGCGATGGTGTAGGTCCGGGTGTGGACCCCTTCGGTGACGGTGATCCTGATGTCGGTGGTCTTGCCGCGTTGCAGGGTGACGTAGGTGTTGGCGCGCACGCTGCTGTTCTTGCCGTTGATCGTCGCGGTCTTGGGTTGGGTGACCTCCGGCAGCACGCGCAGGCCCACGACTCCTTCGGGCAGGCTGATCGTGTAGGAGGTCCGCCGCTTGGCGAGGCTCTGCGCGAGTTGCACCTCGTTGCCGGTGGTGGTCCTGGTGATGGCCTCGAGGCGGAGGCCTTCCAGTTCGGCCATCAGCGACAGGGTGACTCTGGCGGTGGCCCACTCGCTGGCGCCGCCGTCGTTGACCCCGCGGATGCGCACGGTGTAGGTCTCGCCTGCGGCCAGGCCTTCGAACCAATGGCTGTAGTGGACCTCGCCCGAGGGTGAACGGTTGTACACGAAGTCGTTCTTGGCGGTCAGGCAGATGCACACCGTCGTCTTCGTCCCGTCGCCGTCGACCAGCTCCAGGTCCCAGGAGTCGGCGGCCGCGGCATCCGAGCTGTCCCTCCATCGCACGACGACGGTGCTGGTGTCGTAGGCGTCGACCTGCCAGACGGGCGTCCCCGGCTTGGGCGGAGACTGCCGGGTGACCGTGACCGCGTAGGTGCGCGGCGTCTCGCCCGCTGCGGAGACGGCGACGCTGATCGGGTTCTCCCCGTACTCCAGGCTGATCGGCTGGTCGAGGCGCCGGCTGCCGCTGATCGTGACGACGGTCTTCGGATCGAAGACGGTCGGCGTGAGGACCACCTGCGCCATTCCGGCGGGCACGGTCACGTCATACGACTCGGTGCCGCGCACGTAGACCAGCGCGTCCGCCGCGAGGGCGCGTCCGCCGTTGTTCGGGCCTGCCGCGATCGTCAGCCCGCTCAGCTCGGTGGGCGTGGGCATCGTGACGCCGATCTCCAGCCAGGCGCCGGCGCCTCCGGCGTTGCCGGCGCGCACCCCGAACGTGTAGTCGGCGCCGTTGCTGAGCCCGCTGAAGTCGGCGCTCAGGTCGCCGTTCAGGTCAGCGACGCTGAGCTTGCGCGTCGCGACCGCCTGGCCCTGGCTGTCGCGGACCCGGACCTCGTAGAAGTCCAGCGGGACCCCGGTCCTGGCCGACGGCGCCTCCCAGCTCACCGTCGCGTTGCCCAGGCCGACCTCGATCTCCACCGCCGCCGGCGCGGCGGGCGCGGCCGGCAGCGAGCGGGTGACGGTGAGGGTGTAGGTCTTGGTGGTGGTGCCGTCGGCTGCGGTCACCACCACGCTGACGGCATTGGCGCCGTAGTCCAACGCGACCGGGGTGTCCGCCGGGCCGCCGTTGACGGTCACCACCGCTGAGGGGTGAAGCGGCGTCGGCGTCACCGTCAACGCGGCCACGGTGGGGCCTGCCTTCAAGGTGTAGTCGGTCTGCCCGTCGACCAGCGCCACCGGGCCCGCGGAGGTGCCCAGCCGGTGCAGGCCCGCCTCGGTGTCCGCGGGCAGGGCCCGGGTCACCGTCAGGGTGTAGGCCTTCGCGACCGAGTTGTCCTTCACGGGCGACCTGCCGCCCTTGCCCTGCTTCCACTTGTACAGGACCAGCGCGATGTCGGTCGGCTCGCCGGGCGCCAGGTCATAGCGCACTGAATGAACGAAGTCGTTGTGCAGGACATCGACCATCTCTCGGAAGAGGTACACGGTGTTCCCGTTCGTCCACTTCGACGTCGCGACCATGCTCGCGTCTCCGTCCCGGCGCTTCTGGTAGTTCTCCAGTGACTGCTCCAGGCTGCTGCCGGCGAAGATGTACGCAGTGCTGTTCCAACCGCCGTCGCGGCTCCAGGGCGTGGTGTAGCGGCCCTTGACTTCGACGCGGTCCCATTCGAGTGGGGCGGTGACGGTGTATTGGTAGTGGTCGGGGGAGAAGGCGGGCTCGATCGTGAACCCGGGGGGCAGCGTCAGGCCGGTGATCTGCATGTCGTCGGTGGCCTCTGTGGTGACGTCGACGACGGCGGTGAATCGGATCTTGGTGTCGCGGGCGCGGTCGACCGCGATCCTGTAGGTGCGGGTGGTGGTCCCGTCGACGGCGGTGACGACGACAGCGACAGCGGTTGTGCCGTAGCCGTTGAGAGCGACGGGCGTGTCGGGGTGTTCGCCGTTGACGGTGACGGTCGCTCGGGGGTGGCTGGTGAGCGCGGTCACGGTCACTGTGCTGGTGGTGGAGGCCACGTCGACGCGGTAGCTGCGGGTGTCGGGGTCGAATGCCAGCGTGCCGGGGCTGATTCCTAGATAGTTGAGGCCGGCGTCGTCGACTGGGTAGTGGGCGCGCCTGATGGTCAGCGTGTAGGCCTGTTTGTGGGTGTGCTCCGCGAACGGCGCCTGGTTCTCCTCGCCGGGCTTCCATTTGTATATGCCGACTTCGATTGTCTGGGACTCCCCGTTGTCGAGGCTCACCTCCTGGGTGCCGGCGGCGCTGCCGGCCAGTTGCGCGAGCAGGTGCTCGTTGGCGGTCCCGACGCCGAGCGCTTCGAAGTCGGCGAGGTCGGCGGCGGCGGCAAGGTAGGCGTGGCCTCCCGCCGAGGGGTCGGCGAAGCCGCCGTGCAGCTTGACCGATGGCATCTGGGGGGGCAGGGTGATGGTGTAGCTGCGGGTGTCGGGGTCGAACGCGGGATCGACGGCGAGCGGCTCGGACACCCGGATCGACTCCAGGACCAGGTCGCCGTCGTCATCTTCGCTCGGGTCGGCGTCGGCGGTGAGCAGGATGCTCGCCGTCGGGATCATCTCGGCGGTGCTGGCGAGTTGGCGCAGCAGCGGGTAGCCGGCGCCGGAGAACTGCCAGGGCTTGTCGGGGCGTCCGTCACCGTCGCCGTCCACGTTCCAGCCGGCGTAGATGCCGAAATAGCCGGCGGGCGACTGGAGGGCGGCGGTGGTGTGGCCTGTCCCGGCGGCGCTGGTCGTGGTGCCGCTGGTGTGCTTGTCCCAGTAGCTGTTGGCGACCCTGCCTCCGCCCACAGTGGTGCCGACGAGGCCGCCGCCAGCCACGGCGACGGTCGAGTAGCTGGCGGTGACGAAGCCCTGATTGACGCCGACGAGCCCGCCGACGTGCTCGCCGCTGCTTTGGGCTTTGCCGAAGGCGTAGGCGGCGTATACGGCGCCCGTGCCGGTGTTGATGCCGACGAGCCCGCCGACGCGGTTGGCTTGGCCGGTGACTACGGCTCGGGCCGCGCTGGAGCGGATCTTGCCGCTGTTCGAGCCGACGAGGCCGCCGACGTCGCGCCCTTGTCGGTCTACCGGAGTGGTTCCGTTGACGGTCGCCACCGCGGAGCTGTGATGCAGGCGGGCGCCGTTCATCTGCTTGCCGACCAGCCCGCCCACCGCGTAGCGGCCCTCGGCGTGGCCCGACGCGCCGGCGCCGGTGATGAGGCTGTAGTTCTCGCCGACGAGGATGCCCACGTCGCGGTCGCCGGCCACGGTGCCCGACGCGCTGCTGTCGGCGACGCGGCCGTGGTTCTCGCCGACCAGCAGGCCGATGTCGTGGTCGCTGCGCAGGGTGCCGCTGACGTGGCTGTCGGTGATGTGCCCCCAGCTGGCGCCGGCGAGTCCGCCGACCATGTCGTGGCCGCCCGAGACTTCGACGCTGCTCAGGGTGATGTTTCGTATCTGGGCGCCGGCGCCGGCCGAACCGAACAGCCCGACCTTCGACATGTTCGCCGGCTTGTTCATGTGGAGGTTGGCGATGGTGTGGCCGTTGCCTTCGAAGACGGCGTTGTAGGCGTGGTTGAGGATGGGCATGGGTTCCCAGCCTGTGCCGTCGTTCCAGAATTGGTCGCCTTGGTCGGCGCGGCCGTTGCCGTTGGTGTCGAAGTCGAGGTCTGTGACGAGTTCGTAGCCCTTGCAGCCGCCGGGGCAGCCGGGGCCGTCGGCGATGATTCGTGGGAAGGCTCGTAGGTATTCGTAGGCGGTGCCGCGCAGGGGTTGGGCGTCGCCGTCGGGGTCGAAGCGGATGGCGTTGAGTTGTTCGAAGTCGCAGATCTCGATGAGGCGGTCGTCGTCGCGGTCGTAGTCGCCGCCCACCGCTGGGGTGCAGGCGGGCTGGGCTTCGACGGCGTCGATGCGGCCCTGGAGGGTGGCGGCGGTCTGCAAGAGCTCGTAGTTGGCGGCTTTGAACGCGCCGTGGTCCGCGAGCGTGTAGGTGGCGGCGATGTTGTGGGTGCCGGCCTCGGCGGTGGGGAACGATCCGGCGACCGCGAGGCCGCCTGCTCGGAAGTCGGCGAGCTCGGCGGGCAGCACGTCGACGCCGGCGGCGTTGGTGGTGTCGAAGGCGGCTGCGGTGGTGCCGTCGTAGTCGCGGGTGGCGACCAGCACGCCGCTGACGGCGGGGATCGGCCGCGGCTCGATCTCGTAGGCGGCGACGGTGGGCGCGGCGGGCAGTTCGTATTCGTCGGCGTAGCCGGACGCGACCGCGAGGGTGCCCATGGAGATGGGGTAGCTGCCGGCGTCGTCGCCCGCGGTGCGGCTCAACGCGCCGGTGACCACGTCGCCGGCGGCGTCGCCGTCGGCGAGGCCTGAGACGGTGTAGCTGAGGTCGTCGGCGGTGCCGTACACGCGGGTGGGATGGTCGGGGGTGATCGACAGGGCGGTCCGCGGCTTGCCGGGGGTGGCGGTGAGGGACTGCCAGTCGCTGGCCAGCCAGCGCAGCGGTTGGTTGCGATAGAAGCCGATGGTGATGCGCAGGCCCCTCACCTGCACGTCGTAGGCGGTGCCGTTGTCCAGGCCGGTGATCGTCTCGCCGCCCCGGTCGGCGGGGAGGATCCCGTTGCCGTCCTCGGCGGTCACCACCGGCGCGTCCTTCGCGAGCGATCTCTTGATGCCGATTTCGGCCAAAGGCGCGGGGTTCAGCCACTGGGTCTCGCCTGTCTTGCGCCACCGCAGGGTGTAGTTGTCCGGCGCGGTGGGCGAGTCGCTCTGCTCCCAGCCCACCCTCAGCGACCCGTCGCCCGGCGTCACGGACACGCCCTCGGGGTCGTCGACGGTGCCGCGCTTGACGATCAGCCGGTACGACTCGGTGCTCGTGCCGTCCAAAGAAGTCACGTCCACGGTGATCAGGCTGTGGCCGACCGGCGCGTACCACGGGCCGCTGGCCTCGCCCGACACCACGTCGCGCTTGGGAGCGCGCGCCTCTTCGATCGAGCGCGTCCCCGACACCACGATCCGCTTCGCGCCCGGCGCGGAGGTGTCCGCAGCCACGGCCAAGTACAGATAGCGGCCGGCGGCCTCGGGCACCTCCACCCAGTGCTCCCGCACCGAACCCGACACCGTCGGCGACAGGGCGAACGCCTCGCCCTCATAGGGCACGTTGTTCGCGCTGTCGGGCTGCTTGGAGGTCGCCAGCCACACCGAGATCCCCGACAGCGACGCGTCCGCGGACTGCTCCGCGGTCGCCCGCCGCACCGTCACCGTGTAGGTCGACCGCGTGAACCCGTCCGGCGCCGTCGCCGTCACCGTGATCAGATTCGACCCCGCCTCCAACGGCAGCGGATCGCTCGCCTGCCCCGACACCGCCGCCTTGCCGTTCACCGCCAGGACCACCGACGCGTGCTGCGCCGTCGCCGTCACCCGCACCGACTCCACGCTGTGGGGAACCCACGCCCGATACTCCTTCAACGCGTTCGAGAACACCGACGGGCGGATCTGCGCCCCAGACAACTCCAGATCCCCCAGACCCGCCGCCGGGTTGTTGACCACCACCACCGAATAGGACCGCACCGTCGCCCCGTCAGGCGCCGTCACCCGCACCACGACCCGCTTCGTCGCATTGGTGCCATTGCCCAAATAGAACACCTGCGAGAACCCCCCGCTGGCCACCGACTGGCCGTCCACCTCGACCGACGCGCCCGCAGCCGCGGCCGTCGCCCGCACCCGCACCCGCGGCGTGAACGCCGCCGACGCCCCATAGCCCAACACCGAAGAATCGAACGCCGGCCACAGCCCCACCACCGGCATCGGCTGATCCTCCCCCGAGAAGCCCGTCACCTCCAGACCGCTCAACGAAGCATCGGACGACCCGCCCGAAGACCCCTGCGCGGCCGCCGGGCCGGGCACCAGCACCGCCGCCGACACCGCCGCCGCCACCAGCACCCGATAGAAGCGCCGCAACCGGGGATTCACGAGAGACCACATCGGATTTGCCTTCTTTCTGTTGGAAGCCGCCTCGCCGGGAGTCGCAGCAGGCAGCGGGGTTATCGCCCCGGTGAGCGCACCGGGTTGTGTCTTGCCCGAGAAGAGGGTGTCGCCTTGGTGGGAGCCGTCGTGTCGGGGTTCATCGGGCGTCTCTGGCGTAGGCGGCTCTGACCGTCATCAGGTCCTCGATGGTGAGTGAGCCGCCGAGGTAGTCGGCGAGCGCGGTCTGGTATTCGGGCATGTCGATCTTGCCGTCGTCGTTGGCGTCGTAGCGCTCCAGCGGGTCTGTCTCCTCAGCCTCGGCGTCCTCGGCGTCGGGTTCGGGTGATTGCGGTTCGGTGCCGGCGGCGGTGACGGTGACGGTGAACGTGTCCGACACAGTGTCGCGGCCGTCGCTGGCGGTGACGGTGATGGTGGCGGTGCCCTCGCCGGCGGCGCGCACGGTGAGGCTGGTGTAGTCCGAGGCCACCGAAAGCGTGGCGACGCCGGTCGCGGAGGATCTGGCGGTGACCGCCAGCGGGTCGCCGTCGCCGTCGTCGAACACGCCTGACAGTGACACCTGGCGGGTGTCGCCGGGCTCGAGGCCGTTGATGTCGCCGAGCGGCGACGCGACCGTGGGCGGCTGGTTGACGACGGTATTGGTGTCGACCTCCTCGGCGGGCTGCTGTTGGGAGGCGGGTGGGGCGTCTTGGTGGGGGAGGGTGATGGTGTCGGTGACGCGTTCGCCTCTGGCGGCGCCGTCTTGGGCGCGCACCCACACCTTGTAGGTGCGGCCCGCTTCGAGGTTCTTGAAGGTCACCCTGGTCTTTTTGGCTCTGGGGGTCTTGGTGTTGCCGCTGCCGGCCTTGCCGCCCTCGGGTCGCAGGTGCACGATGTAGCGACTGGGCGCGATGCCGCTGTCGGGCGCCTGCCAGCTCACGGTCACGCTGCCGGCGGTGGCGCTCAACTCCAGCGCGGTCACCGGGCCGGGCAGCGCAGCCGCGCCCTGCTGGTCGGCTTGGTCGTTGGCCTCCTTCTGCTGGGGCGGCGCGGTGGTGTCGGTGACCGCCACGGCGACCGTGCCCAGCGGCACGGTTTCGTATGCGGGGCCGGCGCGGCTGATGCGGTGGCTGATGGCGACGCTCTCGTCCTCGGTGTCGTCATCAGCGAGCGCGGTGACCGTGAACGTGGCGGGCACGTTCCAGTTCGCGGTAGTGAAGATGTGCGACGCCGGCGACACGGTGGCGGCGTCGGTGTCGCTGCTGCGGGCGGTGATCGTCACGCTCTCGGACGGCTGGGTGTCGAGCACCAGCGTGTAGGTCGCCGTGGCGCCCTCGTCGACGGCCACCGGGTTGGTGGCGGTGACCGTCACCCCGGCGGTGTCGTCATCGACGATGGTGACCGTGGCGGTGCCGGCACCGTCTGTGGACGGCGCCCAGCCGGAGGTGACGGCGGTGACTGTCACCGTGAAGGTCTCGTCGCTCTCGTCGAGGGCGTCGTCTGCGGTGGGCGCCAGCACCTCCACCGTGGTGTCGCCCTCAGGCACCGTCACCGGCGACGCGATGGCGCCCACGTCGCTCGACGTCGCGGTGGCGTCGTCGCTGTAGCCCGCGGTCACCGCGAACTGCACCCCGCCCGCAGGCGCAGCCTCGCTCAAGGTGACAGTCAAGGTCGCGGACTGGCCCTCGACCGCAGAGGCCGCTGCGCTGATCGAATAGGTGGCCGCTTGCTGCTGCATCTGGTCAGACGCCGGGCCCACGCCCCGCAGCTTCGGGTAGTCGCCGGCGGTGCCGAAGTCCCACGGATCGTCGGCGCTGCCGTCGCCGTCGATGTCCACATTCCAGTTGGCGTAGATGCCGGTGTAGCCCGTCGGCGCCTGCAGCGCCGCGGAGCTGTAGCCGGCGCCCCTCGCCGAGCTGAACGAAATGCCGGCCGTCGAAGCGTCCCAATAGCTGTGCGACACCCGCGACCCGCCCGCCGTGCCCCGAACCAGCGGGTGCGTGTACCCACCCGACAGAGTGCCCGCCACATAGCTCGCAGTGATCGGGCCGCTGTTCTGTCCGACCAGCCCGCCGACAACGTGGCGGCCATTGAAGCCCGAACCTGCACCGACATTGCCGGTGGCGTAGGAGGCGATGATGGCGCCTGCGTTGACCCCCACCAGCCCGCCGACCCAGATGGGCTCGCCACTCATGCGGGCGCTCGGGTAGACGAGGACATCATCGGCCGACACGTCGGCTGAGGCGAAGCTGGCGGAGATCACGCTCGACGAGTGCGCCTGGCCGACCAGCCCTCCCACCATGATTCCCCTCCGCTCGCTGCCTAGCCTGTAGCTCTCGGTGATGGTGTTCGACACTGCACCAGTCACCCAGCTTCTGCTGATCGTGCCGGCGCTCACGCCGACCAACCCGCCGACACGTCCCTGCTCGCAGGGCAAGCGGAAGCCGTAAGCGCCGGCATGCGGATGCCGGCTGCGAATGCACGCGAAGCTGCGCGTCACGCTGACGTTGCCGAGGCCGACGTTGCGGATCACCCCGCCGCGGGCCAGTTCCTCGAACAGCCCCAGATGGATCGACCTCATTTCAGCGGTTCCCCCCGCCTCGCCCCCCGTCCCCGGTTCCGTCCGGTAATAGCCGGTGGCTTGCGACTGCTTGACGCTGTCGGAGTCGATGAACAGGTTCGAGATCACATGCCCGTTGCCCTCGAACACGCCGCTGAAATGATCGGTGTCAGCGCCGATCGGCACCCAGCCGTGCCCGAAGTTCCACCAGTCGTCACCTGAGTCGGCGCCGCCGCTGGCGTTGGTGTCGAAGTCCAGATCGGCGGTCAGCTCATAGCCCACACACCCCGTCGACGGACAGCCCATCCCCAACAGCGCGTTCGGGAACCCCTCATGCAGCGGCCCGCCGTGATCGGCATAGCCGTCGCCGTCGGCGTCCCAGCGCACCGCGTCGAGCTGCGCCAGGCTCGACACCTCGATCAGGCCGTCGTCGTCGGTGTCATAGTCCGCCGTCCGGAGCGGCGACAGCTCCGCCGGCGCGGCCAGCGTCGTGTCCGGCGACCGCCACACCAACTGAAGCGTGTACCTCGAACGAGCCAGCTTGTCGCTGCCGGTCCACCACAGGCCCCCGCCCTTGTTGCGTTCCTCCTGCGACGGGCCGTACCTCTTGAACCACTGGTTCGCCCCGATCTCCACCGTCGTCACTCCCGGACTCAGCTCGTAACGCACTGCGCGTTCCAAGGAGCGTGTGTTGCTGTTCGTGGTCTTGCTGCCCGCTATTCCGTACGCGAATCCGGGTTGCAGGCGGGAATCCATGCTCAGATACTTGGGCCGGAAGAGCGCCTCGAAGCCCACCTCCGACACGTCGTCGGCCACATGCACCACGTAGTTGCGACGGTCGGGGCTGAACTCGGGGTAGAACGTGAAATCCGACGGTGCCGCCACGCTCTCGATGGTCAAGTGGTCCGGGCACATCACGAACTTGATCATCCCGGCTTGCGGTGTGGCCGCCCGAGCCGCGTCGGGCACGCACGGCGGCAACAGCAACTCCTTCCCGCCGAGAGCCGACTGCTGCGAAGAGCCCTGGCTCCCCTGCGCGGCCGCCGGGCCGGGGGCCAGCACCGCCGCCAACACCGCCAACGCCGCCAATGCCGGACAGAGATGCCGCAACCGGCGGGTGATTGCAGAAGCCGTCATGGTTACCGCCTTTCAGCGAACTCACATACACAACGATCACAGGCCGACCAAGTAATAGCACAGCGATCATGTGCCGATCAATGACGGTCATGTCCGAGGACACCACCGCGCCCCGGAACTTGGTCCCGCCCGCCTCCACCGCCCCGAGAAGTTGGTTCGTCTGCCTCTGGCCCTCATCTCTTGATGTCGCGCCGGGAGGTGACCACTCGACGTCAGTGGTTGAGCAAGGTTCTGACGATCGTGTCCACCTGCAAGCTCGTGTCGGCGTCGATGGCGCCGATCTTGTGGAGCAGGCGCCGAATGCTGACGGAGCGGATCAACTCGCACTGGACATAGCTGGTGCGGTGAAGACCCGTCGCGCCGTTGGCTTGCACCTCGACGTGCAGCGATAGCCGGCGATGCGTCGTGGTGAGGGGAGCGAGGATCACAAAAGGAAAGCCCGCACCGAACGTGTCCGGCGGTCCGAGAACCAATGCTGGACGCCGTGAGGCGGGCTCGCCGGGGTGTGACGGCCCGAAATCGACGAGCCACAGCTCGTCAAGCGATGCCATCGGAAACGTGGGACGACTCTGCCTCCGCGAGATAGTCGGACCATGCCTCGAGGTCGCCGCGCATGGCGGCCAACTCCTCCTGCACCCGCAGGCCGAATCGCAGTCGCCGGAGGGCCTCGGCAGCCTGGCGTACCGTCTCGGTAAGGGTGTCCCCCGTCTCGTTGCTCATGTCGAGGAGGCGGGAATGGGTTTCGCGGTCTACCCGGACGGTCGTCGTCTCCACAAGCCGGAGGCTACTGGGATGTCTACAAATCGTCTACACATTGTGCGGGGCGTGTTGATGCGTACTTCGGCCCGATGTCACGCTCGCCTCGAAATCTGCACGGGTTCTACTCACATATGACGGGTTTCTCTACAGATTTCGGTCGAGTTGTCAGTCGGGCAGCACCGTGATGCTGGAGAAGCACATCTCGTCGACGGTGCCCTCGTTCCAGGTGATGTAGCGGGGCTCGGGCATGAACTGCAGGGTGCGGTCCCACCAGCACTCGAAGCGGACCATGTCGCCCCGCTCGATGCGGATGTCCTCGACCGGCTCGTAGTTGAGCTGCCACTCGAAGTCCCACACCGGGATGTCGAGCAGGATCCGCTCATCGGGCGTGTCGGGGTGCAGGGTCATGCGGTAGGCCGCGCCGAACTCGTGCATGTGGCCGAGCACGGTGTGGATCGTGCCGGTGCTGCGGGCGGGCAGGTCGCAGGAGCTGTAGCCGATGCTGCCGTCGAGGTCGTCGTAGTCGTCGACGGTGCCGCCGCACTGCGCCAGCAGCAGGCCGGGGATGAGCGGGGCGAAGTCGTCGTACTTCTCGCCGATCTCGGCCAGCACGTTGGCCCGCACGCACAGGTTCACGTAGCCGTCGATGGTGGCGGCCCGCTCGGCCGCGACAGCCTCCTCCTCGGGGGTGCACGGGATCTCGGCCGGGGTGACGTAGTCGTTGCTCCCGACGTGGGTCATGCCCGCGGCCACCTCGGCGGCGGTGGCCGTGTCGAGGATGATCCAGGAGCCGTCGGGCGGGGTGTCGTGGTCGTAGTGGTAGTGGATCTGGTTGACGATCATGTCGCCGGGCCACAGGTAGAGGCCGTAGCCGTCGGGGTAGATGACCGGCGACTGGCCCGGCGCCCAGCCCTGGATCGAGTACACGCCGTCGCTGAAGAGCCCCGACAGCCCGAAGCACGTCCAGCCGGGCTCGTCGGGGAAGCCCTCGGCCGCCTCGATCCCGTCCTCGGCCGCGATCTTGGCCGCGACCTCCTCAGCGGCGCCGGCCGGCACCCGGTAGACGATGGCGTGGTGCACGACCGGCGCCTGGTCGGGCCGGAACTCGAAGCCCTTGACCCAGTTGCCGTCGCCCTCGGGGTCGGCCACCTCGTGGACCTGGCAGCGGTAGTCGTCCTTCTTGACCGGCCGGCCGTCGGCGCGGGAGTAGCCGGTGTACAGCCCGTCACGGGGCCCGATCCTCTGGTCCTCCTCTATGGGGAGGATGGCCTGGACCCGGGCCACGAGCGGGGTGCTGGGCCGCACGTCGAGGCCGCCGCCGGAGTCGGCCCACGCCTTGACGGCCGCCTTCTCCTCCTCGCTGAGCGACCAGTCGTGCACGAACTCCGGGCTCAGGTCCGACGGCAGCCACGGCGGCATGAAGCCGATGCCGGTGACGAAGGCGATGTCGTCGGCGATGGCGGCCGCGTCGCCGGCGGTGTCGAGCGCGAGGGTGCTCCAGGCCGGGCCGCCGGTGGTGTGGCAGCTCACGCAGCGGGTCTCCAGGATCGGCTGCACGGTCGCGGCGAACCGGCCCGCCGCGATCTCGGTGGACGGGATCTCGCGGCGCAGGTCGCCGGTCGGCTCCGAGCCGATCTCGACCCGGTCGGCGACCAGCTCGAAGGCGAGGACCACCTCGTCGGAGGTGTGCACCAGCCGGGCGATGTTGATGGGGCCGACGTCGTAGTCGCTGGTCAACACCGTCGCCGACATCGCCGCGGTCAGGCCGTCGGGGGTGACGGTGACGGTGCCGGTGAACGTCTCGGTGCGGGTGGTCTCCTTGACGGTCAGCTCGCCGGTCACGGCGATGTCGTAGGCGGCGCCGTCGGCGAATCCGGCGTCGAGGCCCTCGATGGAGGTGGGCTTGAAGCGGACGAACGGCCAGTGGCTCGACTCCAGGTAGTCGTGGCGGATGCGCTTGTCGCGCAGGGCGGAGTCCGACCGGAACATCTCCACGTTGACGACGATCTCGCCGATCCGGCTCGCGGCCAGGTCGATCAGGTTCACGGCGATCTCGCCGGCCATCACCGTCGTGGTGCCCACCGTGGTGCGTGACAGCCCGCCGAGGCGTTCGGTGATGTGGTAGCTGGCCCGCGACCCGGCTCCGGGCACTATGCGGTACAGCCGCTCGGTCTCGACGTCGAAGTCCTCGGGGTCGTCGACGTCCACCACCGGGGGAGCGACGACCTCGCCCCTCGTCGTCAGCTCGGAGTGATCGACCTCGCCGTCGACGTCACCGGTGACGCCGCCGTCGACCGCGCCGTCGACGGCCACATCCACAGCATCGACGGCCACATCGACGGCCGTCTCGACCGTGTCGAACCACTGGCCCCGGGTCAGGAACGCAGTCGTGCCGATCACCAGCACCGCCAGGATCGCCACCCGGCCCGGGTCGAGTCTCCGCCACCACGACACGATCCAGTATGCCCCCGCGCGTGCCGCCGCCTCACCCGCCCGGGGGCGATGCCGGTCAGTCGAAGGATGCCAGCCAGTCGGTGGATGTCGGTCAGTCGATGTAGGTCACGCCGTCGGGCGGGGCCCGCAGCGTGCCCCAGCACTCGACGGTGCCGTCCCACCGCAGCCCGCAGGTGTAGCCCTGGCCGACCTCCACGTCAGCGAACGACCCGGTGGGCGCAGTCTCCCTCCAGCCCCAGCATTCGACGGTGCCGTCCTTTCGCAGCCCGCACGAGTGCACCCCGGCAGAGACGGCAATGTACTCGTAGCCCAGTGCTACGAGCTGTCCGTGCGAATTGGAGCCCCAGCACTCGACATCGCCGTGGAGTCGTATTCCGCAGGTGTGGCTGTCGCCGGCCGCGATCGCAGAGAAGTGCCCCGTCGGGGCGTCCAGCCTCCCCGCGCTGGGGTTGCCCCAGCACTCGGCCGCATCCGTGTCGCGTATCCCGCAGGTGTGAGTGCTGCCCGCGGCGACGGCTGTGAAGATGCCGGCGGGGGCGTCGGCCTGGCCGTGGGAGTTGGAGCCCCAGCACTCGACGGCACCGTCTGTACGCAGGCCGCAGGCGTGGCCGATGCCGGCAGTCACCGCGTCGAACGGTCCGCCCGGGGCGTCGAGAACGCCGAATCGGTCGTATCCCCAGCACTCGACGGTCTGGTCGGCGCGCAGCCCGCAGGCGAAGTAGTTCCCGGTGTCCATGGCCCTGAAGCGCCCGCCGGGCGGTTCCATCTGGCCCACGAGGTCGGTGCCCCAGCACTCGACTGTGCCGTCGGCGCGCAGCCCGCAGGTGTGGTTGCCGCCGGCAGCCAGCGACTCGAACTCCTCGCTGGGAGGTTCGGCGCCCGCCACGAAGCGCCGGCCCCAGCATTGGATGGTCCCGTCGGTGCGCAGCCCGCAGCTGTGGTCGGCCGCGGCCGCGACCGCCTGGAACTGGCCGTCCGGCGCCGGGGTTGCGCCGAAGGCGTCCGATCCCCAGCACTCGGCCGTGCCGTCGGTGCTCACCGCGCAGGTGTGGTCCACTCCCGCCGCCAGCGTTGTGAAGGTCCCGCCGGGTGCGTCGGTCTTGCCCAGATAGTCCGACCCCCAGCACTCGGCCGTGCCATCGAGTCTCACCCCGCAGGTGTGGTCGGCGCCCGCGGCGATGGCGGTGAAGCGTTCCGTTCGACTGTCTGCCTGGCCAGCCTCGTTGGCGCCCCAGCACTGCACCGTGCCACCGCTGCGAAGAACGCAGGCGTGGCCGTGTCCAGCAGCCACCGCGGTGAAGTGTCCTCCGGGCGGGGTCAGGAACTCGCGGTCGGCGCCTCCCCAGCACTCGACGTCGCCGTCGTCGCGCAGAGCACAGGTGAATCCGGCGCCCGCCGACAGGGCGATGAACTCACCTTCCGGCGGGTCGAGTACTCCTAGGAAATCCCCACCCCAGCACTCGATGCTGCCGTCGGTCCTGATGGCGCAGTTGTGGCCGGGTCCCGCTGAGATCGCCTTGAACTGGCCGTCGGGCGCATCGAGCAGGCCGCTCTGGTTGACGCCCCAGCAGTCGATGCCGCCGTCGGTGCGGATGGCGCACGTGTGCCAGAACCCGGCCGCCACCGCAGTGAACGTCCCCTCGGCCGGCATGGGCACCGACGACGCGGGCACGTCGGCGTTCGAACGGCTGTCCTCGGCGGCTTCCTCGGCCTGATCGCCCTCCCCGGCCCCGGCAACGGGCGGGGCCGCCTCATCGGAGCACGCCGCGGCCACCAGCCCGGCCACCACCAACCAACAAGCGACCCGTCGAAGCGGCGCTTCGGCCCGACATGACTGCACCGTCCGGCGGCACCCGCTCCAGGCCGCAGCACTGGATCGGGCCTGGGGCATCGACACCTCCTCCGGTCACTGGGCGGCCGGGCTCAGTATCGCGCCGTGGCGGAGCCCTTCACAGAGGTTTCTGAGAGCCGTCGGCCGACCCGGTCCGCTGACCCGGTCCGCCGGCTGCGAGGCCTCCCGCCGGCAGGCGGCTCCTCACTCCAGCGGGAATGGGAGCTGGAGCCACCACGGACGGTCGACGGTGTCGATGCGGTGCACCCACTTGACCCACCAGAAGCCCCGCCGGCCCGGAGCCACCAGCCGCACCGGCGCTCCGTGGCCCCGGCGCAGCGGCACGCCGTTGTAGCCGACGGCCAGGTACAGGTTCGGCGCGTCGCGAGCCGGGAACAGGCGGCTGTAGCCGGTCAGCGAGGTGACTTCCAGCGTGGGCCCGTCCACCGGCGGCAATAGCTCGGCGAGCGGCACTGCGTCCCAGGACTGGCGGCTCCACCATCCTCCCGTGCAGTCGAGATCGGCCTCCAACGGCCGGGCCTTCTCGTGCAGAGCCTCCAGCGCCAGCGGCTCGCCCGCGATGGTCAAGTCCCAACCGGCGGCGGGCACCCGCGGCGACCGGTCGTTGAGCCACATCGTGGTCGGCATCTCCGACGGATTGAACGAGGCGATCTCGTGGGAGCCGGTGAAGCGCCGGTTGTCGCCCACCGCCAGTTGCTGGATCCCGTAGGCGACCCCGGCGGCGGCCAGCGCGAGCCCGCCGCCGGCCAGAGCCCTGCGGTCGAGGTCGGTCACGCGGGGACGGCCCGGCCGGCTCACGATGTGCCACACCACCAGCGGCGCCAGCAGCGCGGCCAGCAGGACATGGGTCCACAGCGCCGACCAGTAGCCCACCCCGTGCCACAGCCCGGTGGCGTGCAGGATGCCCAGCACGACCGTGGCCGCCACCAGCACGCCCAGAAGCATCGACAGCCACCGGGTCGCTCGGCGGCGCTTCAACCCGGTGCGCACCGAGCCGCGGAGCTTGGCCGGGGCCAGGGCCAGCAGGCTCAGACCGGCCAGCGCATGCACGACGGTCACCCAGCGGGCCCAGCCGCTGCCGACGCCCCAGGACGCCAGACCGGTCACCGCGGCCACCGTCACCGCCACGGCCAGCAGGAGATCCACCCGCCGAGCCGTGAGCCATTTGGTAATCGTCATGTTATAATGTTCAATATAACTATCGCCTGATGGCCTCTACGGATGAACATGCTATACTTGGGAGGGCATGACGGTGGAAGACGCGATTATCGGAGTGCTGGGCGCGGGCGTCTTGGGGATGCTCTGCTTCTTCTTTCAGTCGATCAAGTCGGACCTGCGCGACCTCGGCGAGCGCATGGGTCGAAGCGAGGCGATCCTGATCAATGTCGTCGAGCGATTGACAAGGATCGAGACCGTCCAGGCTCAGCACGGCCGCATCCTTGCTCAGCACAGTCGTACGCTGGATGAGCACGGCCGCATCCTCGCCGAGCACGGTCGCAAGCTCGATGAGCACGGCCGCATCCTCGCCGAGCACAGTCGCATCCTTGCCGAGCACGGCCGCATCCTTGCCGAGCACAGTCGCATCCTCGCCGAGCACGGTCGCAAGCTCGATGAGCACGGCCGCATTCTTGCCGAGCACGGCCGCATCCTTGCCGGGCACAGTCGTACGCTCGATGAGCACAGTCGCATCCTTGCCGGGCACGGCCGCATGCTCGCCGAGATTGTGGGCTATGGGGAGCGGATCACCGCCCTGGAGGGTGCGGCAGCCGCCGGCTAGACCGCTCCCAGGACGGCGTCGGCGATCCGGTCCTCGCATGCGGCCGTGTCCCACCATGACAGCTGGAGCTGTTTGGCCCGCCGGAAGTAGAGCTGGATGTCGTACTCCAGGGTGAAGCCGATCCCGCCGAACACCTGCTGGCTCATGGCGGTGATGTCGCGGTAGGTGCGGCAGGCGAACAGCTTGGCCATCGGGGCCAGGCGGTCTGCGGGGCGTCCGGTGCTGTGAGCCCAGGCTGCCTCGCACACCAGAAGGCGGGCGCCGTCGAGGGCCGTGCGGGCGTCGGCCAGGTAGTGAGAGATGGCCTGGAACTCGGCCAGGGCCTTGCCGAACTGGCGCCTGGTCTTGGCGTAGTCCACCGTGATGTCCAGCGCGTAGGTGGCGCCGCCGACCGCCTGCGCCGCGGCCAGGATGGCGCCAGCGTGCATGACCGAATCCCAGGCGGTCCAGCCGGTGCCTGCGGGCGAGTCGGGCCCGCCCAGCCGAGCATCGCCGGGAACCGAGACGCAGTCGAACGTCACCTGGTACTGGGTGTCGGAGGAGATGGACATCCGCTGCTCGATCCGCAGGCCCTCAGCGTCGGGCGGGACCGCGAACAGGTCGATGTCGGTGTCGCCGTCGCCGGTGCGGGCCAGCACGATGAGCAGGTCGGCCGCCGCCGCGAACTGCACGTGGGCCTTGGCGCCGTCCAGCACGAAGCCGTCGCCTGCGGCCCGGGCCGCCAGCTGCACGCCCCGGGGCTTGTAGCCCCCGCCCGGCTCCAACCATCCCACGGTGGCGATGGTGTCGCCCGAAGCGATCCCGCGAAGCAGCGCTTCCTGCTGGGCGAACGTGCCCGCTTCCACGATGGCGCCTGCCGCCAGCACGCAGCTCACGAAGTGGGGGAGGGGCGCCAGCGAGCGCCCCAGTTCTTCGTAGAGCACGACCCCGTCGATCAGGCTCATGTCCGAGCCGCCTGCTCTGTCTGGGACCATCAGGCCGCCTAGGCCGAGCCTGCCGAATTGCTGCCAGAGGTCGCGGGCGATGCCGTCGGGGTCGTCCTCCAACTCCCGCACCCGCTCCAGCGGGGACAGTTCTGCGCAGAGTCCCCGCACCATGTCGCGCAGCATGTCCTGTTCGTGGGTGAAGTCCAGATCGAGCATCAGTGCCCTCCCGTGCCACCGGGGCGGTTCGAAGGTCGCGCCGCCGTCACGGCTGCCAGTCCTCGCCTCGACGCTGCCACGGGTTGTCGTCGGCCGACATCGGCAGGGCGACCCTGGCCGTTCCGGTGGAGCAGATGCGGTCATCGCCCCGCAGCACCAGCTCCAGTTCGGCCCAGCCGCAGCCGGAGTCGTCGGTGGGAACCGCGGTGACCGTGGAGGCGATGGTCATGGTGTCGCCGGGGAAGACCGGGTCGTGCATGCGGAACGAGATCCGTCCGAGGCGCCCCTTCGGGCCGGTCCAGTCGGTGATGGCCCGCTCCATCCAGGCCAGCTGGTTGGGGGTGTTCAAGAAGATGTCCCGGGTGCCGTTGCGCTCGGTGGCGAAGTGGTAGTCGTGGTGCATCGGACGCCAGTCGCGGCTGGCCAGGGCGCCCAGCACGACGGTGGTGGCGGTCACGTCGTGGGTGAGGTCGGGCAGGGTGTCGCCCACCCGGATCTGGTCGTGAGCGGGATCGGGCTTGGCCCGTGGGCCGGCGGTCTCGGCCTGCCCGGGCGGACCCTTACGCAGCGGGGCCGTCGCCGCGGCCTGCGGGTTGGCGGCTTGCGGGTTGGCGGCTTGCGGGTTGGCGGCCGTCGCCCCGCTCGTCGCCGGCTCGCCAGCCGGCGACCACTCCCGGGCGGGAACGCCGGCGCCGTCGCGGCGGTAGCCGAAAGCGGTGTAGGACTCGACCCCCACGAGGTCGCCGGCCTGGTTGTGGTACTCGACGTCGATCACCCAGAAGCGCCCCGAGCCCAGCCGGGTGGTCTTGGGTCCGCTGACGGATCGCAGCACCTGGCGATGGCTGATGAAGTCGCCGGGGCGCACCGGGTCGCCGAACACGACGGCGTTGTCCCCGATGATCGCCTCGGGGAGACCGAGGAGGTCCTTGAGGTCGAAGTGCGCCCGGAGGGCGACCTGTTCGGTGGTCGCGCCGGGCGCCCAGCGGTGGGGGCGCATCCACAGCGACAGGGTGCTGAGGGGCAGGATGGTCCCCCCGGCGAGCATCTCGGCCACCGCCGGCTCCCAGTACAGCGGGTTGGCGTTCTCGGTGGCGGCCAGCGTGTTCCAGCCGTAGGACATGTCCGCGGGGAAGTCCGCGGTCTCCGGGTACATCGGGCGACCGATCATCTCGGCGACGTCGGCAGGCAGCTCGGCGGTCATGTGATCACCCCCGCCCGTCCGTCCGGAATTGGCAGCGTTTTGTGCGGATGGCGTGCATAACGCTGCCAGTTCGTTGGGGGTGTGGAGGCCGTGGCGGAATTGGCAGCGTTTTGTGCGGATGGCGTGCAGAATGCTGCCAGTTCGTTGTTCATGCGATGACCCCCGCGGATGCAAGAGCTGCGACCCGGGCCTCGTCGTAGCCCGCCTCGGCCAGCAGCTCGGCGGTGTCGGTCTGCGTGAGGTCCGGCAGCCGGCTCGACGGCTCGGCAGCGACCGCGCCGGCCCATACCGCACCGACCTGCTCGACCGTCCCGTCGGTGGGATGGTCGGCCTTGACCACCGCTCCACGGGCCAGGTACTGGTCGTCGCGCACGGACTCGGAGACGCGGTTGACCGGAGCCACGCAGCAGTCGGCAGGACCGAGCCGGCGCACCCACTCGTCGCGTTCCGCGGTGGCGAGACGAGCTGCCAACGCGGCCCGGATCTCGTCCTGAAGTTCGTCGTCGGTCTGCGCGTCGACGTACCGGTCGAGCCCCAGGGCCCGGCACAGGTTCGCCCAGAACGTAGGCTCGATGGCGGCCACCGACAGGTACTCGCCGTCGGCGCAGGCGTACACGCCGTAGCAGGCGTAGCGGCCGGTGAGGATGTAATGGCCCGGTCCGGGCTCGGCGCCGGTGGCCAGATGCTCGTCGGCGTACAGCGCCATCATCCCCAGCGCCCCGTCGGCCACCGACACGTCCAGGTGCTCGCCGCGGCCGGTGCGTTCCCGGCGCAGCAGAGCGGCCATCACCGCCATGGCCGCGTGCATCCCGCCGGCGGCGATGTCGGCCACCGTCGCGCCGGGCAGCGCGGGCGCGCCGTCGCGGTCGCGCCCGCTGCAGTGCAGGTAGCCCGCCACGGCCAGGTAGTTGAGGTCGTGTCCGGCCCAGTGGCGCCGCGGGCCGGTCTGGCCGTAGCCGCTGGTGGAGCAGTAGACGATGCCCGCATTGATGTCCGCCACCGCCTGGTAGCCGACGCCGAGGCGGTCGACCACACCGGGACGGAAGCTCTCCACCACCACGTCGGCGCGGCGGGCCAAGTCCAGGAAGGCGTCTCGCCCGCCGTCGGACTTGAGATCGAGCAGGGCTCGCTTCATGCCCCGGTGGCCGCTGTAGGCGTAGGCGGGGGGCACGATGGCGACGCCGGCTCGACGGGGCACCGGAGCCACCTTGACCACATCCGCCCCGTAGTCGGCCAGCAGCCGGGTGGCCCGGGCCGCGGGACCGACCGAGGACAGGTCCAGCACGCTGACACCCTCGAGCGCGCCCGCACCGGAAGCGGTCATCGCACCGTCAGAAGTTCTTGGGGAGGCCGAGGCCCCGGCGGGCGATGATGTTCTTCTGGATCTCCGAGGCGCCCCCGCCGATGGTGTCGATCACGGTGAAGCGGTAGGTCGATTCGGAGCGGCCGGCCATGGGAGCGTCGGCGGTGTGGACCCGCAGCTGCGATCCCGGTCCCGCGATGTCCATGGACGCGTCGGCCAGGCGCTTGGACAGCTCGGTGGCGTAGAGCTTGTACTCCGAGGCGGCCACCGTCGGCGGCTGGAAACCCTCCCTGCCGTCGCGCACCGCCTGCTCCACCTTGACCGCCTCGGCCACGAACTTGAGTCCCAGCACGCGGGCCACCTCGGCCTCGGTGTGCAGGTTGGCCAGCCGGGCCCGCACCCGCGGATCGTCCCGTACCGCCTCGCCGTCGCGCTCGGCGTCCTGCACCCACTCGGTGAGCAGGTCGAGGCGCTGCTTGATGGGCGAGAACGTGAACATGGTGAAGCGCTCGAGGTCGAGGGCCTGGCTGATGTAGCGGAACCCGTGGTCGACCTCGCCGACCACGTAGTCGTCGGGCACGAACACGTCGTCTAGGAACACCGAGTTGGTGCGCTCGTCGCCCATGGTCCAGATGGCGTCGATGGTGATGCCGGGCTGGTCGAGCGGCACCAGCATCAAGGTGATGCCCATGTGCTTGTTGCCGGGGTCGGTGCGGGTGCCGAGCCAGTACCACTCCGCGAAGTGGGCTGAGGTGGTCCAGATCTTCTGGCCGTTGAGCAGCCAGCCCTCGGTGCCGTCGTCGGTTGTGCAGCGCTCGGCCCTCAGGCGCATGGAGGCCGCGTCGGAGCCGGCGTCGGGCTCGGAGTAGCCCACCGCGAACTCCACGTCGTTCTCCAGGATCATGGGCAGGAACTCGGCCTTCAGGCGCTCGGAGCCGTGGGCGATGATGGTCTTGCCGACGATGCCGACGCCCTTGCCGATCTGGGGCCCGCCCCGGGCCGCCAGCGCCTCGTTGAGCAGGTACTCGTAGACGCCCTCTCCCTCGCTGCCGCCGTACTCCGCGGGCCAGGTGATGCCGAGCCATCCCTTGTGGCCCATCTCCTTCATGAAGGCCCGGCGCTCGGGCGTGTCCACCAGCTGGGCCATGTTCTCCCTGGTCAGGTCGAACACGTCCGGGTCGTCGTGGGCGTCGAGGAAGGCCTCGACCTCGGCCGCGAACGCCTTCTGGGTGTCGGAGAACTCGAAGTCCATCGGCGGCCCCCCTGGGATGGCTGCGACCGACAGCAGCGTACCGGGGGACCGGTCGGCGCCGTGATCGGACCGCTGCCCGCCGGGCCCTCTAGTAGAGGGAGCCGGAGCGCACCACCGGGTCCTGGCCCCTGGCTCGGCGCAACTCGTCGTCGAGGGCCCTGGTCAGAGACACCAGATCGGATGTGGCCGTGACCATCCCGAATCCCTGCCGGATGCGTCGCTGGACCAGCTCGGCGGAGGTGTGGCACCCGGCCACCACGCCGTGACGGGCGCAGCCGGCCGCGATGGCGGCCAGGGCGTCGTCGAAGACTTCGTTGCCGTCGTTGTTGCCCGGTGGCAGGCCCAGGGTCAGCGACAGGTCGGAGGGCCCCACGTAGGCGGCGTCCACTCCGGGCACCGACAGGATGTCGTCGAGGTTCTCGACGGCCTCGGCGGTCTCGATCATGGGGATCACGGCCACGTCGGCGTTCGCGTGGGCGTAGTAGTCGGGTCCCTCCTGGCGCAGCGCCCGCGCCGGGCCGTAGCTGCGGATGCCGTCGGGCGCGTACCGGCAGGCCCGAACGGCCGCCTCGGCCTCGGCGCGGGTGTTGACCATGGGCACGACGATGCCCCGGGCGCCGGCGTCGAGGCTCTTGCCGATCAGTCCGGCCTCGTTCCAGAGAACCCGCACCACCGGAGTGGCCGATCCGAGGTTGATGGCCTGCAGCATCTTCCAGGCCTCGTCGTGGTCGTTGAAGCCGTGCTGGGTGTCGACGCAGACGTAGTCGAAGTCGCAGCGGGCCACGATCTCGGCCGAGAACGCGTTGGGGATGGTCAGCCAGGCCCCGACCGCGGTCTCGCCGGCCGCCCAGCGCTCTCTCATCGGATTGCTTCTCATGGCGATGACTTCTATCAGGTGTTTGCCGCGGGGCGGGCAATGGCCGCATCCGCGGCACGGGTCAGAAGGGCCAACCGGTAGCCTCCGGTGACCGAAATGCTCCGTGGGCCCTGCGGCTTGGCGGAGCGTCAACGCACAGCACAAGCAGACTTCGAGGAGCACACCATGGCCGTGACAGCATTCCGGGGCAATCCCGTCCAAACCAGCGGTGACTTGCCGGCCGTGGGTGACGCCGCACCGGCCTTCAGCCTCACCGGGGGCGACCTGGGAGCGGTCACGTCGGAGGGTCTGGCGGGTGGCCGGGTGGTGCTGAACGTCTTCCCGTCGATCGACACCCCGACCTGTGCCCAGAGCGTGCGCACGTTCAACGAGCGGGCCGCCGGCCTCGAGGACACGACCGTGGTGTGCGTGTCGGCCGACCTGCCCTTCGCGGCGAGCCGGTTCTGCGGCGCCGAGGGCATCGACAACGTCGCCACCGGCTCGACCTTCCGCAACCCCGAGTTCCTCGACGACTACGGAGTCGGCCTCACCGGGAGCCCTCTGGCCGGCCTGTGCGCTCGGGCGGTCGTGGTAATCGGCTCCGACGGCACCGTGCTGCACTCGCAGCTGGTGGGCGAGATCGCCGACGAGCCCGACTACGACGCGGCCATAGCCGCCCTGGGCTGAGCCCGCCCCGATCCTCAGCTCAGGGGGTTGGAGCGGTCACCTCGCGACGGTACGGAGTCGAGTCGGAGTCGTCGGTAGGAGCCTCCAGCTCCTCGGCGCAACGGCGGCCGTCCCACACCGCGGCCGCGATCGTGCCGGGGGCTAGAGCGTCTCCGACCGCCCTCACGCTCCGCAGGCCGCGGTCAGCCCACCCGTCTCGGCGCGCCAGCAGCTCTGCGCAGAGCCCGTCCACTGGCAGCCGAGAGGTCACCAGCAGCGCTGTCTCGGCCTCGACCCGGCCCTCGCGGCCGGTGAAGGCGCACTCTGTGCCGAGCCCGTCATCGAGCACGGCCGACACCGCAGTGGACGTGAACAGGTCGACGCCCGCCTCCATGAGCCGGGCTTGTATGCGGTGCTGCTCCATGGTGTTCACCGTCCAGGCCGACACCAGCGGCTCGGGCGTGACGAGCACGACCTCGTAGCCCTCGGATCGGAGCAGCTCGGCCAGCACGCCGCCCATGTAGTAGTGGTCGTCGTCGTACACCGCCACCCGGACGCCTGCGGGGCGGCTCCCGGCCAGGATGTCGTCGGGGGTGAGCACCGGCGTCGCGCCGATGGGCATGGCGCCGGCCCGGGTGTGCCATCGGGCCACGCCGTCGCGGCGCCACACCGAGCCGGTGGTCACCGCCACATGGGCGAATCCGTAGGCCAGCGCCTCCTCGGCCGTAATGTCGCTCTCCAGATAGTGCTCGACGTTGTCGAGCTGTGAGAGCTGGCCCAGGCGGTAGTCGACCACCCTGATCCACTCGGCCAAGCCCGGCAGCCTGGCCTCTGCGGCCACCCTGCCGCCGAGCGTGCGCGACCTCTCGGCCAGCACCACCTCGTAGCCCCGCTTGCCGAGCGCCACAGCCGCCTCCAGGCCGGCCGGGCCGGCCCCCACCACCAGCACCCTCTCGTCCGCGTGGCGCGGCCGGTAGCGCTCCGGGTGCCAGCCTCTCCGCCATTCCTCGCCCATCGAGGGGTTCTGGGTGCAGCGGATGGGCGACATGGTGTAGTCGCCGGTCACGCAGATGTTGCAGCCGATGCACTCGCGGATGTCCCCGAGCCGGCCCTCCTCGATCTTTCGGGGCAGGTACGGGTCGGCGATCGAGGGGCGGGCTGCGCCGATGAAGTCCAGGATGCCCTGGCGGATCATCCTGACCATGGTGTCGGGCGACGTGAAGCGGCCGACCCCGACGACCGGCTTGGACGTGAGGGCCTTGAGACCCCGCACCCACTGCTCCTCGTGGGCCTCGGCGCTGAAGCGCGACGTGACGCTGTCGTCCTCCCAGGTGCCGGGCACGAAGTCCCACAGGTCGGGAATCTCGCCCAGCTCACCGATCACCGCCTCGATCTCGGCGCGGTCGATGCCGTCGCGGTACATGGTCTCGTCGACTGTCACCCTGCAGGCCACCGCAGCCCTTCCCGCCACCTCCTCCACGGCATCCTCCAGCAGCTCGCGCAGCAGCCGCATCCGGTTCGTGAGGCTGCCGCCGTACTCGTCGCTGCGGTGGTTGTAGCGGCGCGACAGGAAGTGGTGGGCTGCGCCGAGGGAGTGGCCCGAGTAGACGTAGACCAGGTCGAACCCGGCCCGCAGCGACCGGTCCACGGCCTGACGGTGCCAGCGGCGCAGGTTGGCGATGTCGCGCTTGGTCATGGCTCTGGCCTGAACCGGGTGGGTGGACCCCGAGATGACGGGGAGAGGCGAGGGCGCCTGGGGGACGACCCGTGAGTGGAGGTTGGAGCCGTCGAGCCCGTTGTAGGCCAGCTCGATGCCGGCCAGCGCCCCGAACTCGTGGACCCTCTCGGCCATCAGGGCCAGCGCCGGGATGTCGGAGTCATCCCAGATGCGGGCCTCGATGTACGGGGTGACCTCCGAGGTGTAGTGGATCTCGGCCTCCTCGGTGCAGACGACCGCCCAGCCTCCCTGGGCCTTCACCGCCCGCATCTCGGCGCAGGCGGCGGGGTCGCGGTAGCCCATGCCGTTGCAGTGGGGCACCTGGAAGAACCGGTTCCGGGCTGTCAGCGGTCCGATCCGCACCGGCTCGAACAGGATGTCGTAGGCGGGGTCGCGCATGGCGGTCAGGACGCCGAGTCGAGCGCTTCGGCGCAGCGGTCCAGCGAGTAGTCGATGAACTGGCGTGCCCCGCTGTCGTCGTAGTGCTGGTTGTCGCCCATGGCGCCGGCGGCGTGGCGCACCCTCACGCCCTCGATGATGCAGGCCACCCGCCAGAACTGCAGGGCCACGTACCAGCCGAGTGACGACAGGTCCCGGTCGGAGCGCCGGCTGTAGCGCTCCAGCACGTCTGCGGGCGTGCCGAACCCCTCGACGGTGGTGGGCATGTCGGCCAGGCGGCCCGTCGCGCCCGGGTCGCCCCACCAGGTCATCAGCCCGGCCACGTCGACCAGCACGTCGCCGAGGGTGCAAAGCTCCCAGTCGAGCACCGCGGCCACCGATCCGTCGGCGGCCATGATGCAGTTGTCGAGGCGGTAATCGCCGTGCACGATGCCGGTGCCCTGCTGGTCGGGGATCGACGCCACCAGCCGGTCGTGGAGCTCCCGCACCAGGGGCATGTCGCGGTCCGATCCCTCGTCCACCTGGCGCTGCCAGCGTCGCAGCTGGCGGGCGCAGTATCCCTCGCGGCGGCCGAGGTCGCCCAGCCCCACGTCGTCGGGATCCAGCGAGTGCAGGTCGGCGAGGGTGTCGATGATCGACAGGGCCATCACCGGCCGCACCGCCTCGTCCACTGCGATGGCGTCGTCGCGGTCGAACACCACCGAGCCGTCCACATGGTCCATGACGTAGAAGTCGGCGCCGTTCACGTCCGGGTCGGTGCACAGCCCCAGTGCGGGCGGCACCGGCACCGGCGTGGGCGCCAGCGCCGAGATGACCCGGTGCTCGCGGCCCATGTCGTGGGCGCTGGCCAGCACATGGCCGGTGGGCGGTCGCCGCAGGACCACCCGGCGTCCGGCGGCGTCGGTCACCACGAAGGTGAGGTTGGACGCCCCTCCCGCGATGGGATCGAAGTCGAGCGGCGGGACCACCCCCACCTCGGCGGCCAGCCACGCCGTGACCGGCTCCGGATCGATTCCCTTCGGTGCCCGGGCCACGGCGCTAGCGTCGCCGGGCCGCTCCCCGATTGCAAACAGCAGCGGATCGAGCGGGTCCACTCGCCGCGTCCTGCATCCGGGGATTGTGGCGGCGAGGCCGAAGCCGGCCGAACCTGAAGATATGCTCAATGGAGACGACTACGCATCCCAAGGGGAGGTTTCGGCGCCATGTTCACGGGCCTTAGCGCCAGGAACTTCAAGAGTTGGCGAGATGCCGAAAATGTCGCACTAGCTCCCGTTACAGGGTTCTTCGGCGCGAACAGCTCAGGCAAGACAAGCCTGCTCCAGACCCTCCTGCTCCTAAAGCAGACGGTCGCATCCGCAGATCGCCGACAGGTGTTGAACCTGGGTGGTGATGAGCGTTCGCCTGTTTCCCTCGGGTTGCCTCGGGATATCTTCCATCGGAACAATTCTGCTGAGGCGATGTCCTTTGGGTTCTGTTGGACGTCTCCAGGAATGGTTGAACCATCGGATCCTACGGATCCTGGCAAGACTCTTTTCTCGGCTGATCAGATCGAGTTCAACACAGTACTGGCCGCGCGAGAACTAAGCGGAGCAGCAGAGCCTGCGAACGAGATTCAACTCTATGTTGAGCAGTTCGTGTATTCACTCGGAGATACTTGCGTGCAGATGGTCACCAGCAAGGCACCGCGTCACCGAAAGCAGCCGGAGTACCGACTTGAGGCGAGCATCAACGGTGACGACAGCCATCTGACTAGGTTTCGGGGCCGGGGATGGGCTCTACCGCCGCCGGGCAAGTGCTACGGCTTCCCCGATGAGGTGTTCGCCTACTACCAAAACGCGGAGTTCATGGGTGACATTGAGCTTGAGCTAGAAAGGCAGTTCCGGGAGAGGCTCTTCTATCTGGGTCCACTCCGCAGCTACCCGGAGCGCCAATACACATGGCAAGGGTCATCACCAGGCGACGTTGGCCGGGCCGGCGAGCGGGCGGTCGAAGCTTTGCTGGCGTCGCGCCGAATGGGTAGGCCGAACGCTCGCAAACTCAATCGCCGAGGACGCGCTATCCGCCGCATAACGGTAGAAGCGCACGTAGCGGAATGGCTTCAGCAACTCGAGTTGATTGCCAAGTTCCAAGTGGAACGCATCTCCTCCGACGCCGACATCTACCGCGTCCGAGTGCGCCGTTCTGACACGGCGGAATGGGTGTATCTCACCGATGTCGGTTTCGGTGTGTCGCAGGTGCTTCCCGTGCTGGTGCTTCTCGCATACGTCGAAGAGGGATCAACGGTGCTGCTGGAGCAGCCTGAGATTCACCTGCACCCAGCAGTGCAGGCAGGCTTGGCAGACATAATCATTGAGGTTGCGACTGTCCGCCGGGTGCAGATCATCGTCGAGAGCCATAGTGAGCATCTGCTGAAGCGGTTGCAACGTAGAGTCGCGGAACGGCTCATCGACCCCGACCAGGTAGCTCTCTACTTCTGTGAGATCGCGGGCGGCGCTTCGCGGCTAAGCGAACTCAAAATGAACATCTTCGGCGAGATTGACAATTGGCCCCGAGACTTCTTCGGAGATCGATTCGGGGAGACTGCGGCCATTGTTGAGGCAGGCCTCAAACAGCGAGCAGATCTGAGTTCGTGATTCGGCCGGTAATCGACACGAATGTTCTGGTTGTGGCGAATGGCGCCGGCGATGCTGCTAGCCACGACTGCCGACTCGCAACGATCCGCTGGCTGCGTGATGTGATGAGGTCCCGGTCGCTGCTCCTTGACCTGGGTGTCGAGATACTTGGCGAATACCGGAAGCACTGCAGCCATTCGGGACAACCGGGCGTGGGCGACGAGTTCTTTCGGTGGGCACATGAGAACCAAGGCTGGCTTCGTAGGGTCGAAATCTCGCCGGATGGTGCTGGGAGCTTCAAGGAGTTTCCGGCAGACCCGCATCTGGCTTCATTTGACTTGACTGATCGCGTATTCGTGGCGGTATCGGTTGCCGCTGCATCGGCGGAGCCTCCGATATCCAACCAGATTGTGAACGCCGTCGATTCCGACTACTCACACTATGAGCACGCACTACGTCGGGCTGGTGTTCACGTGACGGAACTCTGTCCGGGAGACTTGAAGCCTCATTCGGACACGTCTTCCGATTGAGGAGGAGATTCCCATGAGGGTCGGCTTCATCGGATTGGGCAATGTGGGGTCGAAGCTGGCCGGCAGCCTGCTGCGCAACGGCTTCGATCTGGTGGTGCGGGACCTGGACCGCTCAGCCGCGGCCGAACTGGAGGCCAAGGGGGCGGGCTGGGCCGAGAGCCCCGCCGAGATGGCCGCCGGCGTCGACATGGTGATCACCTGCCTGCCCAGCCCCGCGGCCAGCGCGGCGGTGATGGAGGCCGGTGACGGCATCCTCGCCGGCTTCGCTTCCCGGGACGGCGCCGAGGCCCCGATCTGGGCCGAGATGAGCACCACCGACGAGGCCGAGGTGCGCCGCCTGGCCGGACTCGTGTCGGCCGCGGGCGGGGTAGCGGTGGACTGCCCGGTGTCGGGCGGCTGCCACCGGGCCGCCACCGGCAACATCTCGATCTTCGCGGGCTGCGACCGCGCGACGTTCGAGCGGGCCCTGCCGGTGCTCACCGCCATGGGCCGCAACATCCTGCACGCCGGGGGAGTCGGGTCGGCGTCGATCCTCAAGGTGGTCACCAACTACCTGGCCTCCGCCAACCTGGTGTCGCTGTGCGAGGCGCTGGTCACCTCCAAGGTGGCCGGCATCGATCTCAACACCGCCTATGAGGCCATCCGCATCTCGTCGGGCAACTCGTTCGTGCACGAGACCGAGAGCCAGGTGATCCTCAACGGCAGCCGCGACATCAACTTCACGATGGACCTCGTGCAGAAGGACCTGTCGCTGTTCGCGGCGGTGGCCGAGCGGGCCGGCGTGCCGCTGGAGCTGTCGCCGGTGCTGATCGACATATTCGACGACGCCGCGGCCCGGTACGGGCCCAGGGAGTGGTCCCCGAACGTGGTCCGCCGCTGGGAGGAGGCCACCGGGGTGTCGGTGCTGGCCCCCGGCTTCCCGGCCGAGATGATCGACGACGAGCCCGAGGTCCCCGGCCACGAGGTCGTCGTCACCCGCGGCTAAAGCGCAAGCTGTTCCAACAACTCCTCGACGGTCACTTGATGGTGAGCCGCGACGCTCTTCAGGATGCTGGAGAGGGTCTTGACTTTGATCGGGCTGTGAAGCGGGATGACTTCGTGATGCTCGCCGTTGACCTGTGTGGTGATGCGCACATGGGAGCCGCGTTGCCGGGTAGGTCGGTATCCGTACCGTTGCAGCGCTCGCTGGAGATCGGTTCCGCGCACATCGCGCGGCAGTCTCACAGCGAGAGCACTTCGTCCCGGACGAAATGCAGGCGGATCAGTCCGGGGCGCGGCATCGTCTCATCGAAGTAACACTCGACCGCCTCACGGATGTTCCCGCGGATCTCCTCGACCGTCTCTCCTTCGGTGTGGATGCCGTAGCCCGGGGCGCTGGCGGAGTATCCGCCGTCGATCTCGTCCTCACTGACCTCGAAGATGATCTCCGGCACGGGTGACGTCACGGTAATCTCCTCTCCCACCGCTTCGACGGTGCTCACGGCAGCCGCGGGTGGGCACCTACAGTACCGGCTCGGCCTCTAGCCGAAGGCGCCTTCTGTGCGGAGGCCGGCGATCTGGTCGGGGTTCAGGCCCAGGACGTCGGCCATCACGTCTTCGGTGTGCTGGCCTACGGTGGGGGCCTTGGTGGGGGTGGGGGGCTTCTCGCCGTCCACGAACACTGGGAGGGGCAGCTGCTCGCAGCCCATGTCGGTGGTGGGCAGGAAGCCGATGCGGGCCTGGAACTGGGGGTCGTCGCCGATGTTGGCCGGGGTGTTGAACGGCGCGATGGGGGTGTTGGCCTCGTTGCTGAAGTCGAGCCAATCGGCACAGGTCCTGGTGGCGAAGATGGCCGTGAGTTCCCTCTGCAGCTCGGTGTTGCCCCGGGCGTGGTCGGCGTAGGTGGATCCCGGCCAGCGCTCGAACAGGTCCATACGGCCGACGCCTTCGCAGAAGTTGCGCCAGAAGGCCTGCTCGGAGGCCATGAACAGCACGTGGCCGTCGGATGCGGCGTAGGCCTGGTAGCGCACGCCCTCCCACATTCCGGCCAGCCCCGCAGGGCGGCGCTCGTAGCCGTCGGACGGGTTTCCGGTGACCTCGTCGGCGGGCCGCAGGTAGGCCCTCTCGGTCTCGATGCGGTACCAGTCCATGTAGGCCGACGCGTCGGACTGGGCCACCTCGATCTGGCATCCCTCGCCGGTGTCCCGGGCCTTGACCACTGCGGCCAGCACGGCCATGGCGGCCAGCATCGGCCCCACGTTGATGCCCACGTTGGGCATGTTCGGGGGGATCCGGGTGAAGCCCTCGTCGTCGACGACCGGTTGCACGATCCCCGACCATGTGTCGTAGGCGATGCCGTGGCTGGGCATGTCCTTGTACGGACCGGTTGCGCCGTAGCCCGACAGCGTGGCGAACACGAGCCGGGGGTTGGCCGCGCTCAGCACGTCGTAGCCGAGTCCGAGGCGGGCCAGGGTTCCCGGGCGCATGGCCTCGATCACCACGTCGGCGGTGGCGGCCAGGTCGATGTAGATCCGGCGACCGGCCGGGTTCTTGAGGTCGAGGGTGACGCTGCGCTTGCCCCGGTGGGTGTGCAGGTGCAGCAGCGACACGCCCTCGACGATGGGCCAGGTCATCTGGCGGATGTAGTCGCCGGCGGGCGACTCGACCTTGATCACCTCCGCGCCCAGGTCGGCCAGGAACGTGCCCGCATGTCCCGGCCCCAGCAGGCTGGACTCGATCACCCGGACCCTGGCCAGCAGCCCGGTGTTGCCTGCGGTTCGTGCCGCCTGCTCCTCGATCACGGCGGCCATTGTAGGGACGCCTCCCAGCGAGACCGGACTGCCGGTCGGTCGCGGCGCCGAGGCTCAGGGATCGATGAGCACTCCGGGGTTGAGGATGCCGTTGGGGTCGAGGCGCTTCTTGACGGCCCGCACGGACTCGGCGAACAGCTCGGGCCGCTGACGGTCGTAGCCGTGGGGCCGGTGCATGCGCCCCACGGCGTGGTGGTGGGTGACGGTGCCGCCCGCGTCGACGACCGCCCGGTTGGCCTCGTCCTTGACGGCCTGCCATTGGGCGATCTCGCTGCCTTGGGCGCCCATGCCCGACCAGGTGTAGTAGGGGGCGGGGCCGTCGGTGTAGACGTGGGTGAACCGGCACGACAGCGAGTGGTGCGGCCCGAACGTGTCGTCGAGCGCGGCGCCCACCCGGCTGCGGATCTCGGCGTCGAACTCGGGCCAGCGGTCCCAGGTGATGGCGGTCTCGAACGTGTCGTCGACCAGGCCCAGCGAGGTCTCCACGCCGTTGCCGACTCCGATGAAGGCGTTGCGCCAGGCGCCCACCGCTCCTCCCCGGCCCGTCGGCGCGCCGGTGCCGTCGTCGACGCGGATGTCGTCGTCGTCCACGGTCCCGCCGCTGTCCCTGGCGATCTCGACCGCTTGGGCGATGTTGTGGCGCTGGGTCAGCTCGGCCGATTCGAACGACACGATCACCAGGGCCTGCTCGCCGTCGAGCCCGGCGGCGCGGCGGGCCTCGGCCGGGTCGAGGATGCGCAGGTTGGCCGGCCACAGCTTGGCCTGCACGAGGTGGCGGACAGCCTCGCAGCCCTCCTGCCACGACCCGAACGTGACCCCCGCAGTGGCCCGGAACACCGGCCTGCGCTGGATTCGCATCCAGGCCTCGGTGATGATCCCGTAGATCCCCTCGGAGCCGACAACCATCCGGTCGGGGCTGGGACCGGCGCCGGAGCCGGGCAGCCGGCGCGACTGGAACCAGCCGGCGGGGGTGATCATGCGCACCGACTCGACGAAGTCGTCGATGTGGGTGTGGTTGGTGGCGTAGTGGCCGCCCGAGCGGGTGGCGATCCAGCCGCCCAGGGTCGAGAACCGGAACGACTGCGGGAAGTGGCGCAGGGTGTGGCCGCTGGGCCGCAGCTGGTCCTCGAGGCAGGGACCGAACACTCCGGCCTGGATGCGGGCCGCCCGGGACACGTCGTCGATCTCCAGCACCCGGTCGAGCCGGTCCAGTGATATCACCACAGTCGGCCCCAGGTCGTCATGAGGGGTCACGCCCCACACCACCGACGATCCCCCGCCGTAGGGGACGGTCACGTAGCCGTTGGCGTCGCACCAGTCGAGGGTGGCCTCCACCTCGGTGTCGTCGCGGGGGTGGGCCACCGCGTCGGGCGGGTTGGGGAAGTCCAGGTTGAAGGCCCGGACCCGCTCGGTGAAGTGGGCTCCGTAGGCGTAGCGGGCCCGGTCGTAGGTCGTGGTCGAGCACCAGCCGGCCACCGAGTCGGGCACACCGATGCGGGGCGCCCGCAGTTCGGCGTCGCCCAGCGAGGGCACCGGCTCGGCCGTGACCTCGACGCCGTACCGCTTCGACAGCTTGGCCGCCAGCGCGGCCCGGTCCTCGTCGGTGGGCTCCTCTGACTCCAGGCACCAGGCCCAGAAGGATCTTCGGTCAGCCAATGGCGCTCCTCCGGCATCGTGGCGGACCGCGTCACGGTAGGCGTGACGGATCGACGCCGCCAGCGAAGCCGCCGCCAGGATCGCGATCCCTCGGAACTAGGATCGCTCGATGCCCGGATCCGAATCTGCACACACAGCCCATTCCACCAACGTCGGCAACAACGGTGCTGGAGTGGCCTACACGGTGGACGCGGCCCGCCACTACGGCAGCGGCGACGCGGTGGTGCGAGCCCTCGACGGTGTGGACGCTTCCTTCGGCACCGGGGAGTTCACCGCCATCATGGGGCCGTCGGGATCGGGGAAGTCCACCCTGATGCACTGCATGGCCGGGCTCGACACGCTCACGACCGGCAAGGTATTCATCGACGGTGAGGACATCACCGCGATGTCGGACCGTGAGCGCACGCTGCTGAGGCGCGACAAGCTCGGCTTCGTTCGACATATTCCGGCGGTTAGGGTCGATAGTCGCCCAAAACCACCGGAAATTGAGAGAGCGAGGGCGGCGAGGCGATTTATGGCATCGCCGCACAGGCCTACTGAAAGATCTTGGCCAAGGGTGGGTGAGTGTCCGCATTTGGTCGGAGGTCAGGGGCAATGGTGTCTGAGGGTCTCGGGCTAGGAACGATGCCCCTCGAGCGCATAGGGGTTGAGGAACTGGCGGCCCCAGAGCCGTTCTTTGTCGGCGCGGCTGGTTGCGGCGATGTCGCAGACCTCGTCCCAGTGTGCGTGGATCGCGGCGACTTGCTGGTCGGCGATCTCCTTGGCCTGGTTGGCGGTCAGGTGGTAGTGCCCGGCGTGGGCCACACAGCGCGCGACCTGGCTCAGGCGGTCCCCGTCGGGGCCGAAGGCCATCGCTTGGGCGGCCTCGCCGCCGGCGCGGGGCTGTGGGCAGATGTCGTATGCCGGCGTGAGCGTCAGATCGGCGCCGTCCCAGAAGGCAGAGTGGTTGCGGGCGTGGTCGTCTGTGTTGCTGACGAGGATGTTGAAGACGATGCGCGAGAACATCTCCCGCAGCGTCGCGTCGGCGTCGGTGAAGCGCGCCCGGATCTGGTGGGCCAGGTCGGCATAGGTCGCGTAGCGGCCTGAGATGCCGTATGCGTCGTGTCGTTGCAGGATGGTCAGTGCCGAGACCATCATGCGTCGAGCGCCTCTGGGTGTTCGGTCGAATCGCTCCACCATGAGAACCTCCCGGCCGAGCGCCTTGTCGAGTTCGACGGGGGCGGCGTCGATGCCGGCACGGCGGGCCAGTTCCATGGCGATGTACTCGGCCTTGACGACGGGGTAGGGGTCCGTGGACGATGAGAACTTGGCGATCATGCCTCGCTCGCCGTCAGCGATCAGCGCCTTGGGCCGCGCCCCGCCGACGGAGGTTCCATGGAGCAGGGCGCGGTTCAGCGCAGGGGTCAGCGGCTCACCCCTGTCGACGCGGTCTGCGGCCTCGGCCAACTCAGTCAGTGATGCCGAGTCCCCCGAGCGCGCCTCGTAGTGGGAAGCTGAGGTCTGGAAGTCGAGCGCTCCGATGCGGTCCGAACCAGACTCGAGCAGGTACGTCAGGATGGGCAGGTCGGAGTATGCGTCGCCGCGGCGGTGTTCGATCGCCCGACGCCCCCAGGCATCGGGCGCGGCGTCTGCCACGCAGCCGGCGATCTCGCCCGACAGGGGCTGGAGCTCGCCGCGCCGCAGCGGCAACTCGGGCAAGTACAGCGCCATCGATCCGGATCGCTCGAGGTAGCTGCGGGCGTATGTGAAGGTGACGATGGCACCGCGGTCGTTCAACCTTCCTGCGACGACAGGCTCGGTTGCCGACGGCGGCCAGACCCACACGTACGCGCTATCAGGGTGCTGGGCGGGATCAGAAGTCGTCATCGACACGGCGCGGCCGCACCGTCGCGGGCAGCACGGCCAGACGAGAATTCACGACCTCGCCCTCAACGGATCGCCGTGCCGAGTCCTGATGGAACAGCGGCACCCCGACTAGGGCGGCTGCCTCGAACGCCGTGCCGAGCGCGACGCTGGGGTCGCCCCTCTCGACCTTGCGCATCGTCACTACGGACACTCCGACCCTCTCCGCGAGCTCCGCAAGCGTCCACCGGCGCTCCCGGCGCGCCAAGGCCACTTTGCCTCCGAGCAACTTGATGGCCTCGATTGTCTCTGGCGACAGGGGCTTCGTTACGTTCATGACAAATATATTTTCGCTATAACTAGGTAAACGCTAGTTTATTGTCTCTTCTGTTGGCAGGCTACTACGATCCGGACGAACAGTCCGCAATTCGAGTTCAATCTCCCACGACGAGCGCCGCCGATGGCACTCGAGCCAGGCCCCGCAGTCCGC
>JAPOQG010000250.1 GCA_026710865.1 Acidimicrobiaceae bacterium
GGTCGTGCAGGGAGCACCGGTCGTCTCGACCAGCACCGATGAGGTGATCGTCGCAGTGCCCTCGCACCTGGTGGACGCCACCGTCGACGCGCTCACAACGGGGGGCGTTGTCCTGGTTCTCGCGCCCCCGCCCCCCAGCCAGCCCCCCGGCTGAGAGCGTGCGCGGCCCGGTGAAGCCGCCTCGCGGTGCGGGGTGCTGTTTCCCGCTCTTGTTCGCGGCGCTCACGGGCCGCCCAAATCAAGGCACCACAGCCCACGGCCGCGCCCGTATGAGCCGGGTTCGCTCGCCTACCCGCTCGACCTCTGAGCCCGAATGGGACTGCGTCAGCGCCAGGATGTGGCCGCGAGGGCGAGGACGGCGGCTCCGGCCAGCACCCGGTACACCACGAAGGGCTGGAGGCCCGCCCGGGACACGATCTGCGTGGTGCCCCACACGGCCACCCACCCGGTGACCCCCGACGACAGCGTGCCCCACAGCAGCGCGGGCCAGATCGATGAGGGGACGCTCAACTCCAACAGGCCGTAGACGCCGGCACCGGCGATGACCGGGAGGCTCATCAGGAAGGCGAGGCGCACGGCCGCCTCGCGGCTGTAGCCCAGCACCCGGGCGACGGTCATGGTCACCCCGGAGCGCGACACCCCCGGCTGCAGTGCCAGCGCCTGGCCGGCGCCCATCACCAACCCATGGCCGATACCGAAGTCCTGCCTGCCGCGCCGCTCCGCCAGGCGGTCGGACGCGCCCAGCAGCAGCCCGAAGACGATCAACGCCACCGCCACCGACACCACGCCGCCCGAGCCCCGCAGCGTGTCGCCCGCGAGGACGCCCACCACGCCCGCCGGCACTGCGGAGGCGGCCAGGCCCCAGGCGACGCGACCGTCGCGTCCGAGCGGGCCGCGGCCGAGCGCCGGCGAGAGGGCTGCGGTGACGTAGGTCGCGATGTCCCGGCGGAGATAGGCGGCCGCGCCGACGAGGGTGCCGACGTGCACGGCCACGTCGAAGGCGGTGGCGGCGTCACCTGACAACTCGTCCCAGCCGAACAGCCAGCGGACCAGGATCAGATGGCCGCTGGAGGAGACCGGCAGGAACTCCGAGAGGCCCTGCACGATGCCCAGGACGATGGCGTGAAGGATCGGCACCGCAGGGCCTACACGCCGGCCGCGCCAAGAGGCCGAGCGAACAGGCGGAACCTCCCGGCCCACACGCCGGCCGCGCCAAGAGGCCGAGCGAACGGGCGGAACCTCACGGCCCACACGGAGCGAGGCCGTGGCCCGAGCGGCCCGTGAGCGCAGCGAAGGCGAGCGGGAATGGCACCGCTGCGACGGGACACGCTCACACCCATTTGCGGCCGCTCTAGGTGCCGGACATGGTGACGTCCGCTATGGCGAGAGTTACCCCGGCTGCGCTCATCGGCAGCCACTCCAGGTCGGATCCCACCTCCACGACATCCAGCAGAAGGCGCTGGATCGTGCTCGCGATGGTCACCTCCCGGATCGGCTCGGCCGTCTCGCCCCCACGGATGCTCAAGCCCTCCGCACCCACCGAGAAGTCCCCCGACACCGCGTTCACGCCGCTGTGGAGGCCGGTGACCCCCTGCACCAGCAAGCCGTCGTCTATGCCGGCCACGATCTCGTCCTGGCTGCGAGTTCCGGGGGTGAGGCTCAAGGCGTGGGCACCGACGCCCGGCGTGCCCTTGAACCCGCCCCTGACCGCCGAACCGGTGGAGGAGACCCCGGCCCGCCGGGCCGTGTAGGTGTCGTAGAGGAACGACTGCAACACCCCGTCGGTGATCAGCGGGATCCGGCGAGTGGCCAGGCCCTCGGCGTCGATGGCCGACGCGGTGAAGGCGTCAGGGTCGGTGGCGTCGTCGACCAGCGTCAGCGACGAGGCCCCGACCGCCTCGTGCATGCGGTCCGCGAACAGCGACCGGCCCTTGAGCACCGCCTCGCCGCTCAGGGTGGCTCCCACGATGCCCAGGAGCCGGGCCGTGACGTAGGGGTCGAGGACCACGGTGAGGCGGCGGGTGGAGCCCTTGGACGCGCCGAGCAGCCGGGTGGCGCGGGTGGCCGCGTCGGTTCCGGCCGTCTCCACCGACAGATCACCGGGATGGCGCCCGACCGAGAAGCCGAAGCCGGTCTGGGTGTCGTCGTGCTCGGTCGCCAGGCTGTACGCGGCCAGGTAGCAGCCGGTCTCGCGGGCGGTGGCGGCCACTCCTCGCGAGGTGGCCACCGCGGACTCGTAGACCGTGTCGGCATACTCGGCCGACTCCACGCCGGTCACCCTCGGATCGGCGCCCAGGGTCACCCTCTCCAGCTCCAGGGCCAGAGCCACCTTGTCCTCGGTCGGGAACTCGGCCAGCTCGGAGCGGTACAGATCCAGCGGTTCAGGCTCCAGCCCGTCTGGCTCGGCCACACCCGCGAACTCGTCGACGCTGCCGAAGCGGGAGTTGTCGAGCGCCTCCTCGAAGGTCTCGCGCACGGTGTCGTCATCGAGGGTGGCGGCGTACGCGAAGCCCTGCCGCCCCTGCTGCACCACCCTCACGCCGATCCCCTGAGCCGAGGCTGCGGTGAGGGACTCGACCTCGCCCCCGTAGGCCCGGACCTCGGTCTCGCGCTCGTGGGCCACGAAGGCCTCGACGTCGAAGCCGTCGCCGGCCCACCCGGCGACCCGCTGCGCGATCTCCAGCAGGTTCTGGCTCACCGCTCCGCGCCCTAACCAGAACTGGCAGCAAAATGCACGCCATCCGTGCAAAACGCTGCCAATTCGCGGCCAAGCCCCGCCCCGGCCCAGAACCGGCAGCCGAACGCGCACAGGGGGCAGAACGCTGCCGATTCCCACTAGCTGCTGCCCCGCCGACCGCGGGATCACGCGGCGGTGCCGCCGACGGTGAGCGCGGTCACCCGCAGCGTGGGCGTGCCGTCGCCCACGGGGACGCCCTGGCCGTCCTTGCCGCAGGTGCCCGGCGATCCCATGGCGAAGTCGTTGCCGAGAGCGTCGATGCGGGTGAGCACCTCGGGGCCGTTGCCGATGAGGTTGCCCTCCCGGACAGGGGCGGTGATCTCGCCGTTCTCGATCAGGTAGGCCTCGGTCATGCCGAATACGAAGTCCCCGGTGGCGGTGTTGACCTGGCCCCCGCCCAGTTGGGCGACGTACACGCCGTGGGGAGTGTCCGCCACGATGTCGTCAGGATCGGCGTCGCCGTTCTCGATGTAGGTGTTGGTCATGCGCACCATGGGCAGGTGCTGGTAGCTCTGGCGACGACCGTTGCCGGAGCTGGCCCTGCCCTCCTTGCGGGCCCGCAGCCGGTCCCACATGTAGTCGGTGAGCACGCCGTCGGAGATGAGGACGTTGCGGGCCGCGGGCTTGCCCTCGTCGTCGATGCCGTAGTGGCCCCACTCCCCCGCCATCGTGCCGTCGTCCACCAGCGTGACCATCTCCGCGGCCACCCGCTCGCCGACGCGCCCGGCGAACGCCGATGCCGACTTGGCCACCAGGTCGGCCTCCAGGCCGTGCCCGCACGCCTCGTGGAACAGCACCCCGCCGCCTCCAGGACCGACCACCACCGGCATCTCGCCGCTGGGCGCGGGCCGGGCGGTGAGCTTGGTGAGGGCCCTGCGGGCGGCCCGGCGGGCCATCTCCTCCACGTCGTAGAGGTCGAACAGCTCGAATCCGGCGGTACGGCCCGCCGACTCGCGGCCCGTCTGCATGCCGGTGTCGCCCGAGGCCACGCACGACACCGAGAACAGGGTGCGCACCTGGTCGTCGCTGGTGAACAGCCCGTCGCTGTCGGCCACGAGGATGCGGCGGCGGCCGTCGCCGTAACGGGCCGACACCTGCGTGATGGCCGGGCCCGCCGACCGGGCGGCGGCGTCGGCCGCGGTCAGCAGCGCCACCTTCGTGGACTTGGGCACGTCCTCGGGAGGCACCCTCACGGCGAGCGGCCTGGGCACCTCCAGCGACGACACCTCGACGACGCGCCGGGCGCCGCCCGTCTGCCTGGCTGCGGCCGCGGCCGCGCCGGCCGCCGCGGCCAGACCGGCCTCGCTCAGGTCGGCGGTGTGGGCGAACCCGGTGGTCTCGCCCACCACCACTCTGATCCCGGCGCCGCGGTCCCGGCCCGAGACGACCTCCTCGACCCGGCCGTCATCGAGGATCGCCGACGACGAGCGCCTGTCCTCCGCGAAGACCTCGGCGAAGTCCGCTCCGGTGCGCATCGCCGCCGAGAGCGTGCGGTTCACAACTTCCGCTTCAAGCATGAGCGACTACTGTAACGCGATGGCTTCGGGAGCCGCCCGCGTCTACGCCCCCTACGAAACCGAATCGCACGAGGGCTCGCCGACTGGTTCCGAGGGTCGCCGGCGTGCTCTGGGCGGCCGGCTGCACTGGTGGAGCGAGATCCTCCTCATCGGCGCGTTCTACGGCGTGTACACGATGATCCGCAACCAGTTCGGCTCGGAGCTGGGCGAATCCGTCAAGCAGGCGGCCATCGACAACGCCTACGACATGATCGCCTTGGAGCGGGCCGTCCACCTCTTCGGCGAGAAGGGCATCCAGGACCTGTTCATCGAGTGGGGCCTGTTCATCCAGTTCTGGAACATCTTCTACGGGTTCTGCCACTTCGCGGTGACCATCGGCGTGATGGTCCTGCTGTACTGGCGCCACCCGGTGCGTTACGGCATACAGCGCACGGTGCTGGCGATCACCACCGCGCTGGCGCTGGTCGGCTTCGCCTTCTACCCGCTGATGCCGCCCCGCCTGCTCAACAACTGCGGCCCCTTCGGGGCCTGCGACCTCACGTACAGCTACGTCGACACCCTGGTCGACCCGGGCGGGTTCTGGTCGTTCAACTCCAGCGCCATGATGGAGATCTCCAACCAGTACGCGGCGATGCCCAGCCTGCACATCGCCTGGGCGATCTGGTGCGCGGTGGCGGGCCTGCCGGTGCTGCGCAGGCGCGGGGCGCGTCTGGCGCTGCTGGCCTACCCCTGGCTTACACTGTTCGCAGTGATGGTCACCGCCAACCACTACTGGATAGACGCCGTCGGAGCTCTGATGGCCGTCGCGATCGCCTACCCGCTGGGCGTGCTGCTCGCCCGCCGGCTCCCATCCTGGCTCGCGCCCCGCCCGGTCGCAGCCGAGCACACGTAGGAGCACCCACAGGAGGGGATCCGATGCAACTCGACACCATAGGTGGTCCCGACGACCTGCGGGAACGCTCCCATGCCGAACTCGACGACCTCTGCCGGCAGATCCGGGCCCGCATCATCGAGGCGGTCTCCGCGAAGGGCGGGCACCTGGGCTCCAACCTCGGCTCGGTCGAGCTCACCGTGGCCCTGCACCGGGTGTTCCGCTCGCCCCACGACGTGATCCTGTGGGACACCGGCCACCAGGCCTACGTCCACAAGATGCTCACCGGGCGGTCCTCCGACTTCGACAGCCTGCGCACCGCGGGCGGGCTGGCGGGCTACCCGTCGCGGACCGAGTCGCCCCACGACTGGATCGAGAACAGCCACGCATCGACGGCACTGTCCTACGCCCACGGCCTGGCCACCGCGTTCGAGTCCTCCGACAACCGGCGCCGGGTCGTCGCGGTGGTGGGCGACGGCGCCATGACCGGGGGAATGGCCTTCGAGGGGCTCAACAACATCGGCCACAGCGGGCGCCGGGTGGTGGTGGTGCTCAACGACAACGGCCGCAGCTACGCCCCGACCGTCTCGCGCCTGACCGAGAGCCTGGTGCGCTTCCGCTCCAACCCCAAGATCATGCGCCGCTCCGACCGCATCGAGGAGGTGGCCGAGCGCATCCCGTGGGTGGGCGACACCCTGCAGCGGGGCATGCGGATGTCCAAGGCCGCCATCCGGGAGCTGTGGGACTCGGCCGGCTTCTTCGAGAACCTGGGGCTGCGCTACCTGGGGCCCTTCGACGGCCACGACATCGCCGGCCTCGAGGAGGCGCTGGCCAACGCGGCCCAGTTCGACGAGCCGGTGGTGGTCCACGTGCTCACCCAGAAGGGTCGGGGCTACGGGCCGGCCGAGCAGGACGAGATCAAGCACATGCACGACGTCGGCAAGGTCAAGCCGGGCACCTACACCGGCGTGTTCTCCGACATGATGGTCAAGCTGGGCGGGCTGCACCCCGAGGTGGTGGCCATCACCGCGGCCATGCCCGACTCCACCGGGCTGCTGCCGTTCCGGGAGCACTTCGGCGACCGCTGCATCGACGTGGGCATCGCCGAGCAGCACGCGGTGACCTCGGCCGTCGGTATGGCCATGGGCGGGCTGCGGCCGTTCTTCGCGGTCTACAGCACGTTCCTGAGCCGGGCCTTCGACCAGGTCAACCTGGACTGCGGGCTGCACCGGGCTCCGGTGGTGTTCTGCATCGACCGGGCCGGGATCACCGGCGACGACGGGCCGTCGCACCACGGCGTGCTCGACATGGTGCTGCTCACCAAGGTGCCGGGGATGGTGGTGTTCGCGCCGTCGTCGCTGGAGGAGCTGGAGCAGATGATGCTCGACGCCATGGACATGACCGACGGCCCGGTCGCCATCCGCTGGCCCAAGACCGCGGCTCGCAGCGTGAGCCGCGACGACGTCGGGTCGGGGCTCCGGGCCCGCAAGACCCGCTCCGGCGACGGCCGGCTGTGCCTCATCGGCGTGGGCAAGATGCTGGAGGCCTGCGAGCAGGCCGCGGAACTGCTGGAGCACGAGGGCGTGGACGCCACCGTGTGGGACCCCCGGGCGGTGACCCCGGTGTGCCCGGAGATGGCGGCCGACGCGAGCGAGCGCGAACTGGTGGTGACGGTGGAGGACGGGCTGCGCACCGGCGGCGCGGGCACCGGCATCCGCGACGCGCTGGTGGAGCGGGCCGAGGCCGCGGGCCGGGCCGCTCCCAGGGTGCGGACGCTTGGCGTGCCCCTCGACTACCTGCCCCACGGCAAGCCCGACCAGATCCTGGCCGACCTGGGCCTCGACGCGGCAGGGATCGCGGCGACCGTCAAGTCGGAGCTGCTGTAGGGTCCCGGCCGCCTCGCCGCGGTCGGGGGCAGCTAGCTGAAGTAGGGGTTCTCCCCGGCCTCGTGGTCGGTGACGTCGACCACGTCGGTCACCTCTTCGATGGCCTCCATTATGGCCCGCTTGATCCCGTCGGACAGGGTGGCCTGGCTCATGGCGCAGCCCTGGCAGCCGCCCCCCATGGTCACCACCACCGAGTCGTCGTCGTTGACCTCCACCAGGCTGGCGAAGCCCCCATGGGACGCCAGGGCGGGGTTGATGGCCATGTCGAGCAGCTGCTGCACCTTGTCGCCGATCCCGCCGGTCAGCTCAAGGCGGCCCATCTCGCCCAGGGGGTTGGGGCGGTTGGGGTTGCGGATCACCAGCCCGCCGCCCTGGCCGGGAATTCCCGGCACGTCCAGGGTGGAGCCCCTCAGCCGGCTGATGCTGGCGTCGGGCACGACCACCGTCAGACCATCGGAGATGTGGAGGTGATCGTCGGGCGCCGCGTCCGCCAGGGGATCGAGCGTCAGGTCGTAGGTGTAGTCGACGCCGGCGGTTCCGGTCACCTCGACCCGCAGGCCGAGAGTCTCACCGTCCTCCTCGCGGTCACGGATGGTCAGCACCGCGGTGCGGGCCGCGTCGGTGACGATCAGGATCTCCTCGCCCGGAGCGGCTCCAGTCTCAGCGGGTGCCTCCGCGGGCGCTTGCGTCGGAGCGGCGGTGTCGGTCACAGACGGCAGCCTACCGAGGCCCGCGGTGATGGAGGCCGGCCGCTATTTCCCTGTCCGCTCGGCCTGTCGGGAGCGGCCGGATCGGGCGGCCGCGCTACGGTGCGGTCATGACATCGAAGACCTCCTTTGAGATCAACGACGGCGTGGCCGTGCTGCGCCTCGACGACGGCAAGGCCAACGCAGTGGGCTACGACACGCTGGAGGCCATCGACACCGCCCTCGAGACAGCCGAGCAGGACGCGGGAGCCCTCGTGATTGCGGGCCGGGAGGGCCGCTTCAGCGCCGGCTTCGACCTCAGCGTCATCGGCGAGGGGCCGGCGGCCGCTCAGGCGCTGGTGGCTGCGGGAGCCCGCACCGCGGCGCGGATCTACGGGGCGCAGGTGCCGGTGGTGGCTGCGTGCACCGGCCACGCCCTGGCGTTCGGCGCGATCATGCTGCTGTCCAGCGACGTGCGCATCGGCGCCGACATCGAGGCCAAGATCGGACTCACCGAGGTGTCCATCGGCATGCCGCTGCCCATCTTCGCGGTGGAGCTGGCCCGGGATCGGCTCAGCCCCCGGCACTTCACCGCGGCGACGTCGCTGGCCACGGTGTACTCGCCGCGGGGCGCTGCCGAGGCCGGCTACCTCGACGACGTGGTCGCGGCCGGCGAGCTGCACGACGCGGCGACGCAGCGGGCCGGCGAGCTGGCCTCATACGTGCGCCGTCCCGCCTTCTCGCTGACCCGCCGGACTGCCCGGCAGGCGACCATCGACAACATCCTGTCGACCCTCGACGAGGACCTCAAGAACTTCGGCGTGCTGGATTGACCTTCGCCTGCCCGCTCAGCCTCCTCGTCCTGCCTGTGGACAACCTATGGACAACTCGGGCCAGCCTGTGGATTGAGTGGGGATGACGCCGACCGGGTACGACTCCGTGCTGCTGGTGTCGTTCGGGGGGCCGGAGGATCCCTGCGATGTCGAGCCGTTCCTCGCCAACGTCACCGCCGGGCGGCAGATCCCCGCCGAGCGGCTGGCCGCGGTGGCCCGGCAGTACCACCATTTCGGCGGGGTCAGCCCCCTCAACGAGCAGTGCCGCCGGCTGCGCGACGCTCTGGCCGCGAGGCTCGAGGCCTCGGGACGCGACCTGCCGGTGTACTGGGGGAACCGCAACTGGACCCCCTTCCTGGCCGACACCGTGGCCGGGATGGCTGCGGCCGGGCACCGCCGTGCCCTCGCCGTGGTCACGTCCGCGTACTCGTCGTACTCAGGCTGCCGCCAGTACCTCGACGACATCGCGGCCGCACGGGCCTCGGTGGGCGAGACCGCGCCCGCCGTCGAAAAGGTCCGCGCCTACTACGACCATCCGGGATTCGTCGGGCCCTTCGTCGACGCGGTCGCCGATGCCCGCTCGAATCTGCCTGCCGAAGTGCGCGCCGGGGCGCGGCTGGTGTTCACCGCCCATTCGATCCCCGAGTCCATGGCCGCGGGCTGCGACTACCAGCTCCAGTTGAGCGAGACGGCCCGCCTGGTGGCGGCCGGTGCAGGCTTCGACAGTTGGACGATGGCCTGGCAGAGCCGCAGCGGCCCTCCCTCGGTGCCGTGGCTGGAGCCCGACGTGAACGACTGCCTGCAGGAGCTGTCCGACCGGGGTGCGACTGCCGTTGTGCTCGCCCCCATCGGCTTCGTCACCGACCACATGGAGGTCATGTGGGATCTGGACGTGGTCGCCGCCGGCACCGCAGACGAGCTCGGACTTCGGCTGGCACGGGCCTCGACTCCCGGCACCCGGCCCGACGATCGCTTCGTGGCCATGTGGCAGGAACTGGTGGAGGAACGCCTCGATCCGGCCAGGCCCCGTCGCTCGCTCGGCCGCCTCGGTGCCGGCCCCGACGGCTGCGCGGCCGGCTGCTGTCCCTTGCGAACCTGACGAGTCTCGCCGCCGCGCAGGGTCCACCACCGGCACTGTGGATAACAGTATTCTGTATACACCTAGGTACTACGACGACGGTCGCCCTCAGAGACCCGCCCCATGAACCACACTCGCATCGCTGCGGAGGCCATCAGGTTCCGCATCTCCACGATCCGGCGCCCGCTGGTCAGCAGCGAGACCGTCGATATCGATGCGATGGCGGTGGCGGCGGTCACGGCCGCCTCTCCGGAGGTGGATTCGGCCCTGCGAGTGATCGCCACCGCGTGGCAGCGGGCCGGGTTCGACTCCGATGGACTCACAAAGCCCTGGACTGGCGAGCAGGCCGAGTACTTCAAGAGCCGGCCCGAGCTCATCGACATGATCGACGTGATCGTGCGGGGCGCAGCCGGATCAACCGCCGCCGCCTGAGGCTCGAAGGCCACACACCAGAAGGCCCCCGCCGCCCCGGCCTGCTCCGGTACGGTGCGGCCGGTGCCCGAGCTTCCCGAAGTGGAGACCATCCGAGCCCAGTTGCAGCCGCGCCTGGAGGGCCGCGCGATCACCAGAGCGGGCTCGCACCCGTCGGCGAAGTTCACGCCCGCGGTGGAGGCGGTCGGCTGTGACGTGACCGCGGTGCGCCGCCGCGGCAAGTACCTGATCGTCGACCTCGACGACGCCAGCGAGCCCGGATGCGAGTTGGTCATCCACCTGGGCATGACCGGCAGGCTGGCGGTCTCCCCCGGCGTCGATCTGTCCCACCCGCACTTGCGGGCCTGGTGGCGGCTCGATGACGACGAGTCGCTCACGCTGCACGACGTGCGCCGGTTCGGCCGGATCCATGTGGTGCCCGCGGGCCGGTACGAGACCATCGCGACGCTGCACCGCCTCGGCCCCGAGCCGTTCAGCGACCAGTTCACCGGCGAGAGCCTCTGGCGGGCTCTGCGAGCCAGCCGGCGTTGCATCAAGACCCAGCTCCTGTCGCAGCGGCCGGTGGCGGGCGTGGGCAACATCTACGCCGACGAGGCGTTGTGGCTGGCCGGCGTCAACCCTGCCGTCCGCGGCCTGTCGAAGCCCCGAGCCGTCCTCCTGGCCGACACCATCCGCACCGCGCTGGCCTCGGGGCTGCGCCACGGCGGCACCACACTGCGCGACTACGCCGCGCTGGACGGCGCCCAGGGGAGCAACCAGCACCATCTGCACTGCTACGGACGGGCCGGCGAGCCGTGCGAGCGCTGCGGAACGGAGCTGCGCCGCAAGGTGGTCGACGCCCGCGGCACCACATGGTGCCCCGTCTGCCAGCGCCGCTAGCGTGGCCGGCCTGTTCTCGATGCAGTTCCCCTCACATATCGCGCACAACTGCATTGGGAACGATCAACGGCAAGGCGTTAGCGTGTAGGCCATGGAACTAGGCCCCGTGCACCACGTGTCGATCAACGTCCCCGATGTGGAGGCCGCTGCGCCGTTCTACACCGACGTGCTCGGCATGCGGCTGCTGGACCGTCCCGACTTCGGCTTCCCGGGCCGCTGGCTGCGGAGCCCCGGAGGCGGTGAGGTCCACCTGATCGAGGTCGAGGGGTGGACGCCCCCCGCCGGCCAGCACTGGGCATTCAAGGTGGACGACATCGACGCGGCCGTCGCCGAGCTACGGGGCCGGGGCGTGGAGGTGGACGACCCCAAGCCAATACCGGGGACGGCCGCCAGCCAGACCTTCTTCTTCGACCCGGCCGGCAACATGATCGAACTCAACCAGCCAGCCTGATCAACCATCTGGCAGACGATTCTCTCCACCACCACGTACTGGTATTGAAGCCGCCAGCGACATCATAGAGCCTTGCTAGGCTACAAATACGGCGCTTACCCAGACTACTACGTTGCGGGTCCCCACCGAGTTGAGGGACGAGATCTCCCGGTTGGCCAAGCAGCGGGGCACAACGATGCTCGATGTCGTGACCGACGCGGTGCATCAGCTCGGCCGTGAAGAGTGGTGGTCGTCGGTCCGCGGCGCACTCGATGGGCTCGATGACGCCGACGCGGCCTCGTATCAGGCCGAGAGCCGGGGACTGGACGCGGCCGCTGCGGACGGCCTCGCCGGAGCCTGGCAGTGGCACGCGTACAGGTGGCGGCTTCGAAGCAGGATTCGTTGAGTCCGTTCACGCGTGTTGTGCCCGCTCGGCCTGTTCGACGTCTAGGAATCTGCGCAACGCCTACCGGATGACCGGCGTCAACCCCCAA
>JAPOQG010000130.1 GCA_026710865.1 Acidimicrobiaceae bacterium
GCGGCCGTCCGGGCCGGGTCGTCGGAGCGCTGCACCAGGGCCAGGGTCTGCAGCACCGAGTCGTGCAGGTGGGCCGCCATCTCGGCCCGCTCGTCGGCCCGGATGCGCCGCAGGCGCTCCTCGCGGCGGTCCCGGACCAGCACGGCCACCCACGGCCCGCCGATGAGGGCCAGCCCGCCGACCACCAGACCGCCCGACAGCAGGCCGTCGCGCACCGCGGACAGCGACAGGTTGGCTGCGGCGATCACCCCGATGCCGAGCGCCAGCAGGATCGTGCCGGCGGCGATCCGCACCGCGGCCCCCCGGTCGAGCCCGGCCGCGCCGGGCTGGGTCCGCCAGACCACGGCCCCGAGTCCGAGGGCCACACATAGGGCCGGCCAGATCACGGTGTCGGGCAGTGCGACCCCCAGATGCCGCACCAGCAGCGTGGTCCCGACCACTATCAATGCCAAGCCCGCTGCCCGTCTGGCGGCGGCGCGAGCCGGAAGGGCGTCGCCGGCCGGCCTCGCCGCGTCGTCGGCGGCCGGCTGGGGGAGCAAGATCCATCCCAACAGGTAGAGAGGCACTCCCACCCAGGCCAGGGCCAGGGCCACGAAGGCAATCCTCACGATGGTGGCGTCGATGCCGAGCCGGGCCCCGATGCCGCCGCACACCCCTGCGATCATCCGGTCGGTGCGAGACCGGAGTGGCCAGCCGGCACGGAACGGCACCATGGAGAAGATCATGACACGGCAGCTCTGGCCCGGCACTGGGGACCAACCCTTGCCGTCCTCGCGGCCCTAAGGGAAAGTTCAGGGTGATACCCCATTGGCCTCCCCGGCGTCACATCACACACTGGACGCCATGGCCGAAGAGCAGCCCCCCGGCGCCGAAGGATCCAGCCCGGGCGAGATCCGAGACGCTGCGGCCGGGGAGAAGCCGTCCGGCTCAGAGGAGTCGAGCAACGGCGAGGGCCGGGACACCATGGCCGAGGAGCAGCCGGCCGAATCGGACGAGCAGCGTCCCGGCGAGGGCCGGGACGCTGCGGCTGACGACGTCGCAGCAACGCGTCGCATTCTTCGCCGCAGCTCCGACGACCGTGTGATCGCCGGCGTGGCCGGCGGGATCGGCGCCTACTTCGGCGTCGACGCCGTGCTCGTGAGGATCGCGTTCATCGTGCTGACCTTTCTGGGCGGCGCCGGCCCGTTCCTTTATCTCGTCGGCTGGCTGGCCCTGCCCCAAGAGGACTCGCGCAGCGTTGTCGCCAAGGCTCTGGGGGGAGACTCGCCCCGCCGCCTCCGGAGCTTGGCGGCCGTCGTGCTGATCGGCGTGGGCCTGCTCATCACCGCCAACCTCAGCGGCGAGCTGTTCGAGGTGTTCATCAACGTCTGGACGATCGCTCCCTACCTGGCCCTCATCCTCATTGCCGCCGGTGTGGCTCTGGTGCTCTGGCCCGGACCCGCCGGCCGGTCCGAGCCCACTCCGGCCCCCCCGCCCTCCGGGCCGCCTCCCTCCACGGCGGCGGACGCCGGGCCGGTGTGGGCGACCGTCGCGCCGGCCGGGCCTGAGCCGCCCCGGGCCTCGCGGTCGCGCCGGCGCGGGCGCACAACTGTCGGCTACGTCACAGTCGCGTGCCTGCTCGTGTACACGGGCGGCGCGGTGGTGCTGGATCGTCTCGACGCAGTCGGGGTGGACATCGGCGTCTACTTCGCGATTGCTCTGACCATCGTCGGCGCCGGCCTACTGGTCTCGGCGTACGCCGTCGGGGCCCGGGGCCTCATCCTGCTGGGGGTTGTGCTCTCCGCGCCGCTGCTTCTCTTCACCGGAGCCGAACTGCCGTGGGGATCAGGCGTCGGCGAGGTCCGGGTGACCGTCACCGACATCGACGAACTCCAGGACGAATACCGCCACGGCGTCGGCAAGCTGGTCGTGGACCTCCGCGGGCTCGAGCCCGACGGCACAGTCAGGTCCCTGGACCTGAGCCTCAGCGTCGGCGACATGGACATCTACGTTCCCGACAACATAAGGACTACCGCCGATGTCAATGTGGGTGCGGGGAGCATGCGCGTCTGGTATGGCGGCCCGGCGCCCGACAGGCAGCAGGATCTGCGGGAGTCCCGACACCTGCTGGAAGGACTGCTGAGACTGCCCTCCGGCTACGGCGACGGCAGTGGCTCAGCGGACGGCATCGGCACGATCGGGGACTATCTGGACGCCTACGAGCGATACACCTACGAGACATACGGCGGGCCTCCGATCGCCCCGCATGCGCGGCAGAGGGTGGCACGCCTCATGACCGATGGAGCCGGCGCCGGAGACGAAGCCCATTTCCGGCAGATGTTCCAATCGCTGCTCGACGAGGCCCGCGGCTCCGGCTACCCCTGGGAAGACCGCGAGGAGGGCCTCGGCGTTGCCCGCCGGATCACCATGCCGGTATGGGGCGAGCCCGAGGGCGAACTGCGCCTCGATGTCGACATCGGCATCGGCGAGGCTGAGATAGTGACCCTGCCCGCCACAACCTCGATAGGAGCGGTGGAGCCGTGAGTGATGTGCCGATGGGCGACGAGGTGCGTGACACCGGCGCCGCCGTCGAGCGTCAGCCGAGCGCTCGGAAGGCTCGCCGCGTCGACCCTGTGTCTTTGGTGGCCGGGCTGCTCTTCATCGCGATCGCACTGGCAGCTCTGGCCGACCGCTTCTGGGTCGACCTGGACGCGGTGCTGCTGGTCGGAGCCGCGGTCGTCTCGATCGGGTTGGCCATGATCGCGGGCGTGATCCTCCGCGCCCGTCGCCAGCGCGACTCGATCGATCGCTGAGCCGCAGCCGGTCTAGCCGTCCAGAGCGGAGCGCCAGCCGGCGGCGATGTGCTCCAGCCACCACTTCGGGGCGTTGTCGAGCAGGTTCGACAGGTTGGAGTAGTCCCACCAGCGGGTGATCAGGCCGTCGTCGTCGAGTTCCATGACCGAGGTGAACGGGTGCCGGACCACCTCGCCGGTGCGGAAGCTCCAGACCTCGAGGTGCTCGGTGACCACGACCGAGCCCTCGGCCACCACCAGCCCCGGTTCGTGGGTGTGGCGTTCCACCGGTTCCAGTCCGAGCCGGAGCCGGGCCACGATCTGGGCCGGGCCGTGGGCGCCCCCGCCCGACTCGCCCGTGCCCACGTCCGCGTAGTTGGCCCCGGCGGCGAAGAAGCCGCCTACGGCCTCCCAGTCGTGGGAGTACAGCGCATCCCAGAACCGTCCGACGGTCTGCTTGTTGCGCTCCTGTACGTCACCCACGGCGACAGGCTACGGCAAGGGCGGTTGGGAGTCGTCGGAACCGTCGGCCTCGGATGCGGGTGGTGGGGGTGCGGGTGCCTCAGCCTTCGCCCTCTTGCGCCTGAACCTCGGCGTGCGCTCACGCTTGGGGGTGCGCTCCGGCTTGGGGGTGGGCTCGGACCGGGTTCCGCCGCGCCGGCGGCGTCGCCACCAGATGAGGGCCGCGATCACGGCTGCGAAGGGCAGGAACGGCACCAGCACGCCGACCACGACCAGGACCACGCCCACGACGGTGCGCAGGAAGCCGGCGCCGTCGGAGATGGAGTCGAGGAACCCTGGCAGCGACTCGTCGGCGGGGATGTCCAACCACAGGCCGGCCTCGGCTGAGACCTCCTGGAGCGCCGCGCCCTGGGCGTCCACCGGGGTGGCCTCCACTTCCAGCCCGATCTCCAGGCCCCTGCTGGCCACCCGGCCGGCCAGGCGCCCGTCGATGACGGGAACCTCCAGCACGGCCACCAGCAGCCCGCCGGGCTCGATCCGCTCGAAGCGGCCCTGCCGCGTCTCGAAGTCGTCGACGTCCAGGCGCACGTATCGGGACCGGACCGACACATCGGTCAGCGCCGAGGCGCCGGTGTTCTCCACCTCCAGGCAGATGTACACGGTCGAGTCCGGGTCGGCAGTGAGGTGCTCGGTGCCCAGGCACGGGTCGTCGGCGTCGTCGGAGATCCAGGCCCCTACTTCGATCCCGGTGTCGGGCAGCACCGTGGGCGACTGGTGGATGGTCAGCGTGATGGTGGACAGGTCCACCTGGCCGCGCAGGGTGCGCAACTGGCCCCGCAGGACCTCCAGGGTGGTCTCCCGGTCGAGCAGCTCCCGCTCGATCTGGGCCACGTCCTCCAGGTCGCCCGCCTCCTCCAGCAGCCTGCGCAGGCGGGTCACGCTGGTCTCGGCGGTGCTGATGCGGCTCTCGAGGTCGACGACCCGCTCGGTCACATCGTCGGCGCTGATCGACCGGTCGACCAGCTTCCCCATCCCGGCCAGGCGCCCCAGCGCGGTCCGGAAGTCGTCGGGCAACACCTTGAAGGTGATCTCGGCCGAGGGCCGGGGCTCGGTGCGGGTGGTCTGGTTGAACACGATCCCGCCCAGGCCCTGCACGATGGCCACCGCCTCGTTGCTGGCCGCGGTCACGTCGTCGGCCTGCACGATGATGGTGGCCCGGTAGACGATGTCGCGTCCCAGATCAGCAGGCGTCAGCGCGGTGGGAACAGCCGGCGAGGCGCCGTCGGCCTCTGCCTGCTGGCCGAGATCCGTCGTGACGGACTCGAGCGCCGCCTCCTCCGAGGCCGGCGCGTCGACCGGAGCGTCCTCGGCGTAATCGAAGTCAGCCGGTGCGGCGGCCTCCGTGTCCGGCGTCGAGCGCGAGGGCGACGCGTCGCCCTCTTCGTTTCCGCCGGCACATGCGCTGAGCAGCACCAGCGCCGCGCTCATCATTGCCGGCACGAACAGCAGCGGGGTGCGGCGACGCCGCCCCGCACGAGGAGTGGGCGCATCGGTCATAGGTGTCCTCCCTGTTGGGACGGTCTACACCTATGACGCTGGCCGGGCCTGGCTGGTTCCCCGGCCGGGCCGCCGACCTGTCGGGTCAGGTTCCCGGCTCGCCCTCTTCCTCGTCGCAGCCGGCGGTGCAGGTGGGGGGTGGCAGCACGATGTCGGCGGCTGTGCCGCAGGGTGCGCCCGCTCCGGTGTAGAGGCCGTCCACGCTGTACCAGCCGGACTCCTGTCCGAGCTGGTTGAACGAGGTCGCGTACAGCTTCACCGGGACATTGGCCGGGACCCTGCGAACCGGCGCGGCCCAGCGGGCTCCGCCGTCGCGGGTGGTGTCGACCTGGTCGACCGTGAACTCGCCGTTCGTGAGGATCGGCTCGCCGTCGATCTGCAGGTACGTGCGGATCCTGGAGATCTCGGCCGGATTGGGGAGGGCGTCGAACTCCACCAGGAGCTCGTTGTCGCCGTTGCCGCCGACGCATCTGAGGTTGCCGGGCGGCGGGGGAGCAGCCACGCTCACTGTCGGAGCCAGGGTCGTCGTCGTGTCGGCGGCGTCCTCGGGCGGAGCCACGGTAGTCGTCGTGGTCTCGGGCGGTTCCGATGTCGGCGTGGTCACCAGCGGCTGGGTGGTCGTCGTTGAAGCCGCCCGAGTCGTCGTGGTGGAGACCGGATCCCCGTTGGCCGCCTCGTTGGGCGTCTCGTCGTCGCTGCATGCCGCCGCGACCAGAGCCAGCGCCAGCATCGCGGCCCCGAGCCTCAGTGAACGCATGTAGAACTCCTCTCCAGGTGTCCACCATACAGGCTACGTTCAGCCCCGGTGTCACGAGGTCGAACAGTGCGGCGCGATCATAGGCTGTTCCGCGATGACGGAAGTGGACCCTCGGGCGGAGTTGTGCGGCCTGGTCGGCGGCGACGAACCCGCGCCCCGGCTGTGGTCCGCGATCGACTCCGGCCGCATGGCCGAGATCGTGCCTGAGCTGCCCGCTCTGAGGATGGAGCAGGACCCGATCCACAGGCACAAGGACGTGCTCGCCCACACCGTCGCGGTGGTGGCCAAAACGCCCGATGACCTAGTGGTTCGCCTAGCTGCGCTGTTCCACGACATCGGCAAGCCC
>JAPOQG010000255.1 GCA_026710865.1 Acidimicrobiaceae bacterium
CCCACCCACACACACCCGCCACGGCACAACGCGCCCCGACACGCCCAACACCCCCCACACGCCCGCCGACACGCCCGCCACCGCACCCAACCCAGCCCCAGAACGCCCCCCAGCCAGGCCTACTGAAAGATCTGGGCTAGCCGTCTACTTCGCCGGCACGGTCCGCCACGATCTCGCGGCCGACGGCTCGGGCCTCATCCGAGATCCGGATGCGTTGGGCGTCGAAGCCCTCCCCCCGGGTGGCGTCGAGCGCCAGCCGCGACGTCGTGCCCAGCTTGTCGGCGGACGGATCCAGGGCGCTCCCGGGAAGACCGCCGATCACCATCATGTCCTGCTCGGGCTGGAAGTGGGTGGCCAGCGCCCAGAGCACCTCGGCGTCAGAGGTGATGTCGACATCCGCGTCCACGGCGACGACCGTCTTGAGGTACGGGTCCCAGCCGAGCAGCCCCAGCAGCGCCTGGCGGGCCTCGCCGGGGCGGCGCTGGTCGACGGCCACGTAGCAGTGGAAGTGCGTGCCCGAGTTCGGGTAGTGCACCCCCACGACTGAACCGAAGCGGTCCTTGAGGTTCGCGATCATCTCCGCCTCGCGGGGCACCCGCCCGAGGTTGAGATGCTCATGTGAGTTCCCGCCGACCACATCCACCCAGACCGCGCCGTTGCGCTGCATCACCGTGCACACGTCGATGCGGTTGCGGGTCGAGCGGTCCGAGGAGTACCCGGAGAACTCGCCGAACGGCCCCTCGTCCTCATCGGCGGCAGGATCGATCTCGCCCTCCAGCACGACCTCCGCCGACGCGGGGACGCGCAGGCCGTGCTTCGGTGTGCGCACCACCTGCAGGGGCTCGCCGAGGAGTCCTCCCGCGATCTCGCGCTCGTCGACGTCGAACGGGGCCCGGGCCGACGCGGCCAGCATGAACAGCGGGTGGGCGCCGATGACCATCGCCACGGGAAGCCGCCTGCCGGCGGCGGCGGCATCCTGCAGCAGGCGCCAGAGGTCTCCACGGGAGTGCAGGCTCGTGCCGAGCGATGTCGGGGAGGCGACGACCGAGCGGTGGTAGCTGAGGTTGCCCCGGCCGCCGGCGGAATCCTCGGCCACCACGATCCCGCTTGTGATGTAGGGGCCTGCGTCGGTCGCGAAATGGGTCAGCAGCGGCAACTCGAAGAGATCGATGCGGTCGCCGGCCTCGACTCGGCCGGTGACCGGACCGTCGTCGAGCTCGGCCATCTCCATCGAGTTTGCGGCCAGGTGCTGGTACCGGTCGTGGAGCTCGCCCGGGCGGGCGCCGAGCATCCGCTCGATCCGCACCCGGGACGCGAAGAGGTTGGTCACGACCTCCCGGTCGGCGCCCGTCACACACGGGAAGCGCAGCAGCGGATGCTCGCCCCGGTCGGCCAGCTCCCACACGACTGCGGTGATGTCCTGGTCCAGCGAGACCTCCCGGTCGACGGTGCGGACGTCGTCGGGATGCGCGGCCTCGTAGCGGCGGACGAAGTCCTGGAGGCTCTGGCCACCCATGTCGACCTATCGACTCGGGTTCCTTGAGGCCGTTGCCGATGGCACTGCCAGGCTTCTTGGTGCGATTTGTGTGGACTGGCTGCTCGAAACCATCCCGAGATTCCCGCTGGGCTCGCAAACAGCCACCCGAACCGACAACTCGCGGCTAGTCGGTGGGGGTGCCGTAGCGGCCGTCGGCGAGTTGTTGTTTGGCGTCATCGACGGTGGCGGGGGGCGCGGTGGGTGCGATGCCCACGAGCCGGGCGATGTTGTTGCCCATGTAGTCCTCGAGCTGGTCCTCTGTGGCGTTGATGCCCTGGGGGGCGTCATGGCACAGCACCTCGAGATGGGTGAGCCACATGCCGGGGTCGTTGGGCGGCGAGTCGGTGCCGAACACCAGGCGGTCCCGGGGCATCTCCTTGGCGAACTCCACGATGCGCGACTGCAGCAGCCAGCCCGACTCGCCGTAGACGTTGGGGGAGTCCATGATCATCCAGAACGCCTCGAAGCAGTACACGCCGCCGGTCTGGACCCCGAAGTGCCCGATGATGAACTTCACGTCGGGGAACTCCCGGATGATGGGGTAGAACTGCGTCGGGATCGAATAGGGCCCGTCACCGGTGTGGATCAGCACCACCACACCCAACTCGTCGCACTTGCGCATCACCGGGCGCAGCCAGTCCAACGCCCGGTCCGGTCGGTAGGCGTGCATGTTTGCGTGCAGCTTCAACATCTTGAACCCGTACTCGCGCACATGGAACTCCAACTCGGCGGCGCCGTTGTCGGGACCGAACCGCGGGTTGTAGTTGAAGTTGCCGATGAACCGGTCCGGGTAGCGCTGGGTCAACTCGGCCACATAGGCCATGTAGTCGCGAATGCCCTCGCGGCCCGAGCGTCCGCCGTCGCGCCACGCCGTGTTCCCCGGCGGGGGCTGGATGAAACCCATGTCGATGCGCCGCGGCTTGCCGTTGATCCAATACGGCCCGTCCATCATGGCCAGCATCCGCTCACCCGTGAACGGCTCGCCGGTGTGGCGCCAAGCCTCATCGACAACGTTGGTCGGATGCAGATGGGTGTCGATGATCATGCTGGAAGCTCCTTGCCGGTCGGGCCTGATAGTCCCACGGGTGCTCGGCGGCGGGCCAAACCGGTCGCTTTCAGGTCGGGTGGACTGCGGGCTGGGAGCCCGCGACACAACGCTGAAGGTAGCCCGCCAGCCGGTCGCGGTCCAGGTTCTTGCCGATGAAGACCGCCCTGCTGTCGCGGTGGGGACCCTCCCACCGGTCGAGGTCGTGCATCTCGAAGATCCGGTGCACGCCCTGCAGCGCGACCCGCCGGTCGTTGCCCGCGATGGCGAGCACCCCCTTCCAGCGCAACAGGTCGGCGCCGTGGGCGGCTGCGATCTCTCGGGCCGCGGCCTCCACCAGGCCCCCGTCGAGCTCCCCGACGATCCTCACCGCGAGGCTCTCCACGGCGGGATCGTGGCTGTGCACAAAGTGGTTCTCCAGGAACGAGGGCTCGGCTGCGGCCCGTTGCGAGATCTCGAACGCCTGGATGCCAAGGATCGCGTCCAGGTTCACCCGCGCGTAGCTCGACCGATCGATCTCGGATCGCTGGTTCAGCTTCCTGACGCGCTGCTCGATCCGCTCGACCGTGCCGTCATCGACCAGGTCGACCTTGTTCACGATGATCCGGTCGGCGCTGATGATCTGGTCGACGGCCTGGCTGTTGATGCCGTCGTAGCGGACATCGTCGAGGTGCTGCTCGATGTGCTTGGAGTCGATCAACGTGACGATGGCGTCCAGGGCCACCTCGTCCAGGATCTCGTCGTCCACGAAGAAGGCCTGCGCGACGGGCATCGGGTCGGCGAGACCGCTGGTCTCGATGAGGATGCAGTCGATGCGGTCACGGCGGCCCATCAGCTTCCGGATCACCTCGAGCAGGTCGCCGCGCACCGACGCGACGCAGCAGATGCAGCCGTTGCTCATCTCGTAGATCTCCTCATCGGAGGAGACCACCAGGTCCGAGTCGATGCTGATCTCGCCGAACTCGTTCTCGATGACGGCGATGCGCTTGCCGTGGTTCTCGCGCAGGATGTAGTTGAGCAGCGTCGTCTTGCCCGACCCCAGGAAGCCGGTCAGGATGGTCACCGGCAGCTTCGCCGACCGACGGGTGGCAACAGTCATCGAAGCGCCGGCTGTGTTTCCCGCTCTTGTTCGCTGCGCTCACGGGCCGCTCGGGCCACGGCCTCGCTCTGCGCCTCGCGATCTCCGTACAGCGGTGCGCCCACCCGCTCGGCCTCTAGCGCTCCGGTTCGGGGGGCCAGTCCTGGACTTCCTGGTCGATGCGGTTCCAGAAGGCCTGGCGCACTGCCCTCCTGAGTCGATCCTGGCCCCGCAGGCTTCCGCCGATCACGTTCTCGACGGCGTAGAGCAGATCGCCGTCGAGCGACTCCGGTATGCGGGGCCGCTGGTCGAGCAGGGCGTCGAACTCGTCGTCGCTGGCCCGGTACAGCCAACTCTCGGCGAACTCGGCCGCGGCCGCGGCCACCGAGTCGACGGGATCGTAGGTGTCGGAGGCGGCGTCGTCGGGAGCCCGGCGGCGGCGGATGAACCTCGAGAGGTCGTCCTTGGTGAGCTGGATCACTTCGTCCGCCTCGCTCGCCAGGCTGGCCGTCGGGTCCCCCCGCCCGTCGCGCGACGCGATATTGATGAGCGTGACTCGCAGCCCCTGATCCTGGACCTCCCTGACCGTGTCGATGAGGTCCTCGTCAGCCGCCAGCAGGAACGCGTCGCAGATGGCCCGCTCCCGGGCCAGCGTGGCGAGGTCGCGCTTGATTGCCTCGTTCAGCGGCGTCTGCTGCGCGGGGTCGCCCCGCTGGAGCCGGAGCTTCATGTTGGGAAGGGTGGCGATGAGCTGCTGGGCCGAGGTCGGCACCCCGTCCTTGGAGGTGTCGTACCAGTAGGTGCGCAGGGGTTGGAGATCGCAGGCGTCGGTGGCCAGGCCGACCAGGAAGTCGTTCGCGCCGAGCCCGTACAGGAGGATCTCCTGACGCTCAGGGCTGTTGCAGCACAGCATCCCGCCCTCCGCGTAGAGGTACTCAGCGTCAACAAAGATTGCGTAGCGGTCCACGCAGCATCACCCCCCGCGCGAGGAAGAAGTCCGGCCGGACCTCACGCGCCCCCGGCGCAGTGCCCTCTCAGAACCTGCAGCATAGCCGGTGATCGCAGCGCTAGCCATCGTGTACGCCCCCTGGGACTCGAACCCAGAACCTGCGGATTAAGAGTCCGTTGCTCTGCCAAATTGAGCTAGAGGCGCTCGTGCGACGGGCCAGGATAGCGCACCGCCGACAGTCCCGCCCCCGCCTGCAGGGCAGGAGGGAGGGGTACGGGTGACCGAGGGGAGTCGAACCCCCGACCTCCGGGACCACAACCCGGCGCTCTAACCGACTGAGCTACGGCCACCATGTCCGCCGAAGCGGAGACCCGCAAGCCTACCGACCGCTGGAGCCCGGTCGAACGCGCGCGCCCGGGTGCCGTCCCGACCCGGCGGTAGCCTTGGGCCGCCCCCGTAGCTCAAATGGATAGAGCGGAGGGTTTCTACCCCTCAGGTTGCGGGTTCGAGTCCTGTCGGGGGCGCGTCTGGGACGGGTCACACCTAGCGTGCCCGACCCCTGACACCAAGCGCCCGGGAGGGTTCTGAGAGGGTGTCTTGGCCCCGTCTTGGGCGAGGCCACCGGAAGACGGACGGGTCCAGGGATGCGGAACCGTCTGTCGCACAGGTTCGCGTTGGCCGGGTCAGTGTGCACGAACAGGATGTAGGCCCGAACCGGATGACTGCTGCCCAATGCGCACCAGTTGGCGCAATGAGATACACTCAAGGTATGTCCAGCCTGGCCAGGATGCGCCCGGGCGAGGTGCGCGAACGTCTCCTTGCTGAGGGCAGGTGCTTCGCGTCGAGGGCGCGGCTGTGCGCGATGCTAGGCGTCGCCGCCGAGGCGCTGCCGAGTTCGTTGCGGCGGGCGGTCGCCCGGGGGGACTTCGTAAGGGTCTGCCGCGGGGGCTGGGTGGCCCGCGACGACCTCTGCAAGAGCACGGCGCGGCCGCTGCCGGATCTGGAGCTGTACGTCGACGACATGATGCGCCACCTCGGGCATCGCTACTATCTGGGGTTCAACGCGGCCGCTGCCGTTCATGGCGCTGTGCGCCGCGGCTTCTCGAACACAGTGGTCGTTACCTCCGCACGGACCGTGCATCGCACCGCTGCACGCCGAGGCGAGTGCAGCACCATGGTCGTCACCTACATGCACAGCGCGGCCCCCCACCGCCGCGGCTTCGACCGGCGGCGGTTGCCCGAGGGCTTCTATCCGCCTGAGACGTTCGTGAACTACTCGACTCCCGAGGTCACCTTCCTGGACATGGTTCACACCCCGGCGCAGGCTGGGGGACTCGACCAGGTCGCGACGGTCGCCCTCGACCTGGTGGAGGGCGCCTGCCTCGACCTCGAGGTGCTGGCGGCCCAGGCGCTCACCTACCCGCAGTCCGTGCGCCAGCGCGCCGGGCACATTCTCGACGCCGTGTCCAGAGTCGCCGACGGCGTCGTGGACACCGATCCGCTGGCCGCAACGATCAGCGCGACGGTGGCCGTCACGCCGCTGATGCCCGGTGTGGACCGTTTCTTCGCGCCCACCTGCGACGACGACCCCATCGCCGTCGACGCCCGCTGGCGGGTGCGGGTCAACACCCGGTTGGACCCCGACGGATGATCACCCCAGCCGACGCCGCCGCCTGGCAGAACGCCAGCCCGGTCGCGCTGAACGCGGCGCAGGCCGAGCAGGAAATGCTGCTGAGGCGCCTGATCATCGAACTCGGCAATGACCCGCTTCTCGCCGGCACCGTCGTCTGTTCCGGGGGGCACGACACTGCACCCCCAGCGGGTTCAGCCTCCAGCAAGCGCAGAACGTGTATCTCGGCATCGTGGACGAGGTCGAGAAGATCCTCAAGACCCAAGAGCCGCCGCAATGACCATGGACCAGACGACACCGCGGTTGTGCGGCAAGGGCAACTGAGACCGAAGAGGTGTCCGTGGATGCAGCCGGGCGAGCAGCGAAGGTGGTGCCATTCATGCTGAGACGGCCTGCCAGCGTTCGGTCTGACCCACCCGTGTCGGAGTTGTCCCTGTCGAGCGATGACGGGAGAATCCGCGAATGGGTGGCCCAAGCCCATGAGCGCACCGCCGTGGAGGCCATCGAGTCGCCGCCCGGGTTCGTCGCGGACTGCGACGCGGCCCCCGGGGCGCTGGCCTTCGCCAGCACCGCGGAAGCAGCGATCGAGGAAATGCGCTCAGTCCTGCTCGGCTGGGCAAGCCTCAGAGTCGAACGCGGCCACGACCTCCCGGTCCTACCTGCGGCTCTCGAGGTGGGGTTTCGAGTCCCTCGTCCCGAACCGGGCGGCGAGCCGGGCGCTGCTGGAACTGGTGGTTGGACCTCAGGTCGGCAAGCGGCCGACCGAGTGGTTGACACGGCCGCACACCCGTGCGGGGGCTCCCTGTGATATCGTTGCAATGCAACACGATCCGGGAACACTCAAGGGTGATCGCAAGTGTCGGCACACGGCCATGACATACATCAGACGCACCGCACGCCGGCAAGCGGTTCCGTCTCAGAGAGGCGCGACAGCCGCCGCGGCGGGGTAGCCGAAGAGCCGCAACCTCGGATTGGGCGGTCCTGCGTCGACGAGTGGGTCGCTGAGGCGTTCACGCGCACCGTTGTGGATAAGATCGACTCCCCTCCGGGGTTTCTCGCTGACTGTGTTGTGGCCCCGGGCGCTATCACCGTCGGTCGCAGCGAACAAGAAGCACGAGACGAGATGCGCTCAGCTCTAACTGACTGGGCCAACCTCAGAGTCGCCCGCGGCTACGACCTGCCGGAGCTTCCCAGCCGCGCCGCCGCGCCCTGACTGTGGGTGCCGGCTTCTCCCGATCTCGCGCCGCAAGTTCATCAAACGGCTCAAGGGGCTCGGCTTCGACGGGCCGCACGCTGGCACCAGACATGCATACATGGTCAAAGGGCCTCACCAAGTGCGGGTCCCCAACCCCCACGAAGGCGACATCGGGGTCGAGCAGCCCTCCCGGATACTCAAACAGGCAGACATCTCGCGAGACGAGTGGCTGGGATCGAGATAGACGACGCACACCTGGGTTCCCGTCTTTGGCGATCTCTGCTGGCAGCTCCGGCGGGCAGCCTGGATGGCCGGCCGCGGCACAACGATCCGATCTCGACCCGGCGCAGGAAGAGCGTCCACCTCGCACGCGGAAGGTCGCGGGTTCGACTCCCGCCTTCTGCGTACTGCCCGTACGCGAGTCAAGTGTCGCCATGTACAGCACGAAGCCGCCGGAGATGACACACGCCGTCACAAGTGTCACTATGTGCGCTGGGGCGGACGTGCTCGGCCTGGGCCGCGGTCAGCGTGCTCGGCGGACGTGCTGGGGCGGCGACGGACTCGGGCTGGACGGCGCTTTGAGGGGTAGGGGGGGCAGGTCGCCATAGCCGTTGCGCTGTCCGGCGCGCCCGCCCCCGGCGCGCGAGTTCCAGTTCCGCCCCAGCCACGACGTGACCTCGTCCTCAAGGACCTGCGGCAACACAAGCCGCGCCGACAGGCCCATCACCTCCTCTGGGACCTCCGCGATGTCACGTCCCGAACCGAACAACTCGTCGATCTCGGCGCGGACAGCTTCTGTGGGCGATACTCGTGCAGACACAGGCGTAGGCTCCCTCGTGAGCAGGCAACTTGCTGAAGGAACCTACGCCCACACCGCTATTACACCTGCGATGGGACGCCACCGTGGCGAACCGTCAAGTCCGACGCCGGGGCCGGCGCCGCCGCCGCTGTGCACCCACATCGGCGTGCGCTCGAAGCGCCGCTGCGTGCTGGCATACGGGCACGCAGGCGACGACCGCTACAAGCGCTGAGCGGAACCCCTTGCTCGGCGGGATGTCCTGACCGGTGCATGCCGATCCACATCGAGGGCGCACAACAGCGTTCGAGCGGATGCGTATCGTCGTTCGGTCTGGCCCACCCGTGTCGGAGTTGTTGTCCCTGTCGGGCGACGACGGGAGAATCCGTGAATGGGTGGACCGGGACCATGAGCGCACCGCCGTATGGGGCGCTCTGGGTGGTGTGAGCGTGTCGGAGCCGACGCTGGGTCCGCTTCTCGCCGGCACCGTTGTCTGTTCGGGGGCCACGACACTGCACCCCACCGGGGCATCAGCGGCATCGTTGATCGGCGCTGCCGCGCCATAAGCGTCATAACGCGGTAGCTATCCAGGGGTGGTAGGCTGGCGAGCATGACAGATGCAACCCTCGCACCGGTCGCCTACAGGGACGGCTCAGCCGCTGCCGCTGTGCGCGACTGGGTGGTCGCCTTGCCGGACTGGTCGCTTTTCGAGGCGAGCGATGTGCCCGGCCCGCGGCCGGTGGCAGCCAAGACGCTCAGCCAGATGGCCGCCCGCGACCTGCGACTGGAGCGTGTCGCTCAAGGCATCTACATCAAGGTCAACAACCCCTGGCGCAAAGGCATTCTTGTCTATGACCGAGGCCGGGTGGCCATGGCCATCGCGGGCCCGGGTTCCGGCTACGGGGGGCTGACCGCAGTCAACAAGGTGGGCTGGAACTGGCAGCCCACCGTTCGCCTGCGGATAGCGGCGGTGGGGCGGGCCCCTCGGGCGAACGTCAGGGCCTGTGAGTTCTCGTCGAGAGCCAACGAAGCCCGCCGGGAGCTGACATGGGCCGAGGTGACGGTGCTGGAGGCGCTGCGCTACTCGACCTTCGCTGAATGGGCCTGGGACGAATGCGTCGCGATCATCGCTGACGGCTCCGCGATGAGACGCCTCGGCCCGGACGCGCAGGTGCGCCGCGACGCTCTGCGCGAAGTCGGGGAGCGCGAACCGCGCGCCACTGACAGATTCCGGCGCCGGTTGCGCAGCCTCACAGACTCCATGCCCGCCGCAGTCGCCAGCGGATGCCAGCGAAAGACCCATGCCCACACGAGGCCATAGGCGGCCCGGTTCGTCGGGCCTGGTGGGGCCGATGACCGGCAGCCCTCACGGCGGATCAACCCCTGTCCCCAGCCCCTGGCCGGGCGTAGCCGACAGCGCAAGTGGACGCCTGTGCGACAACGTCGCAGACTTCGGGAGTGTGCTCAACGCAGCAACCTCGCGGTTCGTGGGCGATGAGAGCACCATCGTCCGCGACTATCACATGTGCCGCACACTGCGTGCGCTGTTCACCCAGCACCCGCCCGGCACGATGTTCGAGGATCGCTACAACGACCACAAGCACCGGTTCGTCTCGTCCCCGGTTGGTGAACTGCTCTTCACCGGCGGGTCGTCACTCACAAACGCCTATCAGCTGGCCGACCGCATCTCAGAGGACATCGACCTCTCCGTTGCGCTCACCACCGAGGTCGAAGCCAAGAACGCGCGCGGCCGGATCCGGCGGCTCGCTGTCACCGACGCCGCCAGGGCATGCTCGCCGGAACTGCCTGACGATGCCCACAACACCCGAACCACCGGCGGAGACGTAGGCCGGCGGGTCATCACCATGGGCGACGCCCACAACTATCTCGTCGCAGAGTCGAGCATCATCCGACCCTTCGACGAGGATCTGCAGGCCGAACTCGACGCCGCTTGCGGCCGGCCGTTCGTTGTCGCCCGGGTCGTGCCTTGCCAGTCGTTGATGGGACGTGCCGCCGATCCGACCGTGGTCGACACATACCCCGACCTCGCCGCCTTCGAGTTGACCGCGCTGTGCGTGCCGTTCACCGCCGCCAACAAGTTCCTGGCCTTGCATAAGCGCGCCATGGCAGAAGAACCAGACGACCACGCTCTCATCGAGCTACAGAAACGCGGCCGCGACATCTACGACCTGTGGAGCATCGCTCAGTCGCCGGCACATGCCGCTGAGACTCGCGCCACGTTGCCGATCCTGGCTCGCCACATCCAGGCCAAGGGCGCCACCAAAGAGCCGCACCCCAGGCCCGACGCGGGGTTCTCCACCAGCCTGGCATTCCAGCCCGGCACCCCGCAGTATCAGGCACTGGCAACCGGCTACGACGCCGTCGTCACCGACCTCGTGTGGGGCCGCAGACCGGCATCGTTCGACGACGCCGTGTCCACCATCAAGACACTCGATCAGCCGCCGGGCGCAGCGCCTCCACCGGGAGACGGTTCTACGGCCCGCAGCGCAGCCGAGGCCACTCGCGCCGACGGACGCGATGCGGGCAGCGCGCCGCTTCCAAACGAGGAAACGCGCCCAGTCCTGCACGGCAGGGCAAGCCTCAGAGCCGAACGCGGCCACGACCTCCCAAACCTGCACCACGACGCCGCTACCCGCTAGCGGTGGCAGCCCGGCTCACTCCGATCTCGCGTCGGCGGCTCATCAAGCGGCGCCGGCGGCTCGGATGGGATGGCCCACCCACCAGGAGTTCACACGTCCCGCGGGCGCGGTGTCGGAGCCGGGCGTCAGAACTGGGCCTGCTCGGTGCTGCCCTCCAGGGCCAGCGTCGACGCGGTGCCGCCGGAGATCACCGTGGCCACCTGGTCGAAGTACCCGGCGCCGACCTCGCGCTGGTGGCGGGTCGCGCTGTAGCCCAGCGCCTCCATCTCCATCTCGCGCTGCTGGAGCGCGACATAGGCGGTCATGTCGTGGCGGTGGTAGGCGTGGGCCAGCTCGAAGGCCGAGGCGTTGAGCGCGTGCCATCCGGCCAGCGTTATGAACTGGAACACGTAGCCCATGGCGCCCAGCTCCTTCTGGAACACCGCGATCTCGGCGTCGTCTAGGTGTGCCCGCCAGTTGAACGACGGCGAGCAGTTGTAGGCCAGCATCTTGTCCGGATACACCTCGTGGACCGCGTCCGCGAACGCCCTCGCCTCGTCGAGGTCGGGGGTGGCCGTCTCGCACCACAGCAGATCGCAGTAGGGCGCATAGGCGAGGCTGCGACCGATGGGCGCCTCGAGCCCGGGCTCGGTGACGAAGAACCCCTCGGCGGTCCGCTCCCCGGTGAGCCTGGCCCGGTCCCGCTCGTCCATGTCGCTGGTGACGAGGCCCGCGCTCAGGGCGTCGGTGCGGGCGATCACGATCGTCTCGGCGCCCATGACGTCAGCGGCCAGCCTGGCCGCCCTGAGCGTCGACAGGTGCTGGGAGGTGGGAACCAGCACCTTGCCGCCCATGTGGCCGCATTTCTTGGCCGAGCTGAGCTGGTCCTCGAAGTGGACCCCGGCCGCGCCGGACTCGATCATCGCCTTCATGAGCTCGTAGGCGTTGAGCGGCCCGCCGAAGCCCGCCTCGGCATCGGCCACGATGGGCAGCATGTAGTCGCGGCTGGGGTGTCCCTCGGTCTCGCTCCACTCGATCTGGTCGGCCCGGCGCAGGGCGTTGTTGAGCCGGGACACCACCGACGGCACCGAGTTGGCGGGGTACAGCGACTGGTCCGGGTACACCTGCCCGGCGAGATTGGCGTCGCCGGCCACCTGCCAGCCCGACAGGTACAGCGCGGGCAGATCCGCCTTGGCGAACTGGATGGCCTGGCCCCCGGTCATGGCTCCGAGGGCGTGCACGTAGTCCATGTCGTGCAGGCGCTGCCAGAGCTTCGACGCGCCGGAGCGCGCCAGCGTGCACTCCGGCATCACCGAGCCCCGCAGTCTCACCACGTCGGCTGCGGAGTAGTCGCGCTGCACGCCCTCCCAGCGCGGGTTGGTGGCCCAGTCCTGCTCGACGGCCTCGACCTGCGTCGCGAAGCTCGGACCGGCATTCGGGATGCTCGCCATCTCCTCGACCTCCTGCTGGAGCGGTGGCACCGGCCACCGCCGACGATGTCGTGGAACCAATCGTCGTCCCGCCCGACGATGATTGTCGACAGTCCTGCCATGCAGACAAGCCTCAAAGTTGTCGTCCTGGGCAAGATCTGCGATTCTTTCTCCCATGACTGCCGAACCCGACCTGCTCGTGCTCGGCCGCCGCCTGCGCCACGCCCGGCGCAGCCAGGGCCTCACTCTCGCGGGCCTGGCCGAACGCACCGGCCGCCCGCCCGCCTACCTGTCCCGGCTGGAGAACGGGAGAGTGGAGCCCCGACTCGGCGTGCTGGGCGACCTCGCCGACGCTCTGGGGACCACGACCGCCGACCTGCTCACCGACGCCCCGCCCGACCGCCGCGCCGAGCTGGAGCTGGCCCTGCTGAGGATCCAGGACGATCCGGCCTACCGGGAGCTGGGCCTGCCCGCCCTCAAGCCGTCGGCACGCCTCGGCGACGACGTCCTCGAGCACCTGGCAGCCCTCGGTCGGGCGGTCTGCGAGCGGGCGGGCAGACCCGCCGACGCCACCGAGAGCGCCCGGCGGGCCAACTCGGCGCTGCGCCACCAGATGCGCGACCGGAACAACTACTTCGCCGACATCGAGGCGATCGCCGCCGAGGGACTGTCGCTGGCCGGCTACCCCGGCTCGGGCCCGGTCAGCGAGCGGGTCCTCACCGAGCTGGTGAGCAGCTACGGCTTCCGCATCCAGCGTGTGGCCGGGCTCCCCAGGACGGCCCGCTCGATCACCGACACCCGAGACAGGGTGATCTACATCGGCGACCAGGACGACGTGAAGGTCCGCCAGGCCCGATCGGTGGTCCTTCAGACCCTCGGCCACTTCGCCCTGGAGCACTCGGACACGGCGGACTTCGGCAACTACCTCCGCCAGAGGATCGAGTCGAACTACTTCTCCGCGGCGGTGCTGGCGCCCGAGGGACCCGCCGTGGACCTGCTGAGCGAGGCCAAGCGCCAGAGCGACATCAGCGTCGAGGACCTCAAGGAGACCTTCTACATCTCCTACGAGATGGCCGCGCACCGCTTCACCAACCTGGCCACCGTCCACCTCGGACTGCCGGTCCACTTCCTGCGGACCGACGCCGAGGGAGTGATCTCGAAGGCGTACGAGAACGACGGGCTGCCGTTCCCGGAGACCGCCGACGGCGGGCTCGAGGGGGAGCGCGTCCCCCGCCAATGGGGAGCCCGCCAGGCCTGGGGCGCGCAGGGCCACTTCCTGCTGCACGAGCAGTACACCGTGCTCGATGAGGGGGAGTACTTCTGCCTCACCTACATCGAGACCGAGAACGACCGCTACCCGTGCGCGATCACGCTCGGCACGACCGCCGAGCACGCCCGGCACTTCCGCGGCTCGCAGACCCTGCGGCGCGAGCACGCCCGCTCCAAGGATGTCGAGCCGGACCCGCGGCTCGTGAGCGAGTGGGAGGGCGTGGCCTGGCCCTCGGCCGCGGAGCGCAGCCACGTGCTGTCGGCCCTGCCGCCCTCGCAGCGGTCCTTCCTGCCGTTCCCCGGGATCGACCTGCTCGACGTCTACCGATTCCTCGACCGCCAGAGGCGCCGCCGGCGACCGGCAGGCTAGAGGCCGAGCGGGGCCCCGTCCCGGCCGGGCGCCGGGGCGCGATTGCTGTCGGGGCGACCCTCGTCGTGTAGCCTCCGGTGTAGACACCACGCATGTCCGAGACCGCCGCCACCATCCGCGTCCCCGCCAACCACCTGCTCGGACCCTTGGTGGGCGAGCACGATGCGAACCTCAAGCAGTTGGAGAGCGCCTTCCCCGGCAGCCGCATCCATCTGCGGGGCAACGAGGTGAGCGTCCTCGGGGACGAGGCCGAGACCGTCGCCCGGCTCTTCGAGGAGCTGATCCTGCTCCTCGAGCACGGCCAGCGCCTCGATGTGCGCACCATCGACCGCACGATCGACATGGTGCGCAGCAATGTCCGAGCCTCGGAGGTGCTCACCCATGACGTGCTGCGCACCGCCGGGGGCCGGATCGTGCGCCCCAAGTCGGCGGGACAGAAGCGCTATGTGGACGTGATGGGCCAGAGCGTGATCACCTTCAGCATCGGGCCGGCCGGCACCGGCAAGAGCTGGCTGGCGGTGGCCATGGCGGTCAGGGCGCTCCACAACGACGAGGTCAGCCGGATCATCCTCACCCGGCCCGCGGTGGAGGCGGGGGAGAGGCTCGGATTCCTGCCGGGGGACCTCATGGCCAAGGTCGACCCGTACCTGCGTCCGCTGTACGACGCCCTGTACGACATGGTCGGCAGCGAGGGAATGGAGCGTCTGCTGGAGCGGGGCGCAGTGGAGGTGGCGCCGCTGGCCTTCATGCGGGGCCGGACGCTCAACTCGAGCTTCATCATCCTGGACGAGGCCCAGAACACCACGCCCGAGCAGATGAAGATGTTCCTGACCCGCATCGGCTTCGGCTCCCGGGCGGTCGTGACCGGCGACGTGACCCAGGTCGATGTCGACGGCGGGCGCAGCGGCCTCGTGGGCATAGAGAAGCTCCTCGGGAGCATCGAGGACATCGGGTTCGTGCATCTCTCCAGCCGCGACGTGGTGCGCCACCGCATCGTCGCCGACATCGTGACCGCCTACGACAGGGCCGGGGCGACGCCGGGGGGATCCGGCTAGATGGCCGCAGCCACCTCTGGCGCGGTGGTCAATGCCCTCGACGAGCGATCCCAGCGAGATCCGGAGCGCGACGGGCTCCTGGCCGAGCGGTGGGCCGGTCTGGCTGAGGCGGTGCTGCGGGACGAGGGTGTGGGACGGGGCGAGCTGGGCCTGCGCTTCGTGGATCCCGGAGCCATGTCCGAGCTCAACTCGAGCCACATGGGCTCGCCCGGGCCGACCGACGTTCTCGCCTTCCCCATAGACGGGGCGGGAGACGGGGCGGGCGGCTCGGTCCACGTCCCCGAGCAGGTCCCGCTGCTGGGAGACGTCGTGGTGTGCCCCGCCTATGCCGCCGAGCAGGCGCCGGACCACGCCGGCGGCGGCCACGACGGCAGCCTCGGCGACGAGCTGGCGCTGCTGGTCGTGCACGGGGTGCTGCACGTGCTGGGGTACGACCACCAATCCGACGCGGACGCGGCGGCCATGCAGGCCCGCGAGCGGCAGCTCCTGGCCGCGCACTACCGGCGGTGAGCGACCCGACGTCCGCCGCAGGGGCGCCGCGGCGCCACGGAGCGGCCGCGGCCCTGCGCCGGCGATTCCGCCTCCTGCCGGGCCGGGGCCGCGCCGACGCTCCGCCGGTCAGCGAGGACGAGCTGATCGCGCTGACGGACGCCGCCGCGGAGGCCGACACGATCGAGGACGCCGAGCGCGACATGATCGCGTCCGCCCTGGCGCTCGACCGCACGGTCGTGCGGGAGGTCATGGCCCCCCGAGCCGACATGGTGACCGTGGACGCCGCCGCGACGGTGACCGCCGCGCTGGAGGTGGCCATCTCCCGCGGGCTGAGCCGCCTCCCGGTGCGCCGCGACAACATCGACGACATCGTGGGGGTCGTGCTGTTGAAGGACCTGGCCCGCACCGAGCGCTCCGGTGGGGGCGAGGGCCCGGTGCACGAGTCGATGAGGCGGGCGATGTTCGTTCCCGAGACGAAGCGGGTGGATCAGCTGCTCAAGGAGATGCGCACCGCGGGCGGGCACCTGGCGATCGTGGTGGACGAGTACGGGGGCACAGCCGGGCTCGTCACCCTCGAGGACCTCGTCGAGGAGCTCGTCGGTGAGATCGTCGACGAGTTCGACCGGCCCGAGCCGCTGCTGGAGCCGCTGGCGGGCGGGGAGGCGCTGGTCCACGGCCGCATGCCGGTGGACCAGCTCAACGCGCTGGTCGGGGCAGCCCTCCCCGACGACGACTGGGACACGGTGGGCGGCCTGATATTCGGCACCCTGGGCCATGTGCCCGAGGTGGGCGAGACGGTGGAGGTCGACGGCCTGAAGCTCCAGGTCGAGCACATGCAGGGCCGCCGCATCACCCGGGTGCGGCTCACCCGCACATGACGGCCCACCCGCACATGACGGCCCACGATCCCGCCTCCGGCTCGCATCGCTGCGGGTTCGTGGCCCTGGCGGGCCGACCCAACTCGGGCAAGTCGACGCTGGTGAACCGGATGATCGGGCAGAAGGTGTCGATCACCTCCAGCAGGCCTCAGACCACCCGGACGCCCGTGCGGGGCGTGCTGACCCGCCCCGGCGCCCAGATCGTGTTCGTGGACACGCCCGGCATCCACAAGCCCCAGACCGCCCACGGGCGCAGCCTGAACGCGGTTGCGTCGGAGGCGCTGCACGACGCCGACGTGGCGTGCCTTGTGATCGACGCGTCGGCCCCCTTCGGGCGGGGCGACGCGTTCATCGCCGGGTCGCTGCCTCCAGACTCTGTGGTGGTGGTCACCAAGTCCGACCTCGTCGGCCCCTCGGCGATGCTCAAACAGCTCGCCGCGGCGGCTGAACTGGACTTCGAGGCCTATTTCCCGGTCAGCGGCCGCACCGGGGAGGGCGTCGACGCCCTCGTCGATCACCTGGTCGCGCGGCTGCCCGCGGGCCCGGCTCTGTACGAGCCCGGCACCGTGTCGGACCGCTCGGAGGCGTTCTGGGTGGCCGAGCTGGTGCGCGAGGAGCTCCTGAAGTCGACCCGCCAGGAACTGCCCCACTCGATCGCGACCCGGGTCACCGACTACGAGTGGCCGCTGATCCGTTGCGAGATACTGGTGGAACGCCAGTCCCAGAAGGCCATCGTCATCGGCAGGGGCGGATCGACGCTCAGGGCGGTGGGCACTGCGGTGCGCTCCCAACTTCCCGACGGGGCCTACTTGCAGCTCGCGGTGAGGGTGGACAAGAACTGGCAGCGCCGAGCGCAGGCCAGCCACTACGCCGCGCAGTAAGGGGCTGGGTTCCGCAATGGGTACCGCCTCGGCGGGCCAGGCGGTAGGTTCACAATGGTGATCACTGCCGAGCTGGATCTGGACCGCGTCCCCGCGCACATCGCGTGCGTGATGGACGGCAACGGCCGCTGGGCCCAGTCCAGGGGCCTGCCCCGCACCGAGGGCCACCGGGCCGGCGAGGAGGCCCTGTTCGACGTGGTCGAGGGCGCTCTGGACATCGGCGTGGAGTGGCTGACCGTGTACGCGTTCAGCACCGAGAACTGGCGCCGTCCCGCCGCTGAGGTGCGCTTCCTGATCGAGTTCAACGAGGACATCCTGCTGCGCCGGCGCGACGAACTGCACGAGCGGGGCGTGAGGATCCGGTTCGTGGGCCGCCGCGACCGCCGGGTGCCCAAGCGCCTGCTCGACCTGATGGACGACACCACCGAGCTGACCGAGCACAACAGCCGCATGACCTTCACCATCGCCTTCAACTACGGGGGCCGGGCCGAGATCGTGGACGCAGTCCGGGCGGTCGTCGACGCGGGGATCTCGGCCGACCGGATCACCGAGCGCACCATCGCCCGCCGGCTGTACGACCCCGAGATGCCGGAGCCGGACCTGATGATCCGCACGTCCGGGGAGTTCCGCACCTCCAACTTCCTGCTGTGGGAGCTGGCCTACAGCGAGCTGTACTTCACCGACACCGCCTGGCCCGACTTCCGGCGGGGCGACCTCTTCGAGGCGATCAGGGCCTACCAGGAGCGCGAGCGGAGATTCGGCCGAGTGTCGCCCAACGGAGCCTCCAAGGCGAGCACCACCAACGGCGACGGCTGAGAGCGGCCGCGAATAGGTGAGGACCTGTCACGTGGAAGCGGTGTCATTCCCGCTCTTGTTCGCTTCGCTCACGGGCCGCTCGGGCCACGGCCTCGCGCCGCATGTACCGCGAGGTCCCGCCTGTTCGCTCGGCCTCTGACTCCCATGGGCCTCTACCGCGACGAGGCCGTGGTTCTGCGCACGTGGAAGCTGGGCGAGGCCGACCGCATCGTGAGCCTGCACACCCTGGGCAACGGCAAGGTCCGGGGCGTGGCCAAGGGGGTGCGCCGCACTCGCTCGAAGTTCGGCGCCCGGCTGGAACCGGCCTGCCATGTGGCTGTCCAGCTCTACCGGGGCCGGGGCGACCTCGACACCGTCACCCAGGCCGAGACCATCGACCGGTTCGCGAGCCTCCGGTCCGATCCCGACCGGTTCGCGCGGGCCTCGGCGATGTTGGAGGCGGTCGACCAGCTGGCGCCCGAGGCCGGGGGTGATCCCGACCGCCACGTGATGCTGGTTCGGGCCCTGGCCACGCTGGACCGCATCGACAGCGGGCTGGTGGTCGCCGGGTTCTTCCTGAAGCTGCTGGCCCTGGAAGGGGTCCAGCCCGAACTCGACAGCTGTGTGGGCTGCGGGGCCGCCGGACCGCTGGTGGCGATCGACGTGGACTCCGGCGGCGTGCTGTGCCGCGACTGCCGCCAGGGCCGGCCGGTCAGTCCGGAGGCGCTCGACATGCTGCGGCAGATGCTCGGCGGCCAGCTCGCGGCGGTGTTGCGCCAGCCGCTCGCCGGGGCCGCCGGGGAGGTCACGGCCCTGGCCACCGCCGCGATGGAGTCCCACCTGGAGCGGCGCCTTCGATCAGTGACGGTCCTGGACGAGGGTTAGCGCCCAGAGGCCCGGCGGAGCCCTAGCCTTGCCTGCCATGGCCCAGCCGTCGCCCGACCCCGATCTGTTCGACACGATCGTCAACCTGTGCGTGCGGCGCGGCTTCGTGTTCCGCTCCGCGGAGATCTACGGCGGCTTCCGCTCCGCCTACGACTACGGGCCGCTCGGGGTGCTGCTGCTGCGCAACGTCAAGGAGCAGTGGTGGCGGTCGATGGTGCAGATGCGCCACGACGTGGTCGGCCTGGACGCCTCGATCCTGTCGCCGCCCGCGGTGTGGGAGGCCTCGGGCCACCTCGACAACTTCACCGATCCGATGGTGGACTGCCGCTCGTGCGGCACCCGCCACCGCTCCGACAAGCTGGAGGACCCCGAGGCCTGCCCCGAGTGCGGGGAACGGGGCCGGCTCACCGAGCCGAGGCAGTTCAACCTGATGTTCTCCACCCATGCCGGGCCGGTGGCCGACTCGGCGGCGCAGGTCTACCTGCGGCCCGAGACCGCCCAGGGCATGTTCATCAACTTCGCCAACGTGCTGCGGGCCAGCCGCAAGCGCCCGCCCTTCGGGATCGCCCAGATCGGCAAGTCGTTCCGCAACGAGATCACGCCGGGGAACTTCGTGTTCCGCACCCGCGAGTTCGAGCAGATGGAGATGGAGTTCTTCGTCCCGCCCGACACCGCCGGCGACTGGTTCGAGCACTGGTGCGAGGCCCGGCACCAGTGGTACCTGGACTTGGGCATCAAGCCCGAGTCGGTGCGGCTGCGGGCCCACGGGGCCGACGAGTTGAGCCACTACTCGTCGGCCACCTCCGATGTGGAGTTCCTGTTCCCGTGGGGCTGGGACGAGCTCGAGGGCATCGCCAACCGGGGCGACTACGACCTGCGCTGCCACGCGGAGCACTCCGGCGAGCGCCTCGAGTACTTCGACCCGGCCACCGGCGAGCATTACGTGCCCCACGTGATCGAGCCGGCCGCCGGCGCGACCAGGGCCGCCATGGCCTTCCTGATGTCCGCCTACGACACCGAGGTCGTGAACGACGCCGAGCGGGTCGTGCTGCGTCTCGACCGCCGGTTGGCTCCCTACCAGGCAGCGGTGCTTCCCCTGTCCCGCAAGGACGTGCTGGTGCCGGTGGCGCAGCGGGTCTTCGACCTGCTGAAGGGACGCTGGAGCTGCGACTACGACGAGACGCAGGCCATCGGCCGCCGCTACCGCCGCCAGGACGAGATCGGCACCCCGCTGTGCGTGACCGTCGATTTCGACACTCTCGAAGACGACGCGGTGACCGTGCGCGACCGCGACACCATGGCCCAGGACCGGGTCGGCATCGACCGCCTGCCCGGGTATCTCGCCGAACGCCTCCCGTAGTACGACCGGTGTGCACACCAAGTCTTTTGGAGGCTTTCTAATATTTTCAAGCTGTTGCTGTGTAATCAGATTTCAGCACAGTAGCGTGCGGGTGCCGGGGTGCTCCCGAAACAAGCTGGCCCGCTCGGGCGGGAGCGCCCCGGCACTGCGGTCCGCTCGGGCCGGAGGCACCCTCGGCGGAGACTTGGTCCGCTCGGGCCGGGGGCGTTCCGACAGCTAGGACAACAACCCTTTCAGGTGTAGTCCATGGCAGGACGTTAGCACGCTGTGGGGGCGACGCCAACCCCGAAGGCGGCGGCGCGACGGGCCGACGCCCCGTCCCGCCACAGGGGTTCCGATACTGGTGGGCAACCCATCGGGAGTCGATCCACCCTCGTCCGACGGCGCTGGTATGTTCGCCGCGATGGGGATTGTCGCCGATGACATCGCGAAGGTGCGGGCCGCCACCGATCTCGTCGCCGTCATCGCGGAGCACACCGAGATCAAGCGCTCCGGGCGGCAGTGGATGGCCCGCTGCCCGCTGCACGGGGAGCGCACCCCTTCGCTGTCGGTGTCGCCCGACAAGGGGGTGTACTACTGCTTCGGCTGCCAGCGCAGCGGTGACGCCATCACCTTCGTGCGGGAGATCGAGGGCCTCGACTTCGCGGGGGCGGTCGAGATGCTGGCGGCGCGGGCCGGGATCCAGCTCCACTACGACAGCCGGGACGAGGGCGCAGCCCGCAGCAGGCGCAAGCGGCTGCTGGAGGCGGTGGAGAAGGCCAGGGACTTCTACCACCAGCGCCTGCTCGACGGCCGCGACGCCGGCCCGGCCCGGCACTACCTGAGGTCCCGCGGCTACGACGGCGACCTCGTGCGCCGGTGGAAGATCGGGTGGGCACCCGACGATTGGGATGTGCTGGCCCGCCGCCTGCAGCTCTCCGACGACGACCTGCGCGACTCGGGTCTGGGCTTCGTGAACCGGGGCGGGCGCCAGCAGGACTTCTTCCGGGGCCGCGTGCTGTTCCCGATAAGCGACGAACGGGGCGACGTGGTCGGATTCGGCGGCCGGGTGATGCCGGATGCCGACGGTCCCAAGTACCTGAACACCTCCGCCGAGGCCAGGGTCTACGACAAGAGCCGGGTCCTGTACGGGCTGCACGAGCACCGCCGCCAGATCGTCAAGGAGGGCCAGGCGGTGGTGTGCGAGGGCTACACCGACGTCATCGGCTGCGCCGAGGCCGAGATCGAACTGGCCGTCGCCACCTGCGGCACCGCGCTCACGGAGGACCACATTCGGCTCCTCAAGCGATTCTCGGCCGGCAAGCTGGTGCTGGCCTTCGACGCCGACGCGGCCGGTGCGGCGGCCGCGGCACGGGTGTACGCCTGGGAACGCCGGTTCGAGCTGGAGGTGCTGGTCGCCGACCTTCCCGACGGCCGGGACCCCGGCGACCTGGGCCGCTCCGACCCCGGCGAACTGCAGCGGGCCGTTCGCGACGCGGTGCCTCTTCTCCAGTTCCGTGTCGACCGGGCGCTGTCCGGCGCCGACCTGTCCACAATCGAGAGCCGGGCCAGGTCGGCGGAGCGGGCCGTGTCCGTCGTCAACGAGCACCCGGACCCGATGGTGCGAGACCCGAGCGTGGTGGCCATCGCAGAGAGGTGCCATGTAGATCCCGACCACCTGCGCCGCTACGCATCGGGTGAGCCCAGCATGGCTCCTGCACGGAGCGACAATGCGGAGGGCGCGGGCGCCGCGCCTCGCCTCACGCCTGAGGACGAGGCGCTGCAGCTGGCCATCCACCGCCCCGAGGAGGTGGCCGGCTACCTGCATGAGACGCTGTTCGGCGATCCGGTGCGCCGCGAGGCCTTCAAGGCCCTCTCAGAACACGGCGCCGTGGCCCCTGCCGCGGACTTTGTGTCACCACAGACGGCGCAGCTGCTGCACCGGCTGGCGGTCGATGCCGGCAGTGCGGCCATCGGCGACGTGCTCGCCCGGATCGCCCGCCTCACCGCCCGGCGGGCCATGAACGATCTGCGCCGCACCGCCGCCACAGCCGACGATCCCGCCCTGCGCCAGCAGTGCAGCAACAGCCTCGCCTGGCTCAAGTCGCACACGGAGCGGCTCGAGGAGCGCGGCACCCGCACTGAGGCGCTGGCCGACCTGCTTCCCTGGCTGATCGAGCACGGCGTCCGATCGGAGGGGGCCGCGCCGTAGGCGCTGGTAGCCTCACGAGCCGATCCGGGGTAGCTCAACCGGCAGAGCAAGCGGCTGTTAACCGCTAGGTTGTGGGTTCGAGTCCCACCCCCGGAGCCAGCGCCTTGCGGCATAAGCCGAGATCAGAGGCTATTTCTCGGCCGGTCCTCCTTCGGCTTGTCCAACAGTCTGTCCAAATTCACAGAACCCCCCACCAGGTGGACGGCGAGCTGCTCCATGTCGTAGCTGGGCCACGAGTAAGGGGATGACCCCGCTGGGGGCGTCGGCGCTCAGGCGATCCGGGCCAGGTGGTAGAGGTTCTGGCCGTCGATGAGGACTATCGTGCGCATGAAATGAAACACCCGCCCGGGGACGGCATCGAAGTGAGCCGTCCAGCGGGCGGGGAGTAGATGGGGCCGAGGATATTGCGTTGACATCGGCGCGTCAACATCTGTTCAGGGCGGCCTCCTGGGTCAGCTCCGGGCGGGGACGCCGTGGATGCCCTGGTCGCGGAGCTCGATGAGCGCGGCGGTGGCCGAGGCGCCCGCCAGGCGCCAGAAACACGATGCGCTCATGTTGGCGCCGCATCGGTGGGGTCTCCTCGCTGGACACGACGAGCCCGGCGGCTTGGAGCCGGCACAGCGGCTCAGCAGCGGTTGTGGTGCCATGAGGTCGTCAACGCGACCCGCACCCTCCATCTGTCGGGCCAAGCCTCGCTCGACGGCGACGGCATTCCGGTGTGCGTGGGCGACATGGCCGGCCAGATCCGCCAAGTCATAGACAACATCGAGACTGTGCTCGCCGAGGCTGCCATGAGCCTTGCCGACATCGTGCGGGTCAACATCTTCACCACCGACATGGACCTCTTCTTCGAGCACGCCGACGAACTCGAACGCCTTCGAGAAGCCGGAACCCGGTACGCCTCCACCCTCGTCGGGGTCACCAGGCTCGCGTTCCCAGAGTTCCTCGTCGAGATCGAGGCAACCGCCACGACGTAGCGGTCCCAGCAATCTGAAGTCTGTTCGGCGAGCAGAGTTGGTAAGCGGCCCGCCGGCCCATCACAGGGCACTGGCTCGCGATAGGCCCCACCGGACCGCCCACCGACCAGTGGTGCTACGACGGCCCCACTGCGCCGCCCTGGCGGCTAAGCGCGCCCAGCCCGGCCGCTTCGACCGCGCCGGGTCGCTGCTGGGGGTCGAGCCTCCCCCGATGCTGTATTCTGGAGCTACGGCTCCTAGTAGCGTGGAGGCCGTGGGAGACGCGGCTGCACCGACCATCGACGACGCTCGGCGAGCCGGCCGAGCGCTCGCCGACGCGGGCGCTCGCGAGGTGATGGTGTTCGGATCCGTCGCCAAGGGCGAAGCCCGCCCCTACAGCGACATCGATCTGGTGGTGGTCCTCGACGACCTGGACTACCGCAGCCGACGCGACACTGCCTACGCGCTGGAGGGTCTCGCCGCCGATGCTGTCGGCCGATATGTCGACGTTTGGCTCACCGATGTTCCCGAATGGGCCGCACAGAACCGTTGCGCAGCGTCGTTCGCGGCGGCGATCCGCGCCGACCTGACGCCTGTGGCGGTCCGTGACGGCGACGACAGCGCCATCCGCTGGGACAAGAAGCAAGTCATGGCCACCTCTGACACCGAGGCCGCGTGGCGCCGCCTCGAGGAGGTCCGCACCCAGCTGCAACGCCTCGCCCGGCGTCATCACCCCGACGACCGCGAGCGCCAAGCACACGCCGCGGGCCGCCTCGACGACTACCACGACCTGCAAGCCGACCGGCTCGTGGAGGCCTGCACCGCCGCGGCCTTGGCCATCGAGTCGGCGTTCAAGGCGCTCGGCACCGAGGCTCAGATCGATTCGGGCCTCCTGCACTACAACCATCGCATCGGCCGCATCGTCGACGAGCTGCCCGAAGGCGACCAGGTCGCCGCCGGCTTGATCTTCACCGGCGCGGTGACCGCGCAGAACGTGAGCGCGTGGCGCAGCTTGGGCGACTACCAGCCCGGCCCCGACGAGCCCCACCCCCACGAGCTGGCCACCGCCGCCTACACCACCGCCGTCGCCGCCGCGGCGACAACGGCAGCCGGCTACGCCGCCGACAAGATGGCGAGCCTGCACGGCCGCAGAGTTGTCAACGACTCCATCGACGCCCTCACCGGCGAGTTGCGCCAACTTGCCGTCACCGTCGACATAGCCACCGGCGAGCGCCCACAGCCCGACCCCGGAACCGACCTCAGCGCCGGACTCTGAGCGCTCAGCTCCACGCCGGTCGGGCATCGAACATCATCCGGGCCGGGTGTACCCGGGACCTGCCGGCAACCGACGGGACACGCAGATCCCTTCCCCGAGCACGCGCGGGCTCTGCGCGATCAGGCGGCGATCATGTTGTCGTTGAGGACGTCGCTGTAATCCTCTATGGCAGTCAACTCAATGCCTCGATGGCGGCGGCGATCAGCTCGGGGGCTTCTGAGCTGGGGTCGGGATAGCGGCTGTGGCAGGCGGCGAGCTGCTCGACGGTGAAGTGTGACAGCACCCAGGATCGGGCCTCGGAGTCGAACGATTCGATGAGGCGGCAGCCCACCAGGGTGGCGTCGCGGGGCAGGCGCAGCTCGGCGGGGTCCGATCCCGAACAGAAGTGGTGCCAGAACTCACCGGGCACCGGTCCTCGGAGGCCTCGACGCTGGGCCGGGTCGGGTCGGGGGACATGGGCCATGAGCGCCACTGTGGCCGAGGCGCCCGCCAGGCGCCAGAACACGATCCGCTCATGTTGGCTCCGCACCGGCGGGGTCTCCTCGCTGGACACCACGAACCCGGCGGCCTGGAGCCGGCGCAGCGCCGCAGCAGCGGTTGCGGCGTCGAGGCTGGCCCGGTGAGCGACCGCGGCTTCAGCGGCGCCGCGTGGCCACAGGCGCAGCACCGACAAGATGGCCCTCTCGCAGGGCTCCAGGGCCTCAGCCGCAGAAGCGGCGGGGGCGGTGATCGCCGTCATGGCGGTGGGGCTGGCCACAGCGTCGAGAGTAGTTGCCGCCGGTGACAGCGGCGATGGTGGTTCCGGCACCGGATGCCGGGGTTCGGCCGCGTCCTTGTGCGGCGTCGCGTGGGTGCTTGCTGGACGACCGTTTCCGAACGCCCCTGCGAATCGTCGAGGGTAGCGTGAACCAGATGCAGTTGAACTTCACCACCGGACGGCTTCGCTCGTGACCTCCGCAGAGGCCGCAGCTACGTCGGACTCGAAATCCCCTCCGCGGATCGAGTTCCTGAAGGTCCGCAATTTCCGTGCGCTTCGTACAGTGGAGATGAAGGAATTGACCCCGTTGACGGTACTTCTCGGCCCGAACGGCAGCGGGAAGTCGACGATTTTCGATGTATTCGCGTTTCTTGCAGAGTGCTTCGACTCCGGGCTGAGGCGCGCATGGGACCGGCGGGGTCGGGCAAGAGAACTCACGACTCGCGGATCAGCAGAGGCGGTCTCGATCGAGATCAAGTACCGCGAACGCCCGAGAGCGCCATTGATCACCTACCACCTCTCCGTGAACGAGCGACGTGGTGCACCGATTGTTGAGCACGAATGGCTCAGTTGGCGACGGGGGAGCAGTGGCAGACCGTTTCGCTTCCTGGAGTACGAATCGGGCTTCGGCCGGGCCGCGAGCGGCGAGGAGCCTGATGCAGAGGCGGTGAGGGTGGAAATCCCGCTTCGGTCACCCGACCTCTTGGCGGTCAACGCACTCGGCCAGTTTCAAGAACACCCTCGAGTGGCCGCCTTGCGCGACTTCATCAGAGGCTGGTACGTGTCCTACCTCGCGGCCGACAGCGCCCGGACACAGCCGGAAGCCGGTCCCCACGAGCGCTTGAGCACCACCGGTGACAACCTGGCCAACGTCATCCAGTACCTGAAGGAGCAGCATCCCCAGAGGCTCGACGACATCTTCGCGGCGATGCGTCTTCGCGTGCCTCGCATCGAGAGTGTTTCCGCCGCGACCATGGCCGACGGCAGGCTCCTACTTCAAATCAAGGACGCCCCGTTCGAGGATCCGGTGCTCGCACGCTTTGCTTCCGATGGGACTCTCAAGATGCTCGCGTACCTAGTGCTGATTCACGACCCGAAGCCCCCGCCGTTCATCGGACTGGAAGAACCGGAGAACTTCCTGCACCCTCGGCTCTTGGTCGGACTCGCCGAGGAGTGCCGCGCTGCCGCCGAGCACACGCAACTCCTTGTCACAACCCACTCTCCGCACTTCCTCGACGCTCTCCGCTCGAACGAGGTACGGGTCCTGTGGCGCGACCGACACGGTCACACCCAGACTGAGCGCGTCAGCGATCTTGACGGGGTTAGTGAGTTCATCCAGGAAGGCGCCAGTCTTGGCTCTCTGTGGATGGAGGGGCACTTCGGTGTCGGAGACCCGCTGACCGCGCAGGGCGCGCCGATCAACGCACTCAACTGACGCCGACGATGACGACTAAGCACCTTGTGCTCCTCGTGGAGTTCGCCACCCTTTCGTGGTTCGATGAGATTGAAGGGCACGGTCCGCAGCGTGTAGACGGCGTTGCCGCCGGGGAAGATTGCCCATTCGCGGCCCGGCGGCGCGGTTCGTCGGATGGAGTCGGGAAGCGGCACCCGGTAGCGCAGCGAGTACACGATGTCGCCGAGATTCTTGGGGCGGGGTGCTCCCAGTGCGGCAGCGGCAGAAATCAAGTCGTCTCTCGTGAAGGTCACTTCTTGGAGGCCTGGGCCATGGCGCGCGGCGAAGATCTTGTCGATGATCTGCTGCGCCAAGCTCGCCGTGGACATGTCAGCGCAGTCCTTCGGCGGGAGCCTGCGAGTGCCTCATCGGTGGCTGGCGGCGGCTGCGGCCCCTGGCCATCTCAGCACGAGTACTTCCTCGCGGAGCTGCTCGCGTGTTGCGGTGGCGTGACGGGTGCGGAACAGGTCGATTGACTCGACCTCGTATCCGGCGCGCTCCGCGATCTCCGCCAGGAGCTGACCGGTGCGGATCATGACTCTCAGATAGGAGGCTTGGTCGCCTACCACGTACGCGAGGCGGGCGCCGGGCCTCAGCACCCGGCTCAACGAGACCAGGTGGCGTGCCATTCCCCCGAAGTACAGCTTCGTGACCCGGTGGTACATGCGCTCGAATCCCGAGTCCTTGCCGAGTTCGATGCGGCGGGCCTCTATCGCGGCGGCGATGCGCTCGACCTCGGCGTCGTCTTGAACCCAGGCGTCGTCAGCGTCGTCACGGTAGACGCCGCGGGTGTTGGACCTCACGAGGCCCTTCTTCATCGCCTGAAGATCCGACCGGCTGCTGAGATAACCCAGAAGCACCGATTCCAGGCGCACGGTGCGCGAGTAGTCCTTCTCGTTCGGGTACGGCGGCGAGGTGATGACCGCATCGACGCTGCTGGGCTCAAGGAGTTCGCCGACCAATCGGGCATCCGCGTCGAGGGCGACAGCCGGAGTGGCAGCGCGTGGCCGGAGCTGGTGCAGATCGGCGCACATCGTTCGTATGCGCTCAAGCCACGCAGACACCACCGGAGCATCGAGCTTGACGGTTCCGAGGCCCACCTCTGGCCCGAAGCGCAGATTGCCGACCTCCACCGGCAGGATCCGAGCCAGTGCGAGCCGCTCGTGGTCAGCAAAGGCCGAGTCGTGTTCGCCGTCGAGGGCGTCACGCAGCACCAGCACCTTGTGAAGCGGCAGAGCGCTGATTGAGTCCTTGAGCAGCAGCTTCGCACTAGCGCCAGGAAGCGACCGCAGCCGCACTCCCCGTGGGACCGATGACGCCGGCTCATCAGAGATACCGTCCGCAGCCAACATCGCGAGCGCCTTCTCGGCCACGAGTTCGGCGTGCTTCAGCAACTCGTCAGGATCCGGAGTCCAGTCGACCTTGGTGGAAGCCGCAAGCCGCGACAACGGCACCGCTTCGAGGCCACAGCTAGGCACGCCGAGTTTCTTCGCCTCCACAAGGGTCGTGCCCGTGCCGCAGAACGGGTCCAGAACACGGCTGTCGGCGTCGAGGCCGAACCGCTGGGCATAGTCGCGCACCAGGTGGGGCGGGAACGACAGCACGAAGCGGTACCAGTCGTGTGCGGGGGCGTCCCGCGCCAACAGCGTATTCATGGCACCGTTGGTGCGCGGCCGTGCTGCAGTGGCCATGTCGGCCACCGTAGACCACGACTCGCTCCCAGGAAGGGCAATCGGTCGAGCGGCACCGTCGGTCGACGTTGCGGGCGTTGAGCGATGACGACGGGACATCAGCCGCCTCCGTTGTGGCGAACAGATGTTTGACCGTACGGCTTGGCTGTGACATCGAAGGGTCCACTCGGGCTGTGTACGTCTACAAGCGAGTCTCTGCCGTGGACCTATCAGCGTGACGTGACGAGGCTGTTCCGTGACAGCTTGAGTGCGATGGCAGGGCGAACATCCACAATCCATCCGTCCAACACCGGGATGAGACAGAGGGTCAACCAGGTGAAACGCTGTGAGCAAGCAAATGCTCGTCTGACCTGGGGCTTTGTTACATGATGAAACACTGGGAACGGCGCGAGACTTGTCCGACACTCGCACCCCCGGAGCCATTGACTACTGATGCAGCCAAAGGCCAGATGCAATCATGGGACCTGTTCCGCTGCGCGGCACGCGAGGGATTGCGTTCTGGCTGAGGTGGCGATTGAGTTGCCTGGATGAGCCACATGCGCCCGCTCGGCCGCTGCTGGGGCAACGTTGCCAGGTCGAGGCCACGAACGTCTGGCGGCTGACGGCCGAGTAGGCGTTGTGTCGTGACGCGCCTGTTCTCTGATCGGAAGCGGCCCGTCTCCATGGGCCCGTACCCGACCGAGCGCCTGGCCCGAACCGAATCAGTCGATCCGGCCGATGCACCCCCGATCGCGCCTGTCAGCTTCCAACGGCGCGCCCGACCGACATCGATCGTCAACGCCATGGGCGAGTACCAGGCGATGCTCGACGCTCTCCGGGTGGGCCGGACCGCGGCCACCCCCTCGGACATCCCCGAATCGCCGACGGAGAGGGCCGACCATCTCAAGGCCTTCGGCTACTACTCCGATGCCTCCATCGTCGGCGTCTGCGAGATCCCCTCGACGGCGCGGCTTCGCGAGCCGATCGTCAATCCCGAGGTCGAGAGGCTCCCCCCCAGACTCCCGCTCCCCCCCCCCCAAAAGCTGGGCCGCGGCGGCGACCCGCCGCTCCCCCGCCTCCGCGCGGGGGCCGCACGACCCCCCCCGCGCCCCCCACCAGCCCCCCCCGCCGCCCCCCCCCCGGGAGCCGATCGTCAATCCGCAGGTCGAGAGGCTCGCCACCACACTCCGGCTCGCCCACACCAAGATGCTGGGCAGCGGCAGCGACCAGCTGCTCGCCGAGCTCCGCGAGGCGGCCGAACGACCGCCGGCGGGCCTTCCGGACCACCGGTACGCCGTCGTCCTGGCGCACGAGTTCGGCCGCGACCCCTCACCCGACGAACCCGGGACCGAGTGGATCCTCGACGCCGAGGTCGAGCGGGCGGCTCTGCGGGGCGCAGAGGTCGCCGTCGTGCTCTCGGAGTACCTCTCGATCCTCGGATGGTCCGCCCGGGCCCACACCGGATCGGCGACGGACGTCGATCTCCACCAACTCGCCGTCGCGGCGGGGCTGGCGACGGTCGAACGCGGCCGGCTCGTCAACCCCTATCTCGGCGACCGCTTCGGGCTGAGCGCGGTCACGACCGATCTGGAGCTCGCCTGCGACCGTCCCCTGGTCCCGCTCCACCGGCAGCCGCGCCTGAGAGCCAAAGGGCTCGCATGGCACCTCGGCAAGGGGTTCGCCAAGTCCGCTCGGACACGGACGCCCTACGCCCGGCGGCGGTACGTCGACGGCGCGCTCCCCTTCGAGAAGCTGAAGCGGGTGGACGAGCCGACGACGCTGATCGACGAGCCCCGGGTTCCTCGCGTGCCGAAGCGGTCCGACATGTTCGCCCGCGCCGAGCTCGGCGACATGGGCCCGCGCACCGAGGACGCATCGCGAGAGGGCGCCTACGTGTTCAAGTCGGCCCCCTCGGCGGCACAGCAGACCCCGCTCGCCGCCTTCGTCATTCTCACCGACCAGGACGAGGCGCCCGAAGTCCACCCCAGCACGCTCGATCCCGAGCGCAACGCAGCCAACATCAAGGCGACCGGCCACTGGCTGGGCGCCGACGCAGTCGGCCTCTCGCGCTGTCCGGACTGGGTCTGGTACTCCCACGACGCCGAGGGCGACGAGATCGTCCCGCCGCACGACCAGGCCGTGACGATGATCATCGACCAGGGATACGAGACCATGGAGGGCGCCAGCGGCGACGACTGGATCGCCGTCTCGCAGTCGATGCGGGCCTACCTCCGGTTCGCGCTCATCGGCGGGGTCCTGGCCAAGCACCTGAGGAACCTCGGGCACCCCGCCAGACCGCACACCGTCATCGACGGCGACGTCGTCCAGCCGCCCCTGCTGCTGCTGGCCGGGCTGGGGGAGGTGTCACGCATCGGCGAGGTCATCCTCCACCCGCTCCTCGGCCCGCGCCTCAAGTCGGGCGTCGTGACCACCACCCTGCCGCAGGTTCACGACCGGCCGATCGACTTCGGGCTCCAGAGATTCTGCGAGAACTGCAACAAGTGTGCCCGGGAGTGCCCGTCGGGGGCGATCACCGCGGGACCGAAGCTCATGTTCAACGGCTACGAGGCCTGGAAGGCCGACAGCCAGAAGTGCACCACCTACCGCGTCACCAACGAGTCGGGCGCGATGTGCGGCCGGTGCATGAAGACGTGCCCGTGGAACCTCGAGGGCCTGTTCGTCGAGAGCCCGTTCCGGTGGGCGGCGATGCACCTCCCCGGCTCGGCGAGGCTGCTGGCCGCACTCGACGACTGGGTGGGCAACGGCCGGATCAACCCGGTCAAGAAGTGGTGGTGGGATGTGCGGCTCGAGGACGACGGGGCCTACCGGGCCGTGCCCGTCGAGCTCGTCAGCAAACGCGAGCTCCAGCGCGACCTGGACCTCAAGCACGAGGACCAGACGCTCGCGGTCTACCCGGCGTCGCTCGCGCCGCATCCCTGGCCGTACCCGTTCCCGATGGACCGGGAACTCGGGATCGAGGCGTACCGGGCGCTCGTGTCCCCGGCCGACTACCGGGCCCGCCTCGCGGCCGGAACCGTCGACACGATCGCCCACAAGCCCCGGGGGGAGGCCGAGGTCCCGGTCGTGCGGGTGGAGGTCGCGGCGGTCGTGCCCGCGGCCGAGCACATCAGCCGCTACGTGCTCAAGGCCGCCGACGGGGCGGACCTGCCGGCATGGACGGCGGGGGCCCATCTCGACGTCGTCGTCGCCCCGGGCTTCCTCCGCCAGTTCTCACTGTGCGGCGATCCCGCCGACAGGAGCCGCTACGAGATCGCGGTGCTGCGCGAGGCCGACGGCCGGGGGGGCTCCCGACTCGCCCACCAGCTCTTCCACGAGGGCCGGTCGCTGTTCGTCTCGGAGCCCATCAACCACTTCCCCCTCGAGGAGTCGGCGAGCCGGAGCCTCCTGTTCGGAGGCGGGATCGGCATCACCCCGATGATGGCCATGGCGCACCGGGCCCATCGCCTGGGCCTCGAGTTCGAGCTCCACTACTGCATCAGCACCCGGGCCGACGGCGCCTTCCTCGACCAGATCGACGGTGCGCCGTGGGCCCGGCACAGCCGCGTCCACGTTTCCGACGAGGGCACCCGGGCCGAGCTCGGGACGCTCATCGGACCCTACGCCGAGGGCGATCACATCTACACCTGCGGCCCGGACCGGTTCATGGCGAGCGTCCTGGACGCCGCCGTCGCAGCGGGCTATCCGGACGACGCTCGACACCTCGAGTACTTCTCCGTGCCCGAGCTGCCCGAGTATGAGAACCACCCGTTCGTGCTGCGACTCGCCAGGTCCGGGCGCGACGTCGAGGTGCCCGCCGACACTGCGGCCACCGAGGCCCTCCGGGCCGCCGGGCTGCCGGTCGACGTCAAGTGCTCGGACGGCATCTGCGGCGTCTGCAAGGCAGGGCTCGTCGCCGGCGACGTCGAGCATCGGGACTTCGTGCTCTCGGCCGCCCAGCGCGAGATCTCGATCATCCTGTGCCAGTCGAGGGCGGCGGATCCCGAAGGGATCGTGACCATCGAGATGTAGGCGGCCGCGACGGTGAACCGTTCTGGGACCTCCGCCCGCCTCCGTAGCCAGTGGCTAGACGCGTGCGTCGGGCTGCTCTGTCCGGGCTCTCTCCGCATGCTCATAGCACTGACCCGCGAACGGGCGAACCGGTGCCATGGCGAGCCGCAGCGCGGCCAGCGAGCCGATCTCGAAGAACCTGGTGATGAACATGACCAGCATTATATTACTTGTGTGATGTAACACCCCTGCGGTTGCCCGCAGTTGGCTGTGACATCGGTCACTGTCAGCGATCACGGCACCTCCCGGACGTTGATCAGCTTCGTTCCACTGGACGGACCGAGAACCTTGCCCGGCTCCGACGGACCTTCATACGGTGACCGGAGTGCACCAACAAGGAGGGGGGCCGACCCCATGACCAATGATCCTTTCCGGCTGCTCGGAGGGCCGCTCGATCGGCGCGCCTTCCTGCGGCGCTCCACGACCGCCGTCGCCGGCGTCTCGTTGTTCGGCCTCGCCGCGTGCGGGGACGACAGCAGCGGTTCTGGCACGCCCGCGACCTCCGACACCGCGGCAGCCACGACCGCACCCACCACCACGGCGGCCCCAGCGGCCCCGTCCATCGGCGGGGATCTCGACTTCATGGGCTGGCAGGGCGAGGACCTTCCCGGTGCCATGGCCGCGTTCTCCGAGGCCAACGGCATCACCGTCAACCCGACCTACATGGCATCGAGCGACGATATCGATGCGAGGTTCTCCGTCGGAGGCGGCGGGGGGCTCGACATCCTCTCGTACACCTCCGCGACGACACCGCAGTTCGAGGCCAACGGGCGCACTCTGGCACCCATCGACACCTCGAGGATTCCGAACTTCGGGAACCTCTTCAGCGTCTTCACCGGCGACCCGCAGTCCATCGGCTTGGCCAACTCCAAGGGCGAGTGGGTCATGATCCCCCACTCGTTCGGCGCGTTCGGCATCACCTACGACTCGGCTGCCATCGACGAGCCCCAGGCGTGGGCGGATCTGCTCACACCCGAGTTCGAGGGTCGGATCACCATGCCCGGCGACCCCGGCGGCAACTTCGCGATGGGATGCCGGCTCGTCGACCTCAACCCGTTCCGCTGCCCCAAGGATCGGATGGAGGACGTCGCCGATGTCGTCCGGCCCTTCATCTCCCAGTCCAAGACGATCGCTCCGAGCTACGGCGACGTCGCCTCCCTGCTGGCGTCCGGCGAGGTCGTGGCGGCCTATCTCGGATGGGCCGCCCTCGACATCTTCGCCACCTATTCCGGAGCGGACTCGATCCGGACGAACGTCAGCCCCGAGGAGGGGACCACAACGTTCATCGACGGGTACGGCATCGCGCAGGGCACCGACAATGAGGACACCGTGTATGCGTGGATCAACGAGGTGCTCGATCCGGCCATCAACGGAGCGGCGGCGACCGAGCTCGCCGCCGGAGCCACCGTCGACGGCTCGGTGGAGTTCATCGACCCCGGGATCGCGGCGCTGTACCCGTACGACGACTTGGACGGGTTCTTCGAGAACGCTCCCGCGTTCATGAACGCGCCGGCGGAGTCCGACGAGTTCGTCACCGCGGGCGAGTGGGCCCAGCGCTTCACGGCGCTGCTCGGCGAGGGCTGAATGACTTGAACGCGTCGGTCATCGCTCGGCGCCTGCGCTTCGGGCCGGGCGCGGCCAGTGCGCCGGGCGCGCTCGGCCTGATCGTCTTCTTCCTCGCTCCGGTCGTCACGCTCCTCGTCTACAGCTTCCTGACATCGGGGCGCTTCAGCGTCGCCCGACCGTTCACACTCTCGAACTACGACGCGACGATCTCAGCCGCCGGCACGGCGGGCGCGGTCCGGAACTCGGTCCTGCTGGGCGTCCTCGCGGCCGGGGTCGCGGTCGTTGTCGGGCTGGCGATCGCCTCCTGGCTGCGGTACTACGCGGGCCGGCTGCAGAACGTCGTCCTGTCGATGATCATCATCTCGATGTTCGCGAGCTACCTCGTGCGCATCTACGCCTTCCGGATACTCCTCGGCGACGAGGGTGCGGTCAACACGGTGCTCGACACGCTCGGGATCGTCTCCGAGCCGGTCTCCTGGATGCTGTTCAGCCGCTTCGCGGTGGTCTGCGCGCTCACCCACATCGCGCTGCCCTACGTCGTGCTGATCCTCTACGGGGCGTTCCGTCCTCTCGACCCCGCGTACCTCGAAGCAGCCCAGGACCTCGGCGCCGGGGCGCTGACCCGATGGGTCCGGGTCATCCTGCCGACCATGGCCGCGCCGATCGGCTCGGCGTTCCTGATGACCTTCGTGCTCACCTCGGCCGACTATGTCACGCCGCAGTTCCTCGGAGGCACCGGCCAGCAGATGGTCGGCCTTCTCATCCAGACCAACTTCACGGTGGCCGGAGACTGGGCCCGCGGCGCCGCGCTGTCGTTCCTGACCCTCGGCGCGTACCTGCTGTGCTACGTGATCATGGGGCTCGGCCTGCGGATCGCGAAGCTGAACACCATCCGGTGGGGGACGTAGTGCGGTCGCAGTCCGGAGGCCGGATACAGACCGCAGTGACCTTCGCGGCGCTGGTGTTCCTGTTCGCCCCGCTCATCGTGGTCGTGCTGTTCTCGTTCCATTCGAGCGGCTCGCTGTCGTTCCCGTTCGAGGGGTTCTCGCTGCGCTGGTACCGCGCCACCTTCGAGTCGCCGCAGTTCAGGTCCGCTCTGGAGAACTCACTGATCGTGGCGGCCGTCGCGGCCGCCACCACCCTCGTGCTGGGAACACTGGCCGCCTACGGGGTCTCCCGGGCTTCGCCCCGCCTGAAGGGTCCGCTCGCCCTGACCTTCTTCCTGCCGATCACGCTCCCCGGCGTCTTCCTCGGGGTGGCGCTGCTGATCTACTACGTGCGGCTCGACCTCCAGCTCTCCCTGACCACCATCGCGATCTCCCACATGGTGTACGTGTCGCCGTACTTCTTCATCGTGGCTCGAACGGCAATGGACCGCCTCGACCCCGCACTCGAGGAGGTCGCCCGCGACCTCGGCGCCCGACCGGTGGAGGTGTTCGTGCGCGTGACCCTTCCCCAACTGTGGCCCATCCTGCTCGGTGCCACCGCGCTGGCGTTCATGCTGTCGTTCGACGAGTTCGTCATCACCTTCTTCGTCGCCGGCGGGGACACCACCCTCCCGGTGTTCATCTTCGGTCAGATGCGGCGGACCGTCGATCCGACGATCAACGTCGTCTCCAGCCTGCTGATCGGCGGCAGCCTGGCGCTGTGGATCATGGCCTTCATCTACGCGGCGGTGCTGCAGAGGCGGGCGTCAGCCAAGAAGACCGAGCCGCCGACAGCCGCGGCATCAGCAGTCCAGACCGCCGGAGCTCCGGCAGAAGCGAGGTAGCGAAGTGAGCGAATCGAACCCGCCGCGCCTTCAGGTGAACAATGTCACCCAGCGCTTCGGCGACGTTGTGGCCCTGGACGATGTCTCGCTCTCCGTCAACGACGGCGAACTCGTGAGCCTCCTGGGTCCATCCGGGTGCGGCAAGACCACCCTGCTTCGCATCATCGGCGGGCTGGCCGCACCCGTGGAGGGCCAGGTCCTGCTCAGCGGCGAGGACGTGACCCACGTGCCCGCCCACAAGCGGCCCACCCATCTCGTGTTCCAACGGCCGACGATGTTCCCCCACCTGAACGTGTTCGACAACATCGCGTTCGGGCTCCGCATCTCGAGAGTCCCGAAGGCCGAGCTCCGGTCGCGGGTCGAGGAAGCGCTCTCGCTGGTTCGCCTCCCGGGCTACGAGTCCCGCCGGAGCCACGAGCTCTCGGGCGGGCAGATGCAGCGGATCGCGCTGGCCCGAGCCCTGGCCAACAAGCCGCAGGTGCTGCTGCTCGACGAGCCCTTCTCGGCGCTCGATCTCAAGGTCCGCCTCGCGATGGAGGGCGAGCTCAGGCGCCTGCACCGCGAGACGGGAACCACGATCATCTTCGTCACCCACGACCAGCGCGAGGCCCTGGCACTGTCGGACCGCATCGCCCTGTTCAACCAAGGCCGCATCGAGCAGTTCGCCCCGCCCTGGGACATCTACCAGGAGCCGTGCTCCGAGTTCGCCGCCGGCTTCGTCGGCGACGCCAACACGCTCACCGCGGCGGTGTCGGGGCCGGGCGGCGCGACGATCGGCGGACAGCCCGTGTCACTGCCGGGAGATCCGCACGCCGGCACCTACACGGTGGTCCTGCGGCCGGAGCTGGTCACCCTCCAGCCGCAGTCCGAGCCGGGTCCCGGGCTGGCCGGCGTCATCGGCGACCTGGCCTATCGCGGCAGCGTCGTCAGCTACGAGATCGACATCGAAGGTCTGGACCGTCCGCTGCGGGCCGAGCTGGCCGCGGCGCTGGCCGCCGACATGAACGTCGGCGATGCAGTGAGGGCGACATGGCGGGGGGCCGACTGCCTCGTCCTCGACGCGGACGACGGCGCCTCCTAGGCGGCGGGCCAGCCGCTCACCGCCTTGACCTCGAGGAACTCCTCGATCCCCCAGGCCCCGCCCTCTCGCCCGTTGCCCGACTGGCGGTAGCCCCCGAACGGGGCGGCGCTGCTCTGCACCGAGCCGTTGATCTCCACCATGCCGGACCGCAGCGTTCTCGCGACGCGGCGGGCGCGGCCGGGGTCGGAGGTCTGGACGCAGTTGCCGAGCCCGTAGACGGTGTCGTTGGCGATGCGGACGGCCTCGATCTCGGAGTCGAACGGCATCATCGCGAGAACCGGCCCGAAGACCTCCTCGCGGGCGATCGTCATGGCCGGGGTGACGTCGGCGAACACCGTCGGTCTATGGTCGGCTCCCCTCGGGGGCGGGATGTCGTTCGGTCGAGCCGCCCCGCCGGCTCACGGCTTGGTGGAGTGGCCGAAGATGTCGTCGGGGTAGTACTCGGTCTGGTGGGTTGCCGGCCGTCCCCCGAATCCGTACTCGAACTGCCAGCCGGACGGGCTCTCGAAGTAGAACGAGAACATGTGGTCGTTGGCGTGCTTGCCGGGGTGGTAGACGACGGGCACGCCGGCTGACCGGACCAGCCCGTAGGTGTGGCCGACGTCGTCGAGGTTGTCGACCTCGACCATGATGTGGACGATGCCGGGAACGTTGCCCATCCCGAACGCGATGTTGTGGTCGCGTTGGTTGCAGTGCATGAACGTCGGCGTGTCGTTGGGGTCGTCCGACTGGGGCGGGTACTCGGCGCCGCCGCGCATGCCGAGGAGGCGGTAGAACCGGTACGCGGCCTCCGTCGAGGGCTGGCCGAGGACGAGGTGGCCGAGCCCTCCCGATCCCGTGACGAAGCGGCCGTGCATCGGGCGGCCCGGATGGAACGGTCGCCGGTAGTCCACCTCGGGGCCGTGGAACAGCTCGATGGCCACTCCCGAGGGGTCCGTCGTCCGGCACAGTTGCAGCACGCGGCGTTCGGCGGCCTCGGCGGACGTGCACTCGACGACCTCGACCCCGGCGCCGCGCAGCCGTTCCACGAGGCCATCGAGCTCGTCGGGCCCCGCGACGCGGAGCCCGGCGTAGGCGATGTCGTCGCGGTCCCCGGCGTGCAGCCTGAGCCGGCGATACCAGTAGTCCATGCGAAGATCGACGGTCTCGGCGTCGTGTTCGACGACCTCGAAGCCGACGATCCCGGCCGCGTAGTCCTTCCACGCGGCAAGGTCGGCGACCTCGATCCCGATGTAGCCGAGCTCGGTCACGCCGTGGTCGGTCATTCCGCCTCCTCGACATAGGCGAGCACATCGCACACGACTGCGATGCCGTCGCCCCCGTCGGGCACAGGTATGCAGTGCCGGGACGGTCGCGACCGCGGGTCGGGGAAGTGCTCGAGCCAGATCGGGTTCAACTCGGCGACCGTCGACGGGACGTCGTGGGTGAAGAACGTCATCTTGGCGACGTCGTCCCACGAGGCGCCCGCGGCGGCGAGGATCCCTCCGACGTGGATGAAGAGGTTGGCGACCTGATCGGCCACAGACTCCGGGACGTCGCGGGTTCCCGGTTGGAACGGCGACACCACGCTGCTGGCCACGAGAGGACCGATCCGGGTGGCGGTGGCGATCGGCGCGAGATGGCTGAGCGTGGCTATGTCGAGCGAGGAACGGCGCGCGGTCACGGCCGGCCGCCGTCGCGCCGGTCGAGCCAGGCCTCGTACTCGTCGCGCTGGGGCGCATCGAGAGGGAAGTAGCCGACGGTGGAGGCCCCGCCGGAGACCTTCTCCAGCGCGAACTCCTCCTCGGTCTCCGCCGCGAGGGCCGACTCGGCGACCTCGCGGACGATGGCCGCGGGAACGACCAGGGCGCCCTCGCCGTCGCCGACGATCACGTCGCCGGGAAACACCGCCGCCCCCGCGCAGCTGACCGGGATCTGGGAGTCGCACGGGAAGTGGCGCCGTCCGTATGTGGAGGCGTGGGACGACTGGTGGTACACCGCGATGCCCAGGCCCTTGATGGCGGGTGTGTCGCGCAGGGCGCCGTCGGTGACGATTCCGGCTGCGCCGAGGGCTCGGGCCCGCGAGGCGTAGATGTCGCCTATCGTCCCGGCATGGGGCTCGTAGCGTGCGTCGATCACGAGCACCTCGCCCGGCTGGAGGCTCTCGACGGTCTCTCGTTGAACGTCGGCGCCGAGCACCGAGGCCATGTCGGGCCGGTGCGGGAGGTAGCGCAGCGTCCGGGCGACGCCGATCATCCGCTGGGCGTCGTTCAGCGGTCGCAGGCCGCCGAAGAACGAGTTCTGGTAGCCGCGGCTCTGCAGCTCGCCCGACAGCGACGCCGTCGAGAGCGCCTCGAGCATCCGCCGGGTCGCAGCGTCGAGACGGGTCTCCGGTAGGTGTCCGGCAGTCACGTAATGGCCTCCTCGCGATCGGGTTCCTCGTTCGGGCGGGCCGTCACAGTCCCGCCTCGTCGAATCGGCCGACGGGAAAGGAGACGAAGCGGGTCTCGGAGAAGAAGGCGCGGCTGTGGTTGGCGCCCTCCCGGCCCTCGCCGCTTCCCTTCACCCCGCCGAAGGGCTGGCGCAGGTCCCGCGCGAAGCCGGAGTTGATCCAGATCATCCCGGCTTCGAGTTGGAGCGCCACCGAGTGGGCGGTGGACTGCGAGCCGGTCCAGATGTAGCCGGCGAGGCCGTAGCTGCTGTCGTTGGCGATGGCCAGGGCGTCGGCCGCGTCGGCGAACGGCAGGATCACCGCGACAGGCCCGAAGATCTCCTCCTGGCAGACCCGGGCCCCCGGATCGATGTCGATGATCGCGGTCGGGTCGATGAAGAGGCCGTCGTCTCGCGGGGCGACGCCCCCGAAGAGGATGGTGCCCTCTGTGCCGGCGAGCTCGATGTAGGCCTTCACTCGCTCGTACTGTGCCTCGGAGACGACGGGTCCGATGACCGTGTCCGGGTCGAAGGGGTCGCCGACCCGCCAGCGCTCGGCGCAGGCCTCGAATCGAGCGAGGAACTCGTGGTAGATCGACTGCTGGACGAGGATGCGGGAGCCGGCGACGCAGGACTGTCCGGTGTTGCTGAAGATCGCGGCCGCAGCCTCGCGCACGGCCTCGTCGAGCGGAGCGTCGTCGAAGATGATGGTGGCGGACTTCCCGCCCAGTTCGAGCGAGACGCGCTTGGAGGTTCCCGCGGTCCGCCGGGAGATGTCCTGGGCCGCTCGCGGCGAGCCGGTGAAGGAGACCCCGGCGATGCCGGGATGCTCGACGAGCGCCGCGCCGGCCTCGGGGCCGAAGCCGTGGACGGCGTTGTAGACGCCGGGCGGGACCCCGGCGCCGTCGAGGATCTCGGCGAGCATGGCGATCGACAGGGGGGCGAGTTCGGAGGGCTTGTGGACCGCGCTGTTGCCGTAGGCGATGCAGGGCGCGATCTTCCACGTTGAGAGCATCACCGGCCCGTTCCACGGTGTGATGAGGCCGAACACCCCGGCCGGGTGGGTCAGGGTGTAGGTGATGAGGCGGTCGTCGAGGTTGTAGGACTGGTTGGCGGCGAGTTCCTGTTCCTCTGCGAAGAACCGGAAGTTCCACGCCGATCGGGCCACCATCGCCTCCGCGGCCTCTCCGATCGGCTCGCCCATCTCGAGGGCCTGGATCGCGGCGAGGTCCGCGGCGCGCTTCTCTATGGCGTCGGCCACTCGGAACAGCGCCGACCGGCGCTGGGAGGCGGGGGCTCTGGCCCAGTCGCCGGCTTCGAAGGCTGTGGTCGCGGCGGCGACCGCGGCCGCCACGTCCTTGTCGCGGCCCCGGGCCGCGATCCCCGCCGGTTGCCGGTTCGACGGGTTGGTGACCGTGAAGGTCGCCCCGTCGTGGGAGTCGGTGAAGCGGCCGCCGATGTAGTGGCGGGCCGTGCGCGCGGCGCCACCGCCGCCGGTGGACGGGGTCACTGTGATCCCCGGCGGTCGAGGGCGGAGCGGGCGTCGCGCAGGTCGTCGTTGATGCCGTTGACGATGTGGTCCCAGTCGGTCGAGACCGAGATCATCCGGAAGCCCTGGTCGATGCGCTGCCTCAAGAGTTCGGCCGAGCCGTAGATGCCGGCGGCGATGCCGCAGCCGCGGCAGGCGTCGACCACCCGACCGAGCGCCGACTGGAAGTCGGAGGCCGGGTCATCGAGCGCCGGTGGCCGGCCGAGCGAGGCGCCGAGGTCGCTCGGGCCGACGAACAGCCCGTCGATCCCCTCGGTGCGAGCTATGTCGAAGACCCGATCGACGGCGGTGGCCGTCTCGATCATGGGGATCACCAGGATCGTGTCGTTGGCCTCGTAGAAGTAGTCGTCGCCGTGGTGGACGGTGGCGGCGATGGCCCCCATGCTGCGCTCGCCGGCCGGCGGGTACCGGCAGGCCTGCACGGCGGCCGCAGCTTCCTCGGCTGTGTTGACCATGGGGATGATGACGCCGAGGGCGCCGGCGTCGAGGAGCGCGCCGAGGGCGGCCGGATCGGCTGAGGGCGCTCGGGCGATCGGCGTCGCCCCGCCCATCACGACGGCGTCGATCATGCGGGTGGCGGCGGCGAAGTCGCCCGCGCCGTGCTGGTGGTCGACGCAGACGAAGTCATAGCCGCTCTGCGACGCCAGCTGGGCTGCCAGCGGCTCGCGGAAGAACGTCCAGTAGCCGATGGCCGTGGCGCCGCCGGCGAGGCCGGCTCGGGTCACGGTCACGCCGGCGGTCCCTCGATCCGGAGCTCGATGTCGGCCATGGGCGCCAGCCTGGCGAGAACGTGGTCGCCGGGCCCGACCTCGACCGCCGCGATGAACGAGCCGGACAGGACGGTGTGACCGGCCTCCATCGAGACGTCGAACTGGGCCAGCTTGCGGGCGAGCCAGGCGACCGCGTTGATGGGGTTCCCCATGACGGCGGCGCCCGTGCCCGACTCCACCAGCTCGTCGTTCAGGTAGAGCTCGCCCTTCACCGCCTTGAGATCGAGCGCGGCCAGCGGCAGGGGCCGCCCGCCGAGAGCGACGAGGCCGCAGGAGGCGGCGTCGGCGATGCTGTCGATGACGCCGCCGCTCGGGCCGTCGCGGCTGTAGCGGCTGTCGACGATCTCGATCGCCGGCATGACGAACTCTGTCGCCAGCACCACGTCGGCCGCGTTGACGTCGGGTCCCCCGAGCCGAGAGGAGAGGACGAACGCGATCTCGATCTCGACCCACGGCCGGTTGAGGCGGCTGAGCGGGATCTCGCTGCCCTCGTCGATGAACCACGTGTCGAACAGCGTGCCGTAGTCGGGCTCGCTCGCACCGAACCGGTCGCGCATCGGTGCCGACGTGTAGCCGACCTTGTGACCCTTGACCATGTGGCCGCGAGCCACCTTCTGCTGCGTGACGAGCTGGGAGATCGCGTAGGCGTCGGCGTCGGTCATGCCGGGATGCGTCGCCGTGAGCGGATCGATCCACTGGCGCTGCTGCTCTGCGGAGACCAGAGCGGCCGCCGCCTCCTGCCGCTGCTGGTGGCTGAGGGTCATCGGGAGCCGGTCACGCGCTCGGCGGGGCGACCCGTCATTGCCCGTTGGGGTGGGGCCACGAGCCGTCGTCGTGGGTCATGAGGGCCAGCCACCGCTCGTAGAAGCCTCTGAGCGACATCTCGCTGATCGGCGCCGCGAGCTTGCCGGGCAGTTCGGGGTCGGTCTCGGTCGCCCGGTTCAACCCCATCTGGATGTTGAACGGCTGTTTGCGGAGCTGGGGCGATTGCAGGTTCCGTTGGAGGGTGCTCCAGATCGACACGTCGTCCTGCTCGAAGATCCCGCTGGGTCCGAAGGTGACGGCTGCCATCCGCCTCAGGTCTTCTTTGACTTCCGGTGGCGCCGATGCGTTCACGTAGGCCCAGGACCAGACCTCCATCTCTGCGGGCCCCTTCGGATGCCAGACCCGTATCGTCGGAACGTCGGCTGAGAGGAACGAGAAGTTGGGGAAGACGGTGGCGTGGCTCTCCATCCGGCGGCGGACGTCGCCGATCCGTTCGGACGTCTCGGCACTGGTGTGCTCGAAGTACTCCTTGACGCTGGAAGGGAGGATGCCGTCGTCGAGCCCGGCCGTCTGGGCGAGGAACCAGCCGGTGCCGTGCCCGTAGGGGCTCGAGAACTGGCCGCCGTCGAGGTGGGCGGCGGTGTGTGCATAGTCGGAGGACACGTTCATGACGGCGTAGGGCGAGATGTGGGTTGTGAAGAGGTGGTAGTTGTCGCTGGCGAACTGGTCGGCTCCGAGCTTCCAGTTGGCCTGGATGCGCCACTTCTGGGTGCCGCCGAGGAGTTCGGCGCCTCCTTCGACCCGATCGAAGGCCGCGTCGAGGTAGAACTTCATGTCGCCGAGGTACTGGTCCAGGCTGGGGGCGGCCGGGTCGAACGTGGCGAAGACCAGGCCGCGGTAGCTGTCGAGCTGGGCGACCGGCCGGAGGCTCCACTCGGCCTTGTCGATGGCGCCGTTGTAGACGTACTCCTCCGTCATGGCCGTCAGGGTGCCGGCGGTGTTGTACGACCAGCCGTGATAGGGGCAGGTGAAGGCCCGGGCGGTTCCGAAGTCCTCGCAGGTCACTCGCATGCCGCGGTGCCGGCAGGCGTTGAGGAAGCAGGCCAGGGATCCGTCGCGTTGACGTACCAGGACGACTGGATCGGCGCCCATGTAGGCCGTCACGAAGTCGCCCGGGGCGGGCAGTTGGCACTCGTGCGCGACGAACAGCCAGGAGCGGCCGAAGATCTTCTCGAGCTCGGCCTCGTAGATGTCCTCGTCGCTGTACACCGCGGGGTAGAGAAGGCCTGCTTCGACGTCGACGAGCGTGGTCGGGTCCACGAGTCACCTCCTGCAGCGATATGCCTCTGCAATCTGACCGGCTCTCGGGGCGCACGCAAAGGATCCGGTCCGCTGGCTGAAACACCGCGGCGAAGGAAGAGGACTCGGGCTCGCGCCGGCTTGCCGCAAGGTGCCCTTGCGGGCACCGGAATGCCCTCGCTCAGGCCACCTTTGTGAGATCGAGCATCGACCGGACATCGGCCGGACCGAGCACGGCCATGTTCATCGCTTCCAGGATGCCGACGGCTCGGGCCACGAGGTCGGCGTTGGTGGCGAGTTGCCCGCGTCTGAGATAGAGGTTGTCCTCGAGGCCGACGCGGACGTTTCCTCCCGTCAACACGGCTGCAGCGACGTAGGGCAGCTGGTCCCGTCCGATCGAGAAGGCCGAGAACGTCCAGTCGTCGGGAAGGTTGTTGACGAACGCGAGCAGGGTGTTGAGATCGTTGGGTGCTCCCCAAGGTATGCCCATGCAGAGCTGGACCATGACGGGATCGTCGAGCAGGCCCTGGGCGTACAACCACTTCGCGAACGTCAGGTGGCCGGTGTCGAAGAGCTCGAGCTCGGGCCGCACTCCCAGATCCTTCACCTGCCTGGCCATCTCGACGAGGATGGACGGCGTGTTGGTCATGATGTAGTCGGACTCGCCGAAGTTCATCGTGCCGCAGTCGAGGGTGCAGATCTCGGGCATCAGCTGCCGGACGTGCTCGAGTCGTTCGGTGGCGCCGGCCATGTCCGTGCCGTCCTCATTGAACGGCAGGGGCTGGTCCGGGGGGCCGAGCGTGAGGTCGCCGCCCATGCCGGCCGTCAGGTTGATGACGACGTCGACGTCCGACTGCCGGACTCGTTCGACGACCTCGCGGTAGTAGTCGACTTCGCGTGAGGGGTCGCCGGTGATCGGATCCCGTACGTGGATGTGAACCACCGCGGCGCCGGCACTTGCTGCGTCGATGCAGTCTCGGGCGATGTCGCGGGGGGCGTACGGCACCAGGTCCGACTTCTTGACGGTGTCGCCGTTCCCGGTCACGGCACAGGTGATGAACGCGCTCGTCACGGGTCTTGTCCTCCCTGATCCTCGGGGTTGGGGTTGTCGCGGTCATGGGACGGCCCGTGGGCCGGCGGGCGCTGCCGGTCGAGGAGCAGGTCGAGCGCGAGGGCGAGCTGGGAGCGCTGCCGTGCCGGGGGCCAAGCCTCGGGGTCGAACGTTGCGTCCAGTCCGATGCCGTTGAGCGACTGGAGCAGTTGGACGGCCAGGTCGTGGGCAGGAGTCGCGAGGTCCAGACCCTCGTTGGCGATGACCTGGTCCAGGCATTGGGCGATGTAGTCCGTCCACCCCTGCTGCAGGCGCCGGTTGTGGTTCGCCAGGAGCTCGTCGACGGTGGAGTGAACCCAGAACCACATCCAGACCCGCCACTCCGCGGCGCGATCCCCGGTCGTCGGAATGGCGACATCGAGCGTTTCGAGCAGCTCGGACCGGTTCGTCGGCGACGTTGACTTCGCGGCTTGGAGGGTGGCGTCGGCGAAGGCCTGGAGCGCTGCGGTGAGCAGCGCCTCCTTGCCGTCGAAGTAGTGGGCGAGGGCGCCCGTGGTGCAGCCGGCCTCGGCTGCGATCTCTCGCAGCGTGACGCCGGCCAGTCCCAGCGTGGCGATCGAGCGCCCGGCAGCGCGGGCGAGTTCGGCTCGGCGGGCATCGTGGTCAACAAGCTTCGGCATCGGTCGGGCGCAGTCTCGTTCGGGGTCTTCGGAAGTCTACTTGACACGGGTAATGTCACACAGATAACATAACTGCTGTAACATTATAGCGGTGATGTCACCGCTCCGGCGGGGGAGGATGCCGTGGACGTATCGAAGATGGAGACCGGGAGAGACCGCGGTCTCGACGGCGCGGGGCCCGTGGACCGTGCAGCCGCCCTCCTCGGTGCATTCGACCGCGGCGAGTGGGTGGGGCTGTCGGCGCTCGCCCGGCGGGTCGGGCTCCCCAAGTCGAGCGCGTACCGCTTGCTGGGGATGCTCGAGCGCACGGGGATGGTGCAGAAGCGGGGGCCGTCGTACGCATTGGGGATGCGGCTGTCCGAACTCGGAAGCCGTGTTCCGCTGTGCGAGGCCGATGCGCTGCTCGAGCTGTCGGTGCCGCATCTCGTGGATCTCTGCGGCCGAGCCGGCGAGACTGTCCACCTCGCGATCCCGGACCGGACCGATGTCTTCGTAGCAGCGAAGCTGCACGCTCCCTGCGCCCCGACGGTGCCGACATCGGTGGGAGCGCGGCTGCCTGCGCACTGCACAGCGTTGGGAAAGGTGCTGCTCGCGTTCTCGCCCCGCGAGGTCCTGCATCGATTCCTCGTAAGACCGCGCGCCATCTACACGGGCCGGACACTGATAGAGGGACGGGTCATCGAGGCGGAGTTGGCGAGGGTGCGGCAAGAGCGGGTCGCGTACGATCGCGAGGAGTTGCTCACCGGTCTGGGGTGCACAGCCGTGCCGGTGCTCGGGGAGCGGGGCGCGATGGCGGCAGTCTCGTTGTCGGGCCGCAGCGATGCGGTCGGCAGGCATCGCGCTCAGCTCGCAGCGACTGCCGACGCGATCTCGGTCGCGCTGGCGACCAAGCGCCCGGCGCCCCGGTCGCCGACCCCTCAGTGCTTCGTTCGAACCCGAGTCCGCCCTCCCGAAGTGGTTGCAGGCGGGCAGCGAGATCACGCCTCGCTGGAATTGTCGGCCAGCTCGACATAGATCTCGGCATCCTCAATGACAAGGGCAGCCGCGTGGTGACATGACTCCAGTCCTAGAAGAGCAGGGAGATGCAGTTGGCCAGCACCACGCTCTGGTCGAGCCTGATCGTGCGGTCGCAGATCAGCCAGCTGTCGCTGTCGCGTCGCAGCACGTCGGATCGTTCGCCGGCCCAGATGTGGGTCTCGGACTCGAGACGGTTCGCGTAGCAGATGAAGTTGGACCGTACGGCGAAGCGGTCGGCGTCAGCTGGCGCCACCCGGATGTTGCCGATGATACGGCGGGTCCGGGTGGGAGGCTGCTCCGCCCAGGCGAAGGCTGTCCGGAGCCGTTTGACCCGCCGCTCGAGCGTCGGCCAATCGTCGTCGAAGTGCGCGAGTTCCGAGTCATCGCTCGAGTCGCGCCTCTGCCGGCGCCCCTGGTTGAACCTCGTCGGCATCCAGTAGCGGATGTCGTCGGACAGGAGGCCGAGCCACGTCTCGAAATCGCGGTCGTCGAGCAGCTGCGCCTCGTAGTAGAGGAATTGCTCGATCTCTTTGACGAGTTCGACGGCAGCGGTGTCCAGACGAGCCATGTTCGGATTCGGCCTTGCGCGTGTTCCAGGTGATCGGCAACTGAGATGACCGTACCAAGAGGCCGATTGTCGCAGCAACACCCGCGGTCCGTTGGACGGCACGAGGGAGCGAGCCGCGGTGACGCCGCGCGCTCGAGGGTCGGGCGGTGCGATACTGCGGCCCGCAGAGGAATGCCGGGCTGCGGTGCGAAGGCGAGGGTGCGTTGACGGCGAGGACCATCGGGCTGGTGGGCACGGGAGTGATCGGTGCCGGCTGGGCGGTGCGCGCTCTGAGCCGCGGCCACGACGTGATTGCCTGGGATCCCGTCGGCGGCGCCGAGGATCGGCTCCGGGCCGCCGTCGAGCGAGCCTGGCCCTCCGCCACCCGTCTGGGGCTGTTCCCCGGAGCCGATCCGGTCCGGCTGCGGTGGGCCGGCAGCCCCGAGGAGGTCGCGGCCGGGGCCGGCTGGGTGCAGGAGAGCGCCCCCGAGGACGAACCGCTCAAGCGGTCGCTCCTGCACAGGCTGGACGGGGCGGCCGATCCGGCGACGGTGATAGCCAGCAGCTCCTCGGGGCTGCTGCCCAGCCGTCTCGCCGAGGGGCTCGGCCATCCCGAGCGGCTGCTCGTCGGCCATCCGTTCAACCCCGTGTACCTGTTGCCCCTGGTCGAGGTCGTCCCTGGCGAGGCCACCGCCGAGGAGACAGTTGCCGCGGCCATGGCCCACTACGGCGATCTGGTCATGTACCCGCTGCTGGTGCGCAACGAGATCGAGGGCTACCTGTCGGACCGCCTCCAGGAAGCGCTGTGGCGTGAGAACCTGCACCTGGTGAACGACGGCGTGGCCACCACCGCCGAGCTGGACGACTCGATCGTCTACGGCCCCGGCCTGCGCTGGGCGGCCATGGGCACCAACCTCACCTTCCACCTGGCCGGAGGCGAGGGCGGCATGCGCCACATGCTGGGCCAGTTCGGGCCCGCGCTGAAGCTGCCGTGGACCCGGCTGGAGGCCCCCGAGCTCGGCGCAGAGTTGATCGAGGCCCTCGCCGCGGGCTGCGAGGACCAGGCCGGCGGCCGGTCCATCGCGGCGTTGGAGCGGCAGCGGGACGACTGCCTGCTGGCCGTGATGCGGGCGTTGCGACCGAGCGGCATCGGCGCCGGTCGCCTCGTAGCCGAGCGGGAGGCACGGATCCTGGCCGCCAGGGCGTCCACCGAGGCCGGGCCTTGGACGCCCGGCACCGGGATCGAAGCCCCGCTGGCCCTGTACGCGGCCGTGGTCGAGTCCGACTGGGTGGACTACAACGGCCACATGACCGAGTGGGCCTTCCTGACGGTGTTCGGGTGGGCGTCCGACGCGCTGTTCCGCTACCTGGGCATCGACGAGGCCTACCGGGCCGGCGGGCACTCGTACTACACGGTCGAGACCCACCTCAACCACCGCCGGGAGGCCTCCCTCGGTGAGCCGTTGCGGGTCACCACCCAGGTGCTCGGCAGCGACGCCAAGCGGCTGCACATCTTCCACACGATGTACCGCGACGGTGAGATGCTGTGCACCGGCGAGCAGATGCTGGTCCACGTCGACACCGCGGCCGGCCGCAGTGCGCCGCTGCTGCCCGGCCCCGCGGCCGCAGTGGCCGCGGTGACGGTCGCTCATGCGTCGATGCCGGCGCCGCCGCAGGCCGGTAGTCGCATGGCCATCCCCGAACCCGAGGATTGAGCAAGGAGGCCGGCTTGGACTTCTCGATCAACGAATCCCAGCAGATGGTCGTCGACACCGTCCGCGCCTTCACCGAGCGCGAGCTCGTCCCCCACGAAGAAGAGGTGGAGCGCACCGGCGAGGTCCGGCCCGAGCTGGTGGACCGGATCCGCGGCAAGGCCATCGATGCGGGCCTGTACGCGGCCAACATGCCCGCGGAGCTCGGCGGCGGCGGCCTGGACGACCTGACCCTGGCCATGGCCGAGCGAGCCTTCGGCTGGACGGCGTACGCCCTGCACTACATCGTGGCCCGCCCCTCCAACATCCTGCGGGCCTGCACCGGCGACCAGGTCGAGGAGTACCTGCTGCCCACCGTTCGGGGCGAGCGGGTGGAGTGCCTGGCCATGAGCGAGCCCGACGCGGGCTCCGACCTGAGGGGCATGACCTGCCGGGCCGAGCGCCGGGGCGACGAGTTCGTGGTCGACGGCGCCAAGCACTTCATCAGCCACGCCGACCTGGCCGACTACGTGATCCTGTTCGCAGCCACCGGCACGGCCGACACCCCGCGCGGCCCCCGCAAGCTGATCTCGTCGCTGCTGGTCGATCTCGACACACCCGGCGTCGAGCGGGTGCCGGGCTACAACTGCGTGTCGAACCGGGGCTACCACAACTTCATCCTCAACTTCGACGACGCCCGGGTGCCGGCCTCCAAGCTGCTGGGGGAGGAGCACCGGGGCTTCGAGGTGGCCAACGAGTGGCTGGGCAGCACCCGCCTGCAGGTGGCCGCGGTGTGCCTGGGGAGGGCCGACCGGGCCCTGTCGGTGGCTCTCGACTGGGCCGCCACCCGTGAGCAGTTCGGGCAGCGCATCGGGCGGTTCCAGGGAGTGTCCTTCAAGCTGGCCGACATGCGCACCCGGCTGCTGGAGGCCGAGTTGATGACATACCGGGCCGCGTGGCTGTCGGCGCAGGACGAGATGACGGACGCCGACGCGGCCATGGCCAAGCTGTCGGCCACCGAGATGCTCCAGTTCGTGTCGGACGAGGCCATCCAGATCCTCGGCGGCATGGGGCTGATGGACGAGCTTCCGCTCGAGCGGATCTGGCGCGACGCCCGCGTGGACCGCATCTGGGACGGCACCAGTGAGATCCAGCGCCACATCGTGTCGCGCGACATGCTGCGGCCTCTCGGCTGCTGACATGCCGTGGCCCCGACAGTGATTCCGACCGCGAGCCGGCCCTGGTCGTGACCAGCCGGCTCGATCGGCTGTTGAGGCCGCGGTCGCTGGCCTTCGTCGGGGGCGCGGCCGCCGAGCTCGCCATCGACGCCTGCCGCTCCTTCGGCTTCTCGGGGGACATGTGGGCCGTCAACCCGAGCCGGGAGCTGCGGGGCCTTCCCACCTTCGCCTCAGCGGGAGAGCTGCCGGCCGGCGTCGACGCCGCCTTCGTGGGCGTCGACCGCCACGCCACCATCGCGGTGGTGGGCCAATTGGCCGCTCGGGGCACGGGCGCGGCGGTGTGCCATGCCTCGGGCTTCGCGGAGACAGGCGAGGACGCAGCGGCCCTTCAGCGTGAGCTGGTGGCCGCGGCGGCGGGAATGCCCCTGGTGGGTCCCAACTGCTACGGGACGCTGTCGGCGGTGGCCGGCGCGGCGCTGTGGCCCGACGTCCACGGGCTGGCCCGTTGCCAGCGCGGCGTCGCACTGCTCAGCCAGAGCGGCAACATCGCGGTCAACCTCACCATGCAGCGACGGGGCCTCGACATCGCCTGGGTGATGACGCTGGGAAACCAGGCCGATGTGGGTATCTCCGAAGCCTTCGAGGCCATGGCCGTGGACGACACGGTCACCGGGGTGGGTCTGTGCGTCGAGGCATTGGACGACATCGGGCACTTCGCCTCGGCCGCCGCCGCGGCACGCGACCGGGGTCTGCCGGTGGTGGCGCTCAAGCTGGGAGCCTCGGAGACCTCCGGCGCCATCGCGGTCACCCACACCGCCTCGCTGGTGGGCGACGACGCCGCCTACGACGCGCTGTTCCGCCGGCTCGGCATTCGGCGGGTGCACACTCTGCCCGAATTGCTCGACACGCTGGCCGTCCTGGTCGCGCTCGGACCGCTGAGGGGCAACCGGCTGCTGTCGTTGAGCTGTTCCGGCGGCGAGGCGGCTCTGGTCGCCGACCGCAGCCGCGGCCGCGATCTGTGCTTCCCGCCGTTTGCCCCCGACCACGCCGGCCGGGTGGCGTCCGCCCTCGACGGCCGGGTCGCGGTCACCAACCCGCTCGACTACCACACCTTCATCTGGGGCGACGAGGCTCGCCTGGCCGGCTGCTTTCGCGCCGCCCTCGGAGCGGGAGCCCAGGCGGCCGGCCCAGCGCCCTTCGATGCCGCGCTGCTGGTGATCGACTTCCCCGCCGAGGGGCTCGACCGATCGCGTTGGTGGCCCACCCTGCGGGCCTTCAGTGGGGCCTGCACCGCCAGCAGCACTCCCGGCGTGGTCGCCGCGTCGATGGCTGAGAACATGCCCGTCGAGGCTCGCGGCCGGGCCGGCGAGCTGGGTCTGGCCGCCTGCGCCGACATCGACACCGCTCTGTCCGCCCTCGAGGCCGCCGCCGTCTGGGGGCAGCGGACCCATGAACCGGCTTGCCTGCCGCCGGCTCCGGCGAGCGGCACCAGCCTCGACCACACCGTGCTGTCGGAGTACGAGGCCAAGCGCCGCCTAGACGCGGCCGGGGTCGTCGTACCGGCCGGCACGGTCGTGGCTGCGGACCAGGCTGCGGCCGCCGCGGCCGAGATCGGGTACCCGGTCGTGGTCAAGGCCACGGGCCTCGCCCACAAGACGGAGGCCACCGGCGTGGTGGTCGGCCTCGAAGGCCCGGAGGAGGCAGCCGACGCGGCCCGGCGCCTCGCCGGCGGCGGCGGGACCGTGCTGGTCGAGTCCTGCATCACCGGCGCCGTCGCCGAGTTGCTCGTGAGTGTCCGGTCGGCGCCTCCGATCGGGATGCTGCTCACGCTCGGAGCAGGCGGGACTCTGGCGGAGTTGCTCGACGACACCGTCAACCTGCTGTTGCCGGCGCCGGGCGCCGGCGTTCTCGAGGCCCTGCGCAGCCTGCGGATCTGGCCGGCGCTGGCCGGCCATCGGGGCCACCCTGCCGCCGCCGTCGATGCGGTGGTCTCGGTGGTCGCTGCACTGGGCGCGCTGGTGCGCGACGACCGCAGCATCATCGAAGTGGAGATCAACCCCCTCATGGTCACGCCGCACGCCGCCGTCGCCGCCGACGCGCTGATGCTCGTGGCCGAGCCACCGGAGCCTGACTGAGAACGCCTCGACCGGTTCGCCCTGCGTGGGCGGCTGTCGACCCCAGAAACTCCCCTCCATTCCGGATCAGTGGAGTCAGGATGGAGACTCAGTGGAGAGCGGTCCCGTGAAATAAGCCACTTCGTCAACCGGCGAGGCCCTGTGGCGCAGCTAGGGTGATGGTTGGTGTCCATTCGGCGTGTCGGAACCCGGCTGGCGGCATTCTGTTTGGTCGTACTGGCCGCGATCGGCGCGCTCCCGGGCAATGCGGCCGCCGAGACGAGCTTGGTGGTTGAGGCCGGCTACGGCGGGCACGGCCAGCCCGGGCGACCGTTCCCGCTGCTGATCGCGGTCACCACCGACGTCCTCTTCGTCGGCGAGCTGCAGATCGGCAGCCCGGACTCCGGTCTCGCGATCGCCAGGCAGGTGGAGATTCCCGCCGGCACGACACGCGAGTTCACCGTCGTCTGGGAGGGGAACCCGTGGGGAGACGTTGTCGCGGTCGGGCTGGTGGCAGGGGGCGAGGTCGTTGCGTCAGCGACAGCGCGCCCGATGGAGCAGCAGAACGTGGACCTGGCGGGGGTGTTGCCGGCGCTCGCCGATCGCGGCCTCCCCGAGCGGGCGCCCCTGGTCGTCGACGCCGGTGAGGCGATGCTCTTCCCGGTGGATCCGGCCGGCTTGGCGGCCGGATGGGCCGTGCTGGCACCGCTCGACTTCGTGGTGGCGACGGCCGCCGACCTTCGCGGGCTCGACCGCGCCGGAATGGACGCGTTGCTGGGGTGGGTGAACCGGGGCGGGCGCCTGATGGTGGACGAGCCCGCCGGAACCGAGATCCCGGGCGTTCCCGCGGCTTGGCAGCCCGGCGGTGCCCGGCAGCGGATGGCGGGCCAGGGCGAGATCATCGTCACCGAAGGCCGGGCCTCGTCGGGCCACTGGGATCGAATGTTCGAGCCGGCGGCTACCAGGTCGGCTCGGGAGGACGAGGCCTGGGCGGAGTTCGGCAGGTTCTGGGGCTTCGAGCCGCTGAGTTGGGCGCTGGGACGCGACGCCGATGTGAAGCTCCCCAGCGCGGGCTGGCTCGCGGCCCTCGTCGGCGCCTATGTCGCGGTGGCGGGCCCGGGCGTGTGGCTCGCCGCGAGGGGGCTGCGCCGGCCTGGGCTGGGCTGGATCATGGTGCCGGTGGCCGCCCTCTGCTTCGCCGCCGTCATCTGGGCCTTCGCATCGAGTTTCAGGAACAGCGCCAAGACCGCCCACGGGACCATCGTCGAAGTGGCGCCCCGGGGGACGGTGGCCACCACGTTCTCGCTGCTGAACTCCAGCGGCGGCGGCCGCGACTCGATCTCGCTGCCGCCGGGCTGGTCGGTGGCTTCCAGCCGCACCGAAGGTCAGCGCAGCGTGCTCGACATCGCCGACGGTCCGGCGGGGTCGGTCGCCTCGATCAAGCTCGACGCGGGCGGGTTCAGCATGCTCGGCGCCGGCGGCGCCCTGCCGGAGCTCGACGGCGCGCTCGAGGCGAGGGCCTGGTCCTCAGGAACGGGAAGGGTCACCGGGGTTGTGACCAACAACTTGGCGGTGGATCTGCACGAGGTCGCCGTGTTCGCGGACCAGGCCGGCATGAACGTCGGAACGGTGCCCGCCGGCTCGGCGGTGGAGTTCGACTATTCGGGCCGGGTGGCCGATCCATTCATCGGCGAGCCGATCGAGTTCCGGATCTGGGATGACGCGTTCGCACCGGACTTCCACGGCGAGGGCCGTCCCTACGATCCCGGGCCGGTCAACCTCGGGCTGTGGAGCGAGCTGAACGCCCGCTGGTCGCTCAACTCGCGGCGGGTGGGGCAGGTGGTGGTGGCGGCATGGACCGAGGATCTCGCCTCCCCGCTGGACGCCGGCGTTCGTGCCGGCCGGACGCTGCTCGTGGCCCGGGCCACGATCGAGCCCGACGGCGGACTTCTCAGCGACATCGCCGTGCCCCGTGACATCGTGCGGGGCCCAGGAGCCCTGGGCTCCGACTTCAGGCTCATGGACGGATGGGGCGGCGGCGCCATGTTCCGCTTCGTGCTGCCCTCCGACGCTCGCCACCACGAGCTCGTGCTCGCCGTTCCCCGGGGCCAGCGGCGGATCGAGCTGTGGACCGGGGCCGGGGCCGGATGGCGCCACGTCGATCTGGAGGCCGACCGGACGGCGGTGTTCCGGCTGCCGCCCGAGAGCATCGACGACGGGCGCGTCTACGTGAAGGCCCTGTTCGACTTCGATCGCGGGTCCCCGCTGCTGCGAGAGCTGGCCGTGCGCAGCCCGCGGGCCGGTGAGGAGCTCTCGGCGCTGTCGTTCGTGACGGCCGATGCCGCCCCGGGCGGTCGGGTCGGAGCGGCCGGATGAGCGCCGCCGCCCCCGTCGAGGCCAGCGGTCCGGGGAGCACGGCCGCGGTCGCCATCACGGGGCTGCGCAAGCGCTTCGGCAAGTTCGTCGCGGTCGACGACTTGAGCCTGGAAGTCCCGGCCGGGGCCATCTACGGCCTGATCGGGCCCAACGGAGCAGGCAAGACCACCACCTTCGCGGTCATCTCGTCGGTGCTGGCGCCCAGTTCGGGCAGCCTGTCGGTTCTCGGCCACGACCCCGTCGCCTCGCCGCAGGAGGTCCGCCGGGTGCTGGGCTACATGCCCGACTCGCTCGGCGTTTACGCCGACCTCGACGTGGACGAGTATCTGCGCTTCTTCGCGGCGGCATACAAGATCCCGGCGCGGTCCCGGCCCGGCCTGCTCGACGGCCTGCTGGAGCTGGTCGCCCTGGAAGGCAAGCGCACCGCCCGGGTGGACAGCCTGTCGCGGGGAATGAAGCAGCGGCTGAGCCTGGCCAGAGCGCTCGTGCACGATCCGGAGGTGCTGATCCTGGACGAACCCGCCAGCGGCCTCGACCCGAGGGCGAGGTCGGAGCTGCGGGCCCTGCTCGTCCATCTCTCCGAGATGGGCAAGACCATCGTCATCAGCTCGCACATCCTCTCCGAGATAGAGGAGGTGTGCAGCCACATCGCCATCATGCAATCCGGGAGGATCGTGGCCGCGGGCGACACCGGGGAGGTCTCCAGCCTGCTGACCGGCGGCCGCCGTCTCCGAGCCCGGTTCGCGGACGGGACGGTCGAGGAGTTCACCGCCGAGAGCGCGCCGGAGCAGGCCGCGCTGCTGCGAGGGCTGGCCAACGACGACGCCCGTTCGCTGGTGGAGTTCAGCCGGGTCGGCGGCGGCCTCGAGGAGATCTTCCTGAGCCTCACCCACGGGGGTGACGAATGAGCCGTCTCGCAGCCTGGGTCAATCCCGTTCTCGCCCGTGAACTGGCCGAGAGGATGCGCGGACTGCGGGCGACGGTGATGCTGTCGGCCTATCTGGGCGTGCTCGGCCTGGTCGTGGTCCTCGTCTATCGCAACGAGTCGGTCACGGGCAGAGGATTCGACGGCTCGCCGGTGACAGAGCTGGCCACCGCCGGGGAGGGGATCTTCGAGTGGACGCTGCTCTTCGCGATGCTGCTGGTGCTGTTCCTGGTGCCCGGCTTCACCGCCGGAGCCGTCGCCGGCGAGCGTGAGCGGCAGACCCTCGTCCCCCTGCAGGTGAGCCTGCTGAGACCGAGCAGCATCGTGTTGGGCAAGATCGGGGCGTCGGTGGCCTTCACCCTGCTGCTGGTGCTGGCCACGCTGCCCCTGCTCACGGTGGCCTACCTGATCGGCGGGGTGACGCTCGGCGACATCCTGCAGGGAACGGGCATGGTGATGTTCACCGCGGTCACCGTCGCGGCGCTCTCGGTGGCCTGTTCGACGTTCATGAGGCGCGTCCAGACGGCGACCGTGCTGTCGTACGGTGTGGTCCTGCTGCTGTGCGGGGCCACCTTCGCGGCCTACTTCGTCGTCGAGCAGATCGACTCCGACGGAGGCTTCGAGCCCGCCGATCCTCCCCGGCTCATCCTGGCTCCCAACCCGATCGTGGCCCTTGCCGACGCCACCGCCGATGGGCCCGACACGCTCACCGAAGCGTTCTTCGCGCCGCCGTTCAGCTCTTACGGCGGCAACGGCCCGCTCAGCGGGCTCAAGGAACTCGTGACCCCGGATCAGGTCTGGTCCGGCCGGCTCGCGGACGGTGCGATTGTTGATTTCGAGGTGGCCCCCGACGGTGACATCTTCGGCGTGGCCGGTCGAGGCGGCGGCCCGCCCGATCAGCCCAGCCTGCCGCTGTGGGCCCAGCACATCCTGATCATGGGCGCCCTAGCCGCGCTCTCGGTGTTCCTGTCGTCCCTTCGGCTGCGGACACCGGCCAAGACGGAGCGCTGACCGGAGTGCGGGGCCGGATGCCGGCGCGGGACCGGGTGCCGATGCCGGGTCGGAGACCTGTGCCGGACGGTACGGCGGTGCTGGATCAGGCGATGGGGCCGGACCGGGTCGGGGAGTTCCTCGCCGCGGTGCGGCGCCGCATCAGGCGGGCGTGGCTGTTGACCGCGGCCCAACGCTGGGCGCCGGCCGCGTCCGGGACCGCGCTGGCCCTCGTGGTGGCCTCCCGTCTCGTCCCGTGGCCATGGCTGGAGCTCGCCGCCCTTCTTGTGGGCGCCGGCACCGCGGCCGCCCTGATGGCGAGATGCCTCACCCTCCCGGTCAGCGCCGAGGCCGCAGCCCGCTCGGCGGACCGTGCCCTGGCCACCGACGACGCCCTGTCGACATCGCTGCAGTTCGCCGGTCTGGCCGGCGTCTTCGGAGACGGGATCCGGGCCAGGGCCGACACGGCCGCCCGGCGCGGCGACGCCCGCATCGCCGTTCCGATCAGGGTGCGATGGCGGCCGCTGCTGGCCGTGGCCGCGGCATCGCTGGCCGCGGTGGCTGTGACGCTCACGATCGACCCTGCCGCGCCGGGGGCGAGCCCCCGCGACGTCGAGCGCGCCGCCCTGGCCGGGGAGGCGGAGGGGCTGCGGGCCCGGGCCGAGGAGCTCGCGCGCAGCTCTGTCGCTTCCTCCGATCAGGCCGCCCTGGCCGAGCAGCTTCAACGGTTGGTGGAGGAACTCGAGCAGGCCACCGACCTAGAGGCGGGCCTGGCCGCGCTGGAGCAGGCCCGCAGCGAGCTCGAAGCCAGTGTCAGCGACCACTTCCTGGCCGAGAAGTCGGCCGTGCAGGGGTTGAACCGCTCGCTGGAGGCGCGGCCTCTGGCCGAGGAGCAGGGCGGCGCCGCCGCACAACTCGAAGCGCTCGGCGAGGCGCTCGCGGGGCTGTCGGACCAGGACCGGGCCGCGCTGGCCGAGCGCCTCGAAGCGCTGTCCGCCACCCAGACCGCGGGAAATCCGGTCGCGGCGGGCGCGCTCGCAGCGGCCGGCGAGTCTCTGGCGTCGGGCGAACTAGGACAGGCCGCCGCAGCGCTGGGAGAGGCCGCCGCGGCCCAACGCGCGGGCGAGGCCTCGCTGCTGGACCAGACCGCCCGGATCAACACTGCCGACCAGCTCGGCGATGCCTCCGCCCGCCTAGCGGATGTCAGCGGGCAGGGGCAGCGCCAGGGGCAGGGCGAAGGGCAGGGCCAGGGCGAGGGGCAGGGCGAGGGGCAGGGCGCGGGGCAGGGTCAGGGCGCGGGGAGCCCGTCGGGCTCGGTGACCGGGGCGAGCGGGGGAGCCGGCCAAGGACGGGGCGGTCAGGGCACCGCCGGCGGGCGCGGCGACAGCACCGCGGCCGGCGGCAGCGGCGCCCCGACGGTGTGGGTGCCGGGCGGAGCGACCGACGAGCAGCGAGTGGGCGGCGCCTCCACGTCCGACCAGTCGTCGATCGTCGGGCAGGGCCAGGCGCTCACGGGCGCCACCGGTGCACGGGTGCCGGTGGACTCGGTGCTCAGCGACTACCTCGACGAGGCCGTCGAGAGCCTCGACCGGGGCCGGATACCACCCGCGTCGCGTGCGTTGGTCCAGCGGTACTTCGACATCATCGCCGGGTTCTGAGCACCACGATGAGCAGGACACGCACGAGGGCCGCAGACTCGAGCCGTCCGACCCAGAAGCCTCGGAACATGAAGGGCGAGAAAGCAGATGACTGAAATGAACCCGGATCGCTACGCGGCGGTGGCCGCGGCCATCGAAGCCCAGGTGGGCAAGGTCATCGTCGGCCAGGCCGACCTTGTGCGCGGCGTGCTCATCTGCCTGCTGTGCGAGGGGCACGCCCTGCTCGAGGGCGTCCCCGGCCTGGGCAAGACGATGCTGCTGCGCACCCTGGCCGACGCAGTGGACGTGGACTTCGCCCGGGTCCAGTTCACGCCCGACCTCATGCCCGCCGACATCGTGGGGACACAGGTGCTGGAGTCCGCCGACCATGGCGGGCGCGACTTCCGGTTCCGGCCGGGGCCGGTCTTCGCCAATCTCGTTCTCGCCGACGAGATCAACCGGGCCACGCCCAAGACGCAGTCGGCGCTGCTGGAGGCCATGCAGGAGCGGTCGGTGACCGTCGGCGGGACCACCCGCCCGCTGCCCCGGCCGTTCCTGGTGATGGCCACCCAGAATCCGCTGGAGATGGAGGGCACCTACCCCCTTCCGGAGGCCCAGCTCGACCGGTTCCTGCTCAAGATCCATGTGCCCATGCCGCCCGCGGAGGAGCTGATGACGATCCTCGAGCGGACCACCGGGACCCACCGGGCCCAAGTCGAGCCCGCGGCCGGCGGCCGCGACATCGCCGCGATGGTGGCGCTCACCCGGCAGGTGCCCATCGCCGACCACGTCGCCCGCCACGCGGTCGACCTGGTGGTGTCCAGCCATCCCCAGCACGGCTCCGCGCCCGAGTTGGTGCGCCACTACATCCGGTTCGGCTCCTCGCCCCGGGGCGCCCAGTCGATCGTGCTGGCGTCGAAGGCTGCGGCCCTGCTCGACGCCAGGCCCTCGTGCTCGGTCTCCGACGTCCGAGCGGTCGCCCACAGCGCCCTGCGCCACCGGCTGGTGCTCGGCTACGAGGCGGCTGCCGACGGGGTGAGCGCCGACCAGCTGGTCGACGCCATCCTCGACGCCGTCCCCGAGCCCGGCTCCGGCATCCGGGGGGCGCCCTAGAGGCCGAGCGGAGAGGCGGCAGGTCATGAGGCCATCAGCAAGACGCCGAGCGAGGCCGTGGGCAGTGATGCCCTGGTCTGGGCGGCCCGTGAGCGCAGCGAACAAGAGCGGGGAACGGATGCTTCGGAGCGAGGCGTCGACGGCTTTCGGCGGGGCCTGCTAGTGGCCCTGCTGCCGGCGGCGCTGCTGGGCCGGCTCGAACGGCTCCAGATCGCCACCCGGCGGCCCCTGGCCGGCCATCTCGCGGGCGAGCACCGCTCGCCCCGCCACGGCTCGTCGCTGGACTTCGCCGACTATCGCACCTATCACCCCGGCGACGACTTCCGCCTGATCGACTATCACCTGCTGGCCCGCCTCGACACGCTGCTCATCAAGCTGTTCGAGGCGGACGACGAGCTCGACGTCAGGCTGCTGATCGACACCTCCGCGTCGATGGGCTCCGACGGCAAGCTGCTGCACGCGCAGCGCCTGGCCGCGGCGGTCGGGTTCGTGGCTCTGGTGCGGCGAGACACGGTCAGCGTGAGCACGTTCCCCACCGGCGGGCCGGTGCCCCGTTTCGTGGGCCGCCAGGCGGCCGCATCGTTGTTCGGTCACCTCGAGGGACTGTCGGCCGCGGGCCCCACCACCGTCGCTCAGGCGGTGCTGCACCATCTGTCGAGACCCGGTCGGGCCGGGCTCACCGTGCTCTTGTCGGATCTGCTCACACCGGACTGGGAGCGAGGCATCACCCGGCTCCCGGCCCGAGGGGGAGACCTCGCCGTGATTCACGTCCTGTCACGCGCCGAGCTGGAGCCGGAGATGCACGGCGACCTGGAAGTCGTCGACCGCGAGACCACCGAGCGCCTGGCGGTGAGCCTGTCGCCCGAGACGCTCGCCGAGTACCGGGCCGGCGCGCTGGCGTGGGCCGACGGAGTGGCCGCCCGCTGCCGCCACGTGGGCGCGGCCTACACACGGACCCTGGCCGGCGACGATCTTGAGTCCGTGCTGCTGAGCGGCTGGCTCCGAGCAGGCGTCTTCAGATGACGCCCGGCCCCGGCGCCGGCCGCGCTCGGGATGGCGCGGCGACCCGCGGAGCGACCCGGTGAGGTTCGCCGACCCGGCCGCACTGTGGTGGGCGCTGCTGGCCGTGCCGGTCGTGCTGCTCCACGTGCTCAGGCCGAGACGGCCGCCACGGGTGGTGAGCTCCACGCTGCTGTGGCGGGCCGTCGAGCGCCCGGTCACGTCGGCGGTGCCGTTCCGCATGCTGCGACCCTCGTGGCTTCTGCTGCTCCAGCTGCTCGCGGTCGGTCTGCTCACGGCTGCCCTCGCCGATCCGGTGCGGGTCGAGGCAACCCCGCTGGCCGAGCACACCGTGTTCCTCATCGACGGCTCCGGCTCGATGCTCGCGCTCGACGGCCGGCCCGACCGGATCGCCGACGCCAGAGCCCGAGCGGTCCGGGTGCGCCGGGACCTGCCCGCCGGCGGCATCGCCAGCGTGATCGAGGTCGGCCCGCAGCCCCGGGTGCTGCTGTCGGCCAGTGCAGACACCGGCGCCTTCGACGAGGCGGTGGCCGCGACGCGGGCCAGCCCGGGCCGGGCCGGCTTCGCGGCCGCCTTCGCGCTGGCCGAGGGTCTGGAGACCGCCGATGCGCCCATCGGTTTCGTCCTCGTGTCCGACGGCGGGCTGAGCGAGGAGGAGCAGCGGCTGCTGCCACCGGGCGCCACCTACGAGCAGGTCGGGTCGGGCGCCACCAACCGGGGTGTCACCGCCCTCGACGTCGAGGCCCGGCCGACCGAGCTCCATGTCCGGGTGACGGTCGCCAACACTGGCGGTCCCGCCGCGGTCCAGACCCTGCGACTCGACGTGGACGGTCGCACGCGCCAGCGCGTCGAACTGGACCTCGCGGTGGGCGAGACCCGGGTGTACGAGACCGACCTCACCGCCGGCGACCGGGTCGATGCGTTCCTCGAAGGCGAGGATCTGCTCGCGGCCGACAACCGGCGAGTCGCGGTCAGCCGGCGCCGCCAGCCCATCCGGGTCCAAGTGGTGGGCGAGCCCGATCCGTTCCTCGACGCGCTGCTTCAAGCCGTCGACGGACTCAGCCTGGTCTCCGGCGTGGAGGGCGATCGGCCCGATCTCGTCGTCTACAACCGGTCCCGGGTGCCGTCCGCGCCCTCGACGCCCTTCATCGCCATCCGTGCCCCCGGAGGAGCACCGGGGCTGTCGGTTGTCGGCGAGGCCGAGGGGCCCGCCCTGACGCTCGTGCGCTCCGACGAAGCGCTGCTGGGCGGGATCGACCTGTCGGGGCTGGCAGTCGCCACCGCCCAGCAGGTGCGCTCGGACACCGCCGAGGTCCTGCTGGCCGCGGAGTCGGCGCCGCTGCTGCTTCGGGGCCGCGCCGGCGGGGTGCGGTTCGCCTACCTCGCGTTCGGGCTGAGCGATTCCAACCTCCCGTTGCAGACGGCGTTCCCCCTCCTCGGCGAGCGTCTGCTGGCGGAGCTGACAGGAGCGCGACTGCCGCCGGCGTCGATCGAGGTCGGCGAGACGCTCACGCTGCCGTCGCAGTCCGGAGGGGTGTTGACCGACCCGGCCGGCACCGTCGTCGAGCTGGCGCCCGGGTCGCCCGGGTTGGTGGTCGAGCGGCCTGGACTGTGGAGCGTCGCGGTGCCCGGCCGGCCCGAGACGCTCGTGGCCGTGAACCCGGCTGCGACGGAGTCCGGCCTCACACCGGTTCCGGGGCTGCCGACCGAGCTCAGGCCACTGCGCCCCGGTGAGCCGCGCCCGGAGAGCTATTCTTCTCTGCGGCTGTGGGCGGTCGCCGCCGCGCTGGCCGCGGTCGCCGCGGAGTTCCTGCTCGCCCGGCGGCGGGTCGGTGTGGCCCCGCTCCAGTGGAGGCTGGCCAACGCGGTGAGGACCCTGGTGGTGCTGGCCCTGCTCGGTGCGCTCATCGACGCCGGGTACGAGCGCGACGCCGGGGAGGTGGCCACCGTCTTCGTGGTGGACGCGTCGGACTCGCTAGGCACCCGCGGCCGGGCCGAGGCGGTCTCCTTCGTCACCCAGGCGTTGGCCGCCCAGCCCGACGGCGCCCGGGCCGGTGTGGTCATGTTCGGCGGCGATGCCCGCATAGAGCTGCTGCTGCGGCGCGAGGCGTCCTTCCTCCAGCCCTCCGTCAGGGTCGACCCGTCCCGTACGGACCTGGCGGCCGCGCTGCGGCTCGGCGGGGCCGTGCTGCCCTCCGATGCCCGCCGCCGGGTGGTGCTGGTGAGCGACGGCCGGGCCACCGACGGTGACGCGGCCCGCGAGGCGGCCCGGCTGCGCGATCAGGGCATATCCGTCGACACGGTGCTGATCGACACTCCCGGTTCGGCAGACATCGCCATCGGCGCGGTGCGGGCCCCGAGCCGGGTGTCTCAGGGGGAGCGGATCCCCATCGGCGTGGCGCTCCAATCGACCCTGGAGGGGCCCGCAGTGGTGACGCTGCGCGTCGACGGCGAGGTCGCGGCCGTGCAGCGCCTCGACGTGGTGGCGGGTGCTCAGAGCGTGACCTTCACCGACATCGCCGCCGGCGGGGGGCTGCGCCGCTACCGGGTGGACGTCGAGAGCGCAGCCGACGCAGTCACGCAGAACAACCACGCCTTCGCCGCGGTGGAGGTCGCCGGACCCGCCCGCGTGCTGGTCGTGGAGGGGGTGTCCGGCAACGGGGCCGAGCTCGCTGGCGCGCTCGAGGCCGGCGGGCTGGAGGTGGACACGGTGCCGGTGTCGGGGATACCGCAGATGGACGGGCTGCTCGCGTACTCGTCGATCCTGCTGGTGGACGTGGACCAGCGCCAGCTGTCGAACCGCCAGGTGGGCGCCCTGAGCGGCGCGGTGCGCGACGGCGGCCGGGGTCTGGTGACCCTCGGCGGGAACCAGTCCTACGGTCTCGGCGGCTACTACACCAGCGAGCTGGAGCGCCTGCTGCCCGTCGTCAGCGAGATCCTCGACCCCTTGCGGCGCCAGACCGTCGCCGAGGTCCTGGCCATCGACACCAGCGGATCCATGGGCGCCTGCCACTGCTCGGAGAACGACTTCGTCAGCAACCGGATCGACGGCGGCGTCAACAAGACCGACATCTCGCGCGCCGCGGCCGCTCGCACCATCGCCGCGCTGGGCTCCAACGACGAGATCGGCGTGCTCGCGTTCGACGTCGAGGAGCGATGGGTGCTCGAACTCCAGAAGCTTCCCGCCCAGGACGTCGTCAACCAGGGTCTGGCCATGCTCAACCCCGACGGCGGCACCAACCCCTCAGGCTCGCTGCAGGAGGCCGCCAGTGCGCTGCGCCAGAGCAACGCGGCGCTCAAGCACATCATCCTGTTCACCGACGGGTTCACCGCCCCTGCGCTGCTGGACGGCCTCGCCGACGAAGCGTCGGCGCTGGCGGGCGAAGGCATCACGGTGTCGGTCGTCGCCACCGGCGAGGGCGCGGCCGGCGACCTCGAAGCGGTCGCGCAGGCCGGCCGCGGCCGGTTCTACCCCGGTCGGGACCTCCAGCAGATCCCGCAGCTCATCATGGACGAGGCCGTCCTGGCGTCGCGAGACTTCATCAACGAGGGCGAGTTCCTCCCCACGGTCACGTCTTCGCTGCCGGTGGTGGCCGGCCTCCGCCAGTCCCCGCCGCTGCTGGGCTACGTGGCAACCACCGCCCGGCCCCGGGCCGTCACGCTGCTGGAGATCGGGCCCGACGCCGATCCGCTGCTGGCCCGCTGGCAGGTCGGTCTCGGGACGGTGACGTCCTGGACGAGCGACGCATCGCAGCGCTGGTCGCGGCTGTGGGCCGGATGGGACGGCTATGTCGGGTTCTGGTCGAGGGTGGTCCGCGACAGCTTCCCCACCCTCGACGACAGCACCACCGCGGTGGTCGACGACGGCGTGCTGCGCATCCGGGTGGAGGCCGACGGCGGCTTCGGCGACAGTGCGGCCGCCACCGCCCGCATCACCGATCCCGCGCTGGCGGGCCGCCGGATCGGGCTGAGCCGGGTGGGCCCCGACACGTTCGTCGGCGAGTTGGTCACCGACGAGGCGGGCGTCTACGTGGTCGGGACCTCGGTGTCGTCCGCTGACGGGTCGGTCATTCAGGGCACCGCCATCGCCAGCCAGCCGTACGGCCGGGAGTACGAGCCCGGTGTTGCTGACGGGCCCCTGCTGGCACGGATCGCCGAAGCCGGATCGGGCCGGGCCGGCATCGAGCCGGCGATGGCCTTCGACGCTGGCGGGTTGGTGGCCGGCCGCTCCCGGGTGGCTCTCGCCCGCTGGCTGTTGCTGGCCGCCGCGGTGCTGTTCGTGACCGCCGTGGTCCTGAGCCGCCTCACGCCGGCGCCGCTCACCCAGTCGGGGCGACCCCGGTCGGGCCGCCTCAGGCTGCGCCGCGCCAGGCCGGCGGCAGAGGCGGCCCGCGGCGGGGCCCGCGATCGACCGGACTCGACTGTCCAGCAGGACGCCCGGCTGCTCGAAGAGTTGGCCCAGGCCGAGGAGGCGGCCCAGACAAGCACCCTGTCAGCCCTGCTGGACAGGACCCGCGACAAGCGCAGCCGCGACTAACGAACATCTCGGCGCGACCACTAGCCCAGATCTTTCAGTAGGCCTGTGCGGCGATGCCACAAATCGCCTCGCCGCCCTCGCTCTCTCAATTTCCGGTGGTTTTGGGCGACTATCGACCCTGACCGCCGGAATATGCGGCTGACGCCGCGCTGGCTGTCCGAGTGCTGCGCTCGGGCGAGAGAGCGCGCCCGCCGGGCGCGGCCCGTCGCGGCGTCGAACGCGACCATGAGCCCGGCACCGGCGACGAGCACCGACCCCCACCACACCCACATCACCAGCGGGGCGACCGACACGGTGTACAGCGCCAGGTTCGGATCGGTCGCGTTCCGCAGCACCACCTGGATGTCGCGGGCCGGGAGCGAGTGCAAGGCGGTCTCTGCGAGCAGCACGCCACGGTCCCCGAAGGCCACCAGCGACGGCTGCAGCTCAGCCACGAGCGCGTCGCCGTCGCGTACTTCGACCGTCGCGACCACCGCCGAGGATCCCGGAGCCGGCCCCTCGGCCACCTCGACGCCGACGTGGCGGAACGTACGGCCTCCGACCTCGACCTCCTGGCCTGCGTCGAGCCCGAACGTGGCCCGGTCGGCCTGCGTGGACCCGGCCACACCGATCAGCAGGACCGCGAACCCGACGTGGCCCACCCGCATCGGCCAGCACCCGCGTCCGTGCCGGCGCAGCCCCTCGATCAGGCTCACGAGCACCGCACCGGCACCGGCGGCCACGCACAGGGCGAACGCTGAGCGCGCTCCCGCCGCCGCGGCCACCACCACTCCGGCCGGAACCCCCGAAGCCGACCACACGGTCGCCCGCCCGCCGAGGGCGACCGCGCAGGCGCCCAGGCCGACCACCGCCAAAGGAGCCAGCAGCCGGGCGTAGTAGGGGCCGGTCACGAGGGGCTCGCCCGGGGCAGGGATCGGATACAGCACCCCGACCACGACTGCGGCGGCCGCGGCCGTGGCCAGCGAGGTGCAGGTGATGCGGAGCCACCGGTGGGCGTGCTGCTGTTCGCGCCGGTCGCCCCGCACCGATGCGGCCGCCGCGGCGGAGGCGACCGCGAGCGCGGCCAGGATCCACGAGACCCGTGCATCGTCGGCGAAGGCGTGGACCGAGCCGCCCACCCCGCCGCGGGTGACCGCGCCCGATACCAGGACCAGGATCCACGGCAGGGCGCAGAGCATCCGGATCGCTCGCCCATGCGAGGGCTGGCCCACGGCGTGCATCGCGGCGACGGTCGTCAGCCAGGCGGCGAGGATCCCGTTCTCGACCGGGTCCCAGCCCCAGAACCCGCCCCAACCCAGCTCGACGTAGGCCCAGTTGGACCCGGTCGCCAACCCCATCGTCAGCAGCCCCAGGCTGAGCCCGAGCCAGCATCGCAGCGCTCTGCGCCGCCCCCTGTCGAGCGGAGCCGCCACCGCCACGAGGAACGGCACGATCGTGGACACCTGACCCAGGTAGAGCAGGGGCGGGTGGTACAGCATGGCGGGATGCTCCAGGATGGGCTGCAGCCCGGCGCCCGCGATGGCCGGGATGGCCAGCCGCCCGAACGGGTTGGCGGTCGCCAGCACTGCTCCGGTCAAGACGGCGACGCTCAGTGAGCCCCACACCGAGGCGCTTCGAGCGGTGGCGGCCGGCCGGGCCCAGATCATCACGGCCACCGCGGCGGCGACCATGCTGGTGAACAGCAACAGCGATCCGCTGGCCCCGCCCCAGAGGCCGGCCAGCCTGAATGGTCCGGAGAGGCCGGACCGTGCGTGGTCCGCAACATACGTGAGCGACAAGTCGAGGGTCCACAGTGCTTGCCCCAGCATGATCGTCGGCAGGGCCGCCCCGACCCACATCACCACCGCAGCCACCCTCGCGAGGCGCAGAGACCGCACGCCGCCGGCCGCGGCGGCCAGCGCCGCAGTCCCGGACGCCCACAGGCAACCCACGGCGAGACCGGTCATCACGCGACAGTACCTGCGGTCCCGAGGCTGAACGGCGGGTCGCGGCTGCGCCCGTTCCCACAAGCGGGTGTTGAGCGGCCCGGCCTGACACTGGCCCCGTAGCCTTGATCCTCGGGCTCGATCACCTCCCAGCGCATCCTCTCGGCTGCGAGCCCCCGCTCACCAATGGCTCGCGACGGGCCCGACGGTAGGGTCGCGGCGGGCTCGTAGCTCAGTGGTCAGAGCAGGGGACTCATAATCCCTTGGTCGTGGGTTCGATCCCCACCGAGCCCACGAACGAGCGAATCCAGGAGGTTCA
>JAPOQG010000267.1 GCA_026710865.1 Acidimicrobiaceae bacterium
CCGGTCAAGCAGCCACCGCGATGATGACCACGATCACCACGACGATGACGGCCACGATCACCGGCAGCAGCCGCTTCAGGACCGGAGTGCCGGCCACGCTCAGCAGGTCGACCGCCTCGACCTCGCTCCGGGGCGCCGGCTCCGCGGCGGCCTCGGCCGCAGCGTCCTCGCCGGCCGCCTCCGACCCGGTGGCCTCGCCGGCAGCCTCCGAGGGCTCATCAGAGTCGGCATCGGCAGCGACCAGCGCAGCCAGGTTGTCGGCGAACTGCCCCATCAGCTTGCGACTGACGTCGGCCAGCACGCCCCGGCCGAACTGCGCGACCTTGCCGGTGATGGTGAGATCGGTGTGGACGCTCACCATGGTGGACGTGTCGGTAACCGACTCGAGCGCGACGGTGATCTCCGCTGATGCGTTGCCCGCGCCGCGGGTGTCGCGCCCGCTGGCCGACATCAGCAGCCGGTGGGCGGCGTCGTCGCGCTCGGTGAAGGAGGCCTTGCCCTTGTACTGCGACGTGATGGGGCCGACCTTGACCTTGACCAGCCCCTCGTGGGTGTCGCCGTCGCTGCCGGTGAGCTGTGCGCCGGGCAGGCACGGCGCGATGCGCTCCACGTCGGTGATCACGTCCCACACTGCGCCGACCGGATAGGGCACCTCGAATGAGTCTTTCAGTTCCATTTCCGCAGATCCTCCAGGGTGTCGATGTCGTCGGGGTTCCCCTCGCAGGGTATCGCTTGCACCAGCTCGGGTCTGCGGCGCATCAGAACACGTCCGCCCTCGTCGCCGGTGAGGGGCAGGTGGCTCCACAGCGCGGCGCCGATCCGCACCGGGGGCCGGCGGGCGCCGCCGAAGTCGGCCACCGCGAGGTCGCCGTCGGCCTCGGCCACCGCGGCCCACGCCGAGGCGGGCACGCCGGGCTGGTCGCCGCATCCGAACACCACCGCCCGGTGGCCCCGCGAGCCCGCGTAGCTCACGGCCGCGGCCAGCGATGTGGCCTGGCCCAGCTCCCAGGCCTCGTTGTGCAGCACCGTCACCTCTTCGGGGAGCACCTCGAGCAGGTCGACCGCCCCCATCACCACGATGGTCTCGTCGAGGTCGGCGGCCAGCGCCGCGTCCACGGCCCGGCGCACCAGCGGCACGCCCCCCACCTCGCACAGCAGCTTGTGGCGGTCTCCTCCGAAGCGGACGCCGGCCCCCGCGGCCAACACCACCGCAGCCACCCCTAGTCGTGGGCCCTCGTCGTGATCCTCCCTCACGGGCCCATTCTGCCCCCCAGACCGGGACACCGCACCAGAGGCCCGGCACAACCCGACACCAAGTGCTGGGGTGTGCTGATGGAGCCCTGCGACAGCCCGTCCAAGCACGCGTGGTGCGCCTACTGAAGCAACTCCGATGCCGTGGGTGTCCAGGCCGTGGCGCCGGTCCTGGCGACCGATGAGGAGCACCAAGCTGTTCTGCGGCCTCCCGGCTGTCCGGCGCAGGTACGTCATGCACCCGGTTCCCTCATCTGGTCTCGACGGGCGCCGGTCGGGCCGGAGGTCAGTCGTGGATGGGGCCGCTGGTGCTGGACAGGGCGCGGGCCTGGCGGCCGGTGCGCAAAGAGATGATCTCCGACATGATCGAGACGGCCGTCTCCTCGGGGGTGGCCGCGCCGATGTCGAGCCCGATGGGCGAGCGCAGCCGGTCCAGCTGCTGCTGTGTCACCCCGGCCTCGACCAATCGGCGGGTGCGGTCGTCGTGGGTGCGGCGGCTTCCCATCACCCCGATGTAGCCGACATCGGTGCCCAGAGCCGAACAGATGGCGGGCACGTCGAACTTGGCGTCGTGGGTGAGCACGCACACCGCGTCCCGCGGGCCCAGCCCGTGCCCGACCTCGTCGAGCAGCCGGTCGGGCCACGAGACCACCACCTCGTCGGCCATCGGGAACCGCTTGGAGGTGGCGAACACCGGCCGGGCGTCGCACACCGTCACCCGGTAGCCGAGGACCTTGGCCACCCTGGCGAGGGCCGCGGTGAAGTCCACCGCGCCGAAGATCAGCATCCGGGGCGGAGGGGCGAACGACTCGACGAACACGGCCACCTCGGCGCCGCGGATCTCGCCCTGCTCGGAGTACTCGCCGTCGGTGGAGTACCGGCGCAGCCCCGAGCGGCCCGCCACCAGCTCACCCCGGGCGTCCCGCTGCACGGCGCGGTCGAGGCCCGCGGTGCCCAGCGAGCCGACCGCCGGCATCCCCTCGGGTCGGACCAGCATCTTGGCGCCCACCGCCGGACCCTCCACCACCGTGGCCAGCGCCGCGGGGGACTCGCCGGCCAGATCCGAGGCGAGCGCGTCATGGACCGGACCCCATTCCAGCGGCTCCACGAAGAGGTGGATGGTCCCGCCGCAGGTGAGCCCGACCGCGAAGGCCTCGTCGTCGCTGTAGCCGAAGGTGACGATTCGCCGGTCGCCGGCGGCCATCACCTCCAACGACTCGGCCACCACCGCGCCCTCGACGCAGCCGCCAGACACCGAGCCGACCACCTCGGCGCCGGCGGTGACTGCCATGGCCGCGCCGGGCGAGCGCGGCCCCGAGCCCTCCAGGTCGATGACCCGAGCCACCGCGGCCTGCTCGCCGGCCCGCTGCCAGCGGTCGAGTTCGGCCAGGATCTCCTTCACACCAGGATCCCCTTCACTCTTGGATCCCCTTCACTCTTGGATCCCCTTCACTCTTGGATCCCCTTCACTCTTGGATCTCCTTCACTGCGAGGCTCCGGTCAGTGCCGGGCCTGCGGCGTGGGTCGCGCCCAACGGCCGGGACGCCCGGGGAGTGTCGGCGAGCACCAGTTGGGCCAGGCGCTCCAGCGACTCGAGGTTGTGGCCCTCCACGAAGTCGTCCACGTGGGGCAGGGCGGCCGCCATCCCCCGGGCCAGCGGCGCATACCCCGGTGACGCCTTCAGCGGGTTGACCCACACCACCCGGTTGGCCACCCTCTGCAGGCGCTGCATCTGCTCGGACATCTCGGAGGGGTCGCCCCGGTCCCAGCCGTCGGAGAGGATCACCACCACCGCTCCCCTGGCCATCCCCCGGCATCCCCACTCGTCGTTGAAGGCTCGCAGGCCGGCGCCGAGGCGGGTGCCGCCGCTCCAGTCGGGCACGGCGGCCGACGCGGCCCGCATGGCCCGGTCCGGGTCCCGCGACGACAGCTCCCGGGTGAGCCGGGTGAGGCGGGTGCCCAGAGCGAAGGCCTCGACCCGGCTGCGCCCCGCCACCGCCGCGTGGAGCAGGCGCAGCAAGGCCCGCGCGTAGCGCTCCATCGAACCCGACACGTCCAGCAGCATGACCAGCCGCCGGGGCCGGCGACCGCTCGTGCGCCGGTGCATCCTCATCGGCTCGCCCCCCGAGCGCATGGCGGCCCGGACGGTGCGGCGCACATCGAGGCGGCCCCGGCACGACCGGGCCGGCTCGGGGCGGCGGCTCGGACGGGTCGGGCCGGAGAAGCGCAGCCGCTCCATCAGCCGCCGGGCCTCTTCGAGCTCGTCGTCGGTGTAGTCGGCGAAGTCCTTGGCGGACAGCGTCTCGGTGGCGCTGTAGCGCAGCGTGATCGTCTCGCCGTCGCGGGGGGACTCCTCGCCTTGCTCGTCGGACCCGTCGGCGTCGTCGACCTGCAGGATCACCGGAACGCTCGCCGCGGCCATCCGGGGCATGCCGAGCGGCTCGCCCAGCCAGTAGGCCCCGAAGACGGCGTCATAGACGTCCACGTCCTCGATCCGGTGGACCAGCGCGGCCCTTCCCGCCCAGTACAGCGAGGGCCGGCTGCCGACGTCGCACACCGACAGCGCCTCCGCGTAGAGCAGGGCCGAAGTGAGCGACACCTCCAGGCCCGACCGGCGCAGCGCGCAGGCGAAGCCGACGGCGACATCGACTGGGTCGGGCCCCGGTCGCGGCCCGGCCGGCGGCGGGCCGGGGCGCGCCGCCGCGCCCGCGGCGTCGCCTCCGGTGTCGCTCATGGGCTGTGTGCGGCGGCGTCGGCCACGATGGCGGCCAGATCGTGCTCGATCACCCGGTCCCGGTCCTCGCGGTACTTCAACAGGGCGCCCAGGGTGGCCGAGGCGTTGGCGAGGTCGAGCGTGGCCCCGCCCAGCAGGCTCAAGGCCCGGGCCCAGTCGATGGTCTCGGCCACGCCCGGCGGCTTGTACAGCCCGACCTCGCGCATCGCGGCCGCGGCGCGGGCGACCTGCCGGGCCAGGCGATCGGCCACCTCCGGGGCTTTCAGGCGGATTATCTCCGCCTCCCGTTGCGGGCCGGGATGGGCCACCCAGTGGTACAGGCAGCGGCGCTTCAGGGCGTCGTGCACGTCCCGGGTGCGGTTGGAGGTGATGATCACCACCGGCGGATCGACCGCGGCGAAGGTGCCGAGTTCGGGGATGGTGATCGAGTAGTCCGACAGCACCTCCAGCAGGAAGGCCTCGAACTCGTCGTCGGAGCGGTCGACCTCGTCGACGAGCAGCACCGGCGGGGGGCCGTCAGAAGCCTCGATCGCCTGGAGCAGGGGCCGGCGCACCAGGAAGCGCTCGTCGTACAGCTCGTCGGCGAGGCGATCCTCGTCGGCGCCGTGGGCCCGCCCGGTGGCCTCCATGGTGCGCAGGTGCATCAACTGGCGGGCGTAGTCCCACTCGTAGACGGCCTGGGCGGCGTCGATGCCCTCGTAGCACTGCAGCCGGATCAGCCGGCCGCCGCCCCAGTCGGCGATCACCTTGGCCACCTCGGTCTTGCCCACGCCGGGCTCGCCCTCCAGCAGCAGCGGCCGGCGCAGGCGCAGGGCCAGGTACACCGCGGTGGCGAGCGCCTCGTCGGGCAGGTAGGCGTGGTCGCGAAGCCCCTGCGACACCTCGTCGGGGCTTGAGACGGAGCGCAGGTCGGCGGCTGCCATCCGGTCGAGCCTAGAGGCCGAGCGGGTAGACGGCGATCTCAGAGGAAATAGGGGGCCAGCGCCTCGATGACGTCGGGGGGGACCCGCACCGGCTTGCCCTCGTTGTCGGTGATCGCGGCCCGCAGTTCCTGGCGGGCCACCACCTCGTCGCCGCGCACCAGGCGCTGGCGCCACACCGACGATGCCCGGCGGAACTCGACGACCTCGGTCTCCACGGTGATGGTCTCGCCGGCGCGCACCGGGCGGTCGAACGACGTCTGGATGCGGTTGACCACGAAGCGGTAGCCCCGGGCCGCGAACGACTCCAGGTCCACGCCGACCTCGTCCAGCAGCTCCACCCGGCCCGTCTCGAAGAACTGCACGTAGGCCGAGTGGTTCAGATGCCCGTAGGGGTCCAGCTCGTAGAAGCGGACCTTGAGATCGAAGCGATGGGCCGTCATCGGACGCTGCTACTGGTCCGGCGCCTGCTCCACGCAGCCGCTGAGGCCCATCACCGCATAGACCTCGGTCCCGGGCTCCACGTAGGGCCCGAAGCAGAGCGCCTCGCGCCGCACCCCGTCGGCGCTGGTGCGCCTGTCGATCTCGTCGGCGAGCTCGGCGATGCGGGCCTCGAGCTGCACGGCGACATGCTCGGCGTCGGCCCGCTGCGCGTTCTGGTCGAACCAGGTGTTCACCGACGACGCGCCGAACATGACGGCCGCGCCCAGGGTGCCCGCGAACAGGGCCACCAGGAGCAGACGATGCCACCACGCCCGTTTCATGGCGTCGGAGATGCGGTGCGGGCGGCGGGCGCCAGCGCGGCCCCGCCCCTGAAGGCGGCGGCCTCGCCGAGCTGCTCCTCGATCCGCAGGAGCTGGTTGTACTTGGCCACCCGGTCGCTGCGGGCCGGGGCGCCGGTCTTGATCTGACCGCAGTTGGTGGCCACCGCGAGATCGGCGATGAAGGTGTCCTCGGTCTCCCCGCTCCGGTGCGACATCACCGCCCCGAAGGCGTTGCGCACGGCGAGTTCCACGCACTCCAGCGTCTCGGTGAGGGTCCCGATCTGGTTGACCTTGACCAGGATGGCGTTGGCCGCCGCGGACTCGATGCCGCGGGCCAGCCGCTCGCTGCTGGTGACGAACAGGTCGTCGCCCACCAGCTGCACCCGCGACCCGAGGGCGGCGGTCAGCTCCGACCAGCCGTCCCAGTCATCCTCGGCCATGCCGTCCTCCACCGACGCGATGGGATAGGAGTCGCAGAGCTTGCGGAGCTCGTCGACCATCTCGCCCGAGTCGAGGGTGCGGCCCTCGCCGGCGAGCACGTAGCGGCCGTCGACGAAGAACTCGGTGGACGCCACGTCCAGCGCGAACGCGATGTCGTCGCCGAGCGCCAGGCCGGTCCGCTCGGTGGCCTCGGCCAGCAGCGCGACCGCGTCGGCGTTGGAGCCCAGGTCGGGAGCGAAGCCCCCCTCGTCGCCCAGTCCGGTGGACAGGCCCCGGGCCCGCAGGACCGCGGCCAGCTCGTGATACACGTCGACGCCCCAGACCAGCGCCTCGGAGTAGGAGGCGGCCCCGACGGGCACCACCATGAACTCCTGGAAGTCGACGTTGTTGTCGGCGTGCGCTCCCCCGTTGATGACGTTCATCATGGGCACCGGCAGCACGTGGGCGTTGGCTCCGCCTACGTGGCGCCACAGCGGGATCCCGAGCTCGGCCGCGGCGGCCCGGGCCGCGGCCAGCGACACGCCGAGGATGGCGTTGGCGCCCAGGCGCGACTTCCCGTCGGTGCCGTCGGCGTCGATGAGGGCCGCGTCCACGGCCCGCTGATCGACGGCGTCGAGGCCCCGCACCGCGCCGGCCAGCTCGCCGGCCGCGTTGGCGACCGCGCCGAGCACGCCCCGGCCCCGCAGCCGTTCGCCGCCGTCGCGCAGCTCGACCGCCTCGAACGCTCCCGTCGACGCGCCCGACGGCACCATCGCCCGGCCGCTCGCGCCCGAGTCCAGCTCGACGTCGACCTCCACGGTGGGGTTGCCCCGCGAGTCGAACACCTCGCGCGCACGGACTGCCTCTATGCCACCCACCGGCGAACCTCCGGGTTGTGATCGACGCCGCGCCGGGCACGGCACGGCCTCACGGTCGGGCGCCGCTCCGTCCGATCCCTCGGCGTCCGTCGGTGTGGATGGAGGATTCTAGCCCTGCTCGGCCTCCAGAGCGCGATACCGGCTCTCGGCCCGCTCGGTCGCCGAACGCAGGGCGTCCTCGGGATCGACCTTGATGCGCCGGCCCAGCTCCACCGCGGCCATCAGCAGCTCGCCCAGCGTGTGCTCGTTCGGGTCGGCTCGAAGCTCGGCCAGCGCACCCTCCGTCTCGATGAACGGTCCCGGCGGCCGTTCGTCGGTGGAGAGGCCCGCCGCGGCGGCCCGCTTCTGGACCTTCACGGCCCGCAGCAGCGCGGGAAGCGTCTGGGAGATGCCGTCCATCACCGAGTCCCGCCCCTTCTCCTGGAGCTTGATGGCGTCCCAATTGGCCCGCACCGCGTCGGCGTCGGGGGCCACGACGTCGCCGTAGACATGGGGGTGGCGGGCCACGAGCTTGTCCCTCACGCCCTGGGCGACGTCGACGATGCCGAAAGCCCCCCGCTCGGAGGCCAGATGGGCCTGGAACCAGACCTGGTAGAGCAGGTCGCCGAGCTCCTCGCACAGGTCCCGGTCCAGGTCCTGCGCCTCGCCGTCGCGGCCGACCCGGGCGTCGAGGGCCTCCAGCGCCTCGTACGTCTCTTCCAGCAGGTAGCGGCGAAGGCTGATGTGGGTCTGCTCGCGGTCCCACGGGCACTGCTCGCGCAGGGTCCGCACCAGCTCGTCGAGACGCGCGATGGCGGTGTGCAGGCCCTCGGCGCCGGGCCCCGGGGCGCAGGGGGTGTCGGAGGGGTTGGCCATCGGACCGGCCCCGGTCAGCCGGCCTGGTCCACGACCACGCGGAACTCGTCAGGACTCCAGCGCCCGTAGCGGTCGTCGATCCTCACATCCGGACCGTAGGTCTCGAAGATCTGCTCCTGCAGGTCGATCAGGAGCTGCTGGCGCTGCGCCTGAACCTCGCCCTGGGCGGCGTTGAGGGCGGCCAGCTCGGCGTCCTGCGCCATCCTGGCCAGCGACTCCGCGTCGAGTTGGGGATGATGCTCGGCGGTCGCAGGCCCGGAGCTGAGCACCTCGATCACGTGGAAGCCGAACTGCGACTCCGCCACCACTGCCTCGCCGGGGTCCGCGGCGTAGGCCGCATCCTCGAAGGGCGCCACGAACGAGCCCTCCAGCACGCAGCCGAGATCGCCGCCCAAGGATCCGCTGCCCGGATCGAGTGAGAGGTCGAGGGCGAGCAGGCTGAAGTCCTCGCCGGCCCCGAGTCGGGCCAGCACCGCATCGGCCTCCGCCCGGGTCTCCACCAGGATGTGCCTCGAGCACAGATGGCGCAGCGGCTCGCCGGCGACAACGTCGGGCACCTCGCGCCGGGTCCACTCGAGGGCGGCCAGGGCGGCGGCCCGCTGGCGGATGACGATGCCGCCCCCGGCGGCGCCGGGCACGAAGGACGGATCGTCCCGGGTGAGCTCGGCGACTGCCTGGGCCTCGTGCGCGTTGGTGACCGCGATCCCCCGCCGGGCCATCTCCAGCTCGAGGGCGGCGAAGAACACCCAGTTGGTGAGCCAGGCGGCCGCTTCGGCCCGTGATGCCCTGGCCTCGCTGTCGGGGTCGGTCGTCGCGAGGTAGTCGTTCAGGTCCTCGACGGAGTACTCCGCACCGGCCACCTCCGCGGCCGCCGGAGGCGACGACCCGCACGCCGCCGCCAACAACGACACCACGACGGCGCAGGCGGCTGCGATGGGGCGGAACCGGCTCACGAAGTCCGAACCCTAGCGTCCGGAGAGGCCGAGCGAATATGCAGGACAACGCAGCCCATACGGCGCGAGGCCGTGGCCCGAGCGGCCCGTGAGCGAAGCGAACGAGAGCGGGAATGACCCCGCAGCGACGCGACGAACTCTCACCTATCCGCGCAGCCCCGCAGACGCGGCGGCTGGCGCGGCGGCAGCCACCACGTCGTCCAGCAGGGCCACGAGCTGGTCGATCACCGGGCCCGCGTCGGCCCGCAGCGGGACGTGCAGCTCCCGAGCCTCGTCCTTGCAGACGGCACCGTCGCCGTACAGGCGGCGAAGCCGCACCTGGCGGCTGGCCGGCAGCTCCACCGGCGCCACCCGCGCCGCGTAGCGTGCCTTCGACAGAGGGCCGCCGCCGCGGCGGGTGACGACCACCTCGGAGACGCCGTGGCGCAGGCACTCCACCCGGAGCCTGCCGATGGACAGCAGCGCCTCGGCCGGCTCCGGGACGGGGCCGAACCGGTCGGTCCACTCGGCTCGGATGTCGGCCAGCTCGGACAGCTCCATGACCGCGGCGAGGCGGCGGTACGCCTCGAGGCGGGCAGCCTCCCGGCCGATGTAGTCGGCAGGGATGTGCGCGTCGACGGGAACCTCGATGCTCACCTCGGGCGGCTCGGGGACGGTCTCGCCCCTCAGCTCCGCGACCGCCTCGCTCACCAGGCGGCAGTAGAGGTCGTACCCGACCGCGGCGATATGCCCCGACTGGGCCTCGCCCAGCAGGTTTCCCGCGCCCCTGATCTCGAGGTCGCGCATGGCGATCCGGTACCCGGAGCCCAGCTGGGTCGCCTCCCCGATGGTCTTGAGGCGCTCGTAGGCCTCCTCGCTGAGGACGCGGTCGACGGGATGGAACAGGTAGGCGTAGGCCCGCCGGCCGGACCGTCCCACCCGGCCGCGGATCTGGTGAAGCTGGCCCAGGCCGAGGCGGTCGGCGCGGTCCACCACCAGCGTGTTGACCGTTGGCATGTCGATGCCCGACTCGATGATGGTGGTGCAGACCAGGACGTCGTAGCGGTAGTCGGCGAAGTCGAGGACGGCTCGCTCCAGCGTGCCCTCGTCCATCTGGCCGTGGGCCACGGCCACGCGAGCCTCCGGCACCAGCCGGCGCACCCGCTCGGCGGCGTGCTCGATGTCGGCCACCCGGTTGTGGACGTAGAAGACCTGTCCCTCGCGCAGGAGCTCGCGCCGGATGGCCTCCGCCGCCGGACGGTCGGCCTGCTCGCCCACATAGGTGAGGATCGGCTGGCGATCCGCCGGCGGGGTCTCCAGCAGGGACATGTCGCGGATTCCGGTGAGGCTCATCTCCAGGGTGCGGGGCACCGGTGTGGCCGTGAGGGTCAGGACGTCGACATCGGCCCTCAGCGACTTGATCGCCTCCTTGTGCCGGACCCCGAAGCGCTGCTCCTCGTCGATGACCAGCAGCCCCAGGCGCTTGAAGCTCACATCGGCGGACAGCATCCGGTGGGTGCCCACGACCACGTCGACCTCGCCCGCCTCCAGTCCTCGCAGCACCTCCCGGATCTGCGACGGTGTCAGGAACCGGCTCAGCGTCTCCACCCTCACCGGGAAGGGTCCGTAGCGGTCACGGAACGTCTGGGTGTGCTGCTGGGCCAGCAGCGTGGTGGGAACCAGCACCGCCGCCTGGCGCCCGCTCTGAACCGCCTTGAATGCGGCCCGCACCGCGATCTCGGTCTTGCCGAAGCCCACGTCCCCCACCAGCAGCCGGTCCATGGGCACCGGCCTCTCCATGTCGCTCTTCACTTCGTCGATGGCCTGCTGCTGGTCCCGGGTCTCCTGGTACTCGAAGGAGTCCTCGAGCTCCCGCTGCCACGGGGTGTCGGGGTCGAAGGCATGTCCCGCGGCGGTCATGCGCTTCTGGTAGAGCACGACCAGCTCCTGGGCCACCTCGGCCACCGCCCGCCTCACCCGGTTCTTGGTGGCCGCCCATTCCGAGCCCCCCATCCGCGACAGCGTCGGCGCCTCGCCGCCGGTGTAGTGGCGGATCGAGGTGACCTGGTCGGAGGGCACGTAGAGGCGGTCCCTCCCCCGGTAGGCGAGGAGCAGGTACTCGCGCTCGTGGCCGCCGACGGCCCGGCGGACCATCCCCTCGAAGCGGGCCACCCCATGGTGCTGGTGCACGACGAACGCCCCGGGAACGAGATCGGCCAGGAAGCGGCGCTGGTCGCGGGACCGCGCCCTCGGCGGCCGGTGGGCGCGCCGCCGGCCGGTCACGTCGGTCTCGGACAGCACCGCGAGCTTGATCCCTTCCAGGACGGCGCCCCGGCCGAGGGTCGCCTCCATCAGCTCGACGCCGGCGCCGTGGTCGGCGAGCAGGCCGCTCAGGCGGGCGGCGGCGCCTCCCGGCGCGCCGAGCACCACCCGGTAGCCCCGCCCGGCGAGGTCGTTCAGGCGCGCCGCCAGCGGCTCGATGCTGCCATGCACCCGGTCCCAACCCGAGGCGGCCAGCACCGGCACGCCGGCAGAGTGCGGCGTTGCCGGCAGTTCCCACACCGGCGACGCAGCCGCCGCCACCAGCTGGTCGAAACCGGCGTGAAGCCGGGGCATGCCGGCGGCGTCGGTGTTCCAGGTCCTGGCCAGGCCGGCGGCGAGGTCCTCCTCCTCGGCCAGGATCTCCGAGACCCTGTCGGCCAGGCGGCGGGACTCGACCACTGCCAGCGCGGCGCCGGCGCCCAGCAGGCCGGGCACCACCGCGGGCTCCTCGACCAGCCATGGCCACCACGACTCCATGCCTTCGAAGAACTCTCCGCCGGCCAGCCGGTCCCATTGCTCCCGTCCCCAGGGCCGGCTCGCCACCAGGCCGGCGGCCCGCCGTCGCATCGGCCCGTCGGGGCGCAACTCCCGGGCCGGGTAGACCTCGAGGCGGTCCAAGGGGTCCGTGGACCGTTGATCGCCCACCGAGAACTCCGCCACCCGGTCGATGTCGTCACCCCAGAAGTCGATGCGGACCGGCGCCGACGCCGTTGAGGGGTACACGTCGACGATGGAGCCTCGAACGGCCATCTCGCCCCGGTGCTCCACCTGGTGCTCCCGGTGGTAGCCGAACTCCGACAGCCGCCGCACCAGCGCCGACTGGTCGACGGACTCGCCGACGCTCAAAGTGATCGGCGCGGCGGCAGGCTCCGCCGACACGAACTGGGCCAGCGCCCGCGCCGAGGCCACGACCACCGCCGGTGCTCGGGCTGGGTCCGCCATCCGGTGCAGGACGCGGCAGCGCCGTCCCATGGTGTGGATCGACGGGCTCACCCGCTCGAAGGGAAGGGTCTCCCAGGCCGGCAACTCCTCGACCTCGCCGTCACCCAGGAACGCGGCCAGATCAGCTGCGAGGGACTCTGCGGTGGATCGGGTCGGCACCGCGACCAGCAGCGGCCGCCGGCCCGACGCCGCGCTCAGGCCGGCGACAGCCGGGGCGCGGGCGGCTTCGGGCACCGCCAGCGCAGCGGTGCGCCGTCCCAGCAGCTCGCCCAGGCCGGGATGCTCTGCGAGCAGCGGCACCAGCCGCTGCAGTCCCTCTCGGTTGCCGGGCGGCCGGGTCAGGGGACTGCTCCCTCCGGCTCCCTCGCCGAGGCCGGGGGCCAGTCCCTCTCGGTTGCCGGGCGGCGGGGTCACAGGAGCGGCTCAGGCCGCGTTGAAGCGGTTCATGGTGGCCTCGAGTCCATGTTCGAGGAAGCACTCCACCGCGTCGGCTGCCCGGGCGACGGTCCCCTCCAGTTCGGCCTGCTCGGCCCGAGCGGGCCGCTTGAGCACGTACTCGCCTCCCCTGGGCGTCATGTCGGGCTTGCCGACACCGACACGCACACGGGTGAAGGCGTCACTTCGCAGGTGTGCCCTGATGGACACCAGGCCCTTGTGGCCGGCGAGCCCGCCGCCGATCTTGACCTTCAGCCGGCCCACCGGCAGGTCCAACTCGTCGTGCACGACCACGAGGCGTTCCAGGTCGCGGATGCCGAAGCGGCGCACCAGGGGCGCCACCGCCCGGCCAGACTCGTTCATCCATGTGACCGGCGCGGCCACAGCCATCCGGCGCTGGAGGACGCGGACCTCGCACACCATCGCCTGCAGGCGGCGGGCCCGGCGCAGCCGGCCGTCGTGGCGGCGCACCAGCTCGTCCACCACCCACCGGCCCGCGTTGTGGCGGGTCCGGGCGTACTCGTCACCGGGGTTGCCCAGCCCCACCACCAGCAGGTCGGCGGCAGAGCCGGTGCGCGAGCCGATGGCCATAGCGACCGCCCGGCGGTCGGGATCAGGACTCTTCGTCCGCGCCCGCCTCTTCGTCCTCTTCGGCCTCGGCCATGAGGATGAGCGCCTCCGCCTCCGCCTCCTCGGCCTTCTGCTGGCGCAGGTACTCCTTGGTGGAGCGGGTGATGAGGCCCACCGCGAACGTGGCGTCCGGATCGCCGGCCGCCGCGACCCCGGCAGGAAGGGCGATGTCGCTCACCCGCAGCGACGACCCGACCTCCAGGTCGCTCACGTCGGCGGTCACCTCGACGGGGATGTCAGCCGGCCTGGCCAGCAGCGGCACGCTGTGCATCACCTGGTCGACCATGCCGCTGGCCTGCGTGACCTTCTTGGCCTCGCCGACGAGCACGAGGGGCACCTCCATCTCCACTTCGAGGTCGGGGTTGATGCGCAGGAAGTCCACATGGAGCACGTCGCGGCGCACCGGGTGGCGCTGGAGGTCCTTGACGATGGAGAGCTGCCGGTCACCGTCGACCTCGAGGGTGATGAGCGCGTTGAGCCCCGAATCGGTTGAGAGCGCGCCCCTCAGGTCGGACCGGTCCACCGACACCTCGATCGGGTTCTCGCCCATGCCGTAGACCACCGCGGGGACGCGGCCGGTCCTGCGCAGGCGCCGGCTCGGACGGGTGCCGCGCCGCCGGCCGGTCTGGGCGGTCAGAAGGTTCATAGCCATTCGTCTGAGGCTACTGTCACGCTCCGCGTGCTCCACTGCCGCAGAGCCCTCTCGGTCCTCTTGTCTCCCGCTCTTGTTCGCTGCGCTCACGAGCCGCTGGGCCGTGTTCCCCGCGACTGTTCGCCACGCTCACGAGCCGCCCATGCCCGGAGCCTCGCCGGAGCTCGGCCTCCGGGCTCAGACCAGGTTGTTGCCGCCGAAGATCTCGCTCACCGAGGTGTCCTCGAACACCGCCGAGACTGCCCGGGCCACGATGGGCGCGACCGACACGACGTGCAGCTTCGAGAACTGCTTGCGGGGTGTCAGCGGCAGCGTGTCGGTGCACACGACCACATCGATCACGGAGTCCTTGAGCCGCTCCACCGCCGGTCCCGAGAACACCGCATGGGTGGTCGCCGCGATCACCCGGCCGGCCCCGTTGGCGGCCAGCAGCTCCGCCGCGGCCACGATGGTCCCGCCGGTGTCGATCATGTCGTCGACGATCACGCAGGTGCGGCCGCGGACGTCGCCCACGATCTCCTTGGCCGACACCTCGTTCTTGCCGTTGTGGCGGCGCTTGTGGACGATGGCCAGGTCGGCGTGCAGCAGGTTGGTGTAGCGCTCGGCGACCTTGACCCGCCCCGCGTCGGGCGACACGATCACCAGGTCGTCAGCCCTGAGGGACTGCAGGTACTCGAGCAGCACCGGCATGGCGGTCAGGTGGTCGACCGGGCCGTCGAAGAATCCCTGGATCTGTCCCGAGTGCAGGTCCACCGACAGCAGCCTCTTGGCCCCCGCGGCCAGGAACAGGTCGGCCAGCAGCCGGGCCGAGATGGGTTCGCGCCCGGAGGCCTTGCGGTCCTGGCGGGCGTACCCGTAGAAGGGGGCCACAACGGTTATCCGCTTGGCGGAGGCCCG
>JAPOQG010000171.1 GCA_026710865.1 Acidimicrobiaceae bacterium
CGCCGCCGGCCGCCGCCTGGGCCTGGACCCCGACCGGGTCATGCTCAACATCGCCACCCACGGCAATTCGGCAGCCGCGTCGGTGCCGATGGCCCTGGCCGACGCCCTGGAGACAGGGCTGATCCAGCCGGGCTCAATCGTCGTGCAGACCGCTTTCGGCGGGGGCGTCACCTGGGGCTCGACGGTCACCCGGTGGGGCGAGCGGGTGGAGCCCCTCGGCTTCTGCGACATCGAGTTGCCCCCGTGCGACGAGACGGTGTTCGACCTGCTGGCGCCCAACCGGGACTTCTACGCCCCCCTGCACCCGGACGCGGTCGGCGATGGGACTCCCTGCGACACCTGACCCGCGGCGCCCGAGATCTCAGGCATCCGCCATGTCCCACATCTCTGGGAACAGTTCCTCCGAGGTCATGCCGGTGAGTTTCAGGTAGAGCGCGTCGCCGCACAGGTCGAGATCATCGCCCCCAACTGAGGGATCGCAGCGGCTGCTGCCGCGGCGCAAGCCCGGGGGTCGCCACACAAGAACTCACTAGCCCAAATCTTCCAGTAGGCCTGTGCGGCGATGCCACAAATCGCCCTCGCCGCCCTCGCTCTCTCAATTTCCGGTGGTTTTGGTCGACTATCGACCCTAACCGCCGGAATAAACGGCTGGCGCCATCACGGGGATCGCTCCCGATGGTACTGTCGCGGCCAATTGCCCTAATGCCTCGACACAAGGAGACCCCCGCATGATCCCCATCCGACGGCGTGGTCCGAAAGTGGTCGGAATCACGCTGCTAGCGACTGCGCTCCTATTGGCCCTGCCGGCTGTCGCCCTGGCCGACGAGGCCGCACCGGCCGGCGTCAGCGACGAGGCCCAGTTCATCCTCAACACCTTTGCGTTCCTGGTCTGGGGCGCGCTGGTGATGTGGATGTGCGCGGGCTTCACGATGCTGGAGTCGGGCGCGGTCCGCACCAAGAACGCGTCGATGATCTGCCTCAAGAACATCGGCATCTACTCGATCGCCGGCCTGGCCTACTACTTCATCGGCTACAACCTGATGTACGTCGACGTGGGAAGCGTGATCGGCTCGTTCCAGTTCCTCTACGGGCCCTCCGACGCCGAGATCGGCCTGCTCGACGGCGCCGCCGAGAACCTCGCCGACAACCTCGCCGAGGTCGTGAGCAACGGCTACTCGGTCATGTCGGACTGGTTCTTCCAGATGGTCTTCGTCGCCACCGCGGCGTCGATCGTCTCCGGCGCCATCGCCGAGCGGATCAAGATGTGGGCGTTCTTCGCGTTCACGCTGATCCTGACGGCGTTCATCTACCCGATCGTGGGCGCCTGGTTCTGGGGCACGGGCTGGCTGCACGAGGCGGGCTTCGTCGACTTCGCCGGGTCGACCATCGTGCACAGCACCGGAGGCTGGGCCGCACTGGCCGGCCTGATCATCATCGGGCCCCGGCTCGGCAAGTACCGCAAGGACGGCACGGTGAGGGCCACGCCCCCGTCCAACGTGCTGCTGGTCACCCTGGGCGTGCTCATCCTGTGGCTCGGGTGGTTCGGGTTCAACGGCGGCTCGCAGCTGGCTCTGGGAAGCGCCGCCGACGCGGTGGCCATGAGCAACGTGCTGGTCAACACCAACCTGGCCGCCGCGGCCGGGGTGGTGGCCGCGCTGGCCGTGTCCCGTCCCATCTTCGGCCGGATGGACCTGTTCGCGGGCCTCAACGGGGCCCTCGCCGGGCTGGTGTCGATCACTGCCGCTCCCAACCTCACCGAGCACTGGTGGTCGGTCATCATCGGAGCCATCGGCGGCGTGATCTGCACCCTGGCCATCAGGGGCTTGGAGAAGATGAAGATCGACGACGTGGTCGGCGCCATCCCCGCCCACCTCGTGTGCGGCATCTGGGGAACCCTGGCCGCCACCATCGCCGGCGGCGCCAGGTTCCACGTCCAGCTCATCGGGATCGTGGCTGTCGGAGCGTTCGTGTTCGTCACTTCGCTGATCGTGTGGAAGCTCCTCGACATGGTCATCGGACTGCGGGTGTCCGCCGAGGCCGAGCGGCTCGGCCAGGACACCGCCGAGCTGGGCATCGAGACCTATCCCGAGTTCGTCCTGATGCCCGAGGATTTCGACGACTGACCCCACCACCGAACCACCGAGACTGAAGGAAGGGGCGTTGCGCTGTGGCTGACGCGCTGGGTATCGAGCACCTCACGAACCTGACCACCGGCGAGGCGGTGGCGGCGTTCTTCACGCCGCTGATCATCTTCGCAGTGTTCTTCGTGCTGCAGATCATCCTGCCGGCGAGGCGGGTCACCGGCTATGTGAAGGACCGCGACACCGGCGAGCCCCGCAGCTACCGGCTCAACGGCCTGCTGGTGTTCGTGATCGTGGAGCTGGCGTGGGCCTTCGAGATCTTCGGCCTGCCCCGCGACTGGTTCTACCGGTCGTCGCTGTGGGCGGTTCTCGGCGGCACCGTGTTCTGCACGATCTTCGCGGTGTGGTCGGTGTTCACCCAGCCCCGCGGCGAGATCCAGAACCCGTGGCTGGCGCTCTGGGAGGGCCGGTCCCAGGAGCTCCAGCTGCTCGGCGGCCGCATCGACATCAAGATGTGGTGGTACGTGGTGGGCGGCACGATGCTGTCGCTCAACGCTCTGTCGGGGGCGGTGTGGCACCACAACAACGTCGACGACCCGAACCCGGGCGTCTACCTGTATGCCGCCTTCTGGACATTCTACGTGTTCGACTACTTCGTCTGGGAGCGGGTCCAGCTCTACACCTACGACCTGATCCACGAGCACATCGGCTTCAAGCTGTGGTGGGGCGGCCTGGTGGCCTACGGGTGGCTGTTCATCCTGCCGCTGTGGGGCATGGCCCCCCACTCCGATCCCGGGTACTCCACGGGGCTCACGTACTTCTGGCTCATCGGGGTGTGCGTGCTGTTCCTGGGCGGGTGGACCATCGGACGGGGCGCCAACCTCCAGAAGTACACGTTCAAGCGCTGGCCGGACCGCAAGTTCCTCTGGGTCGAGCCGGAGTACATCGAGGCCGGCGAGCGCAAGATCCTGTGCAGCGGATGGTGGCGACCCGCCCGCCACTTCAACTACCTGGGCGAGGGGATCCTGGCCATCTCGTTCGCTCTGGTGTTCGGCCACCCCGGCAATCTGTGGTCCTGGACCTACTCCATCTTCGTGGTCTCGTTCTTCACGGTCAGGCAGCGCTTCGACGAGAGGGCGTGCGAGCAGAAGTACGGCCCCGAGAAGTGGGCCGAGTACCAGGCCCGCGTCAAGTACCGCATCTTCCCCGGCATCTACTGAGACGTTCCGGTACTGAGGGGCCCCGACCCGTCCCGGACCCCGGCCATCAGACCGGGACGGGCGACGCCGCTGTGAGCTTGATGATCACCTGCCCCATCGAGGTCAGACGGTTCTCGATGCCCGTCAGCCGTCTGTTCACGCTGTCGATTCGGCCGTCGAGTCGTTCTTCCATCCTGTCGAGTCGGTCCATCACGTCTTGCAGCGTCGGCTCTGCCATGGTCGCCTCGACCTATTACACGGCCCCCGGCAACAGGGTCATGTCGATGTCGCTGGAGTACACCTTCGGCGCCACCCGCGCACGCGGCCCCCGGCCGCCGGTCGCCCGAAGTGGAGGCGGCTGGGGGCCGCTGGTTGGTGTGGTGTCGGGTTGTAGGCTGCGGGTCGTGGCCACCACGACGACGGTGCAGGCGCCGACGTTGCGTGAGGCTCAGCGGGCTGCTGAGTGTGTGGCTGCTGCTGGTGCGGGTCGGGTGTTGTTGTTCGGGTCGGTGGCTTGTGGTCGGGCCGCCGCCGGCTCAGACATCGATTTGGTGGCGATCTTTGATGACATCGACTACTCGCAGCGGCACGGCATTCGCAGCGTCTTGTGCGAGGCGAGCACGCCACATCATCGAACTCGCCGACGAGACCCTCACCGTCTATGACCTCCGCACCGGCACCAACATCGACCCCAGCCGGTAGCACCAACCACAGGCTTGATTCTCAACGACTTGACCCTTGAATTCGTACGAGTTCGCCGAAATCTCGGGTGAATGACCTGTATGCATCCCAGTACCTTGCGCCCCGTGCCGCGCAGCGAACACAGGGCAGAGCGGCGCTGTGGGTGCCGATGTCGCTCGTCCTGCGATGTGCGATCTGGGTTTCGCTGCTACTCCTCGGGGCATGCGCGTCCGATCGCTGACATCCGCCCGAGAACCCAGCCGCCGACCCGGGGGACACTCAGCGCGAACGCCGCGCCCCCTGGCCCACACCGCAGTGTGGGAGGGCGATTTGCGGGTGTCCTTGTGGAGGTGAGGGGATTCGAACCCCTGGCCTCCTCGATGCGACCGAGGCGCTCTAGCCAGGCTGAGCTACACCCCCGCGGGAGGGGCGAGTCTAGCGGCGCCTCTCCCCGCACCGGACGACCCCGCCGGCGAACGTAGGCTGCTCGCTGTGCCACCGGCGACGCAGCCATGACTCGACGGATCGCCATTGCCGGCTGGTTCGGCTCCGACAACCTCGGCGACGAGCTGATCCTGCAGTCGCTGATCCAGTCCCTCAGAGCCCGGGGTGCCGAGCCCGTCGTGATCAGCATCGACTCGGCCCGCACCCGGCGTGACCACGCTGTCAACGCCGTCGCCCATCGCAACCCCGGCCACTCGCCGACCTTGCGGCGATCCCTGGGAAACATCGACGGGATGGCCGTCGCCGGCGGGATCATCCAGTCCGAGACCTCGCCGTGGAACATCCCGTTCCACACCTCTCGCCTGAGGGCCGGCGCCCGAGCGGGCTGCGCCATGGCCGCCGTAGGCATCGGAGTCGGGCACGTGCACGGGTGGCTCGGCCGCGGCCTCAGCCGAAGCTCGCTGAAGCGGTTCGACCGCATCGTTGTGCGTGACGCCGAATCGGCCCAACGGCTCCGTCAATGGGGGCTTGACGACGCCGTCGTGGGCGCCGACCCGGCTCTCGCCCTGGAACCGCCCCCCGTGGACCCCGACGACACAATGTGCGTAATCCTGCGGCCCTCCAACCGCCGGGGACCCCGCACCGCCGCGGGCAAGGCCAAGCAGGCCCGGAAGACGACCGGCCAGGCCCCCACCCTCGACCGCATCGCCCGGGCGATCGACGAGGCCGCCGCCGCCACCGGCCTCGCGCCCCGCTTCGTCGCCTTCCAGGCCAGCCGTGACGGTCCCCTGCACGACCAGGTGGCCGATCGTCTCACTGCGACCGCGGAGGTGCTCACCCCGACGCTGGACACGGTCTCCGCAGAGGTGGCTCGCAGCCGGCTGGTGGTGACCATGCGCTATCACGGTGCGATCGTTGCGCTGGTGCACGACCGCCCAGCCGTCATGCTCGACGCCTCCCCGAAGATGGCCTCGCTTGCGGCCGAAGGCGGAGGGTGGGCGCCGCGGCTGGGCCTGGGCCAGTTCGAGGCCGGCCGGCTGGCACCCGCGGCGGCTGATGCCCTCAAGGCCGGCACCCGTAGAGCCGAAGCGCGCGGTGAGCTCACTGAACGCCTCGCCGTCAACGACGCTGCCCTCGACGCCCTGACCGGCCGTGCGGGGTGAACCGACCACAGCACGGCCCGACGACCAGACGCATGAGCCCGCCACCCCAACAACCCGACCATTCGCCGCCTGAGCCTGCCTCCCCGCCAGCGTGGCGCAGCCGGTTGTCCCGGACGGCCCGCATCGCTCGCCGCATATACCTGGCCGCGCTGTGCGCCGCGATCGTATGGCTGGCAATCACGCACCGCGACGCCATCGCCGAACAGTTCGAGGGCGCCCGCCTCACATTGATCGCCGCTGTCGGCGTGGCGAGCTTCGGGCTCATCGGGCTGGGATCGGCATGGTGGCAATCCAGCTTGGCAATGCTCGGACATCCCGTGGCCTTCCGCGACACGGTCCTCGCCACAGCCCGCTCCCTGCCGGCGCGGTACGTGCCGCTCGGCGTGACCTACGCAGCCAGCCGGATTGCCCTTCTGGCGCCCGCGGGGCCGCCCCTGGCTGCACTCACCGTGACCGCGGGACTGGAGATGATGGTCAGCACGGCGGTGGCGTTGGCAGTCGGTCTGGCCCTGCTCGGCGCCGCCGGCGGGTTGGGCATCGGGCCGGCATGGGGCGCAGCAGCCCTGATCGCCGCCACGGTGGCCGTCGCTCCCCTCGTCGGGGGCCAGGCCGTGGCCCGCCTGCTGGAGCGCCTGGGCATCAGGCTGGCGATCACCCGAAGGGGTTACCTGCGGGTGCTTGCGTGGTCGGTGGCCTACTGGACATGGGCAGCGATGACGTTCACCCTCTATCTGCGGGCCTTCCCGGCCGCCGACGCAGTGGGAACGGTGGAGGTGGCGGGAGCCTTCATGGTCGCCTGGGCCGTGGGCTTCCTCGCCATCTTCGCTCCGCAGGGCATCGGAGTCGCCGAACTGGGCCTGGTCGCCCTGTTGGCCTCAGAGGACACCGGTGGCATCGCCCTGGCGGCCGTCTTCGCCGGATACCGGATCGTGCAGGCGTTCCGCGACGGCCTCGCCGCGGTGGCCGGCGAGATCATCGCCATTCGTCGAGCCCGGCGAGAACCTGCTCCGAAGGGCTGAGGTCGAGAGGACGGGGACGGCGCCGGTAGCGCTGCGGATCGTCCAAGAAGTCGCCCACGACGGCCGCGTCGTAATGGCTGAGGACCACATTCTCGCCCAACCCGTCGGGCCGGTCGGTCCGGTCACGCCACACCAGCGTGGGGACTCCCAGCAAGGCGCACTCCTCCTGGATGGAACCCCCGTCGGTGATCACGAAGGGTGCCGCCGCCAAGTTGGTGAGGAACTCCCGGTAGCCCAGCAGCGGCACAAGCTCCACGCCTGCATCCACCAGCCTCGTGCGAACCCGACCGGCCAGGGTCTGCTCGGTCGGACCGTGCACCACCCAGCGCACCGGCCCGTCCGCGGCGAGGGCCGTCACCACGTCGATGAGCGCCTCCCGGCGGGACCGGCGGTAGAGGTTCTCGACGCGGTGCATGGTCACCACCGCCGGACTCGCAGGCGCGCCAGGCTCAACCCCACCCCGATCGTGGAGTTCCTCAAGAGCCTCCCAGCGAGTCCCGAGGGCCTCACGTACCGCTTCGAGCACGGTGTTGGCGGACTGTTCGACGACACGGCCCTTGACCGCCGCGTCGCGCAGGTTGGACGCAGCCCCGGGCCCGGGGGCGAACAGGATGTCGGACATCCGGCCCGTCAACACCCGCACGATCTCCTCAGGGAAGGGGTGGAACCAGCGGAACGTGCGCAGGCCGGCCTCCACATGGGCAACGCTCATGCCCGCCCGCTTGGCCATCAGCGCGCCAAGCAACGTGCTGGGGGTGTCGCCGTGCACCACACACACGCCATCGCGTCCGCCGAACACTCCGCTGCGGAGCCTCGACCGCGAGAGGAGGCGACCGGCCAGCCCTGCGGACCAGCGCAGGGCCTGCGCGACGGTCACGACGTCCCGGCCGGAGCCCATGCACAGGTCGGGCTCCCGCACCCCCAGTTCGCGGCGCAGCGACGCGGCCAGCTCCGCGTGCTGACCGGAGTCGATCAAGCGGTATCCGACCCCGGCAGCATCCATGTGCCGCAGCAGCGGCACCATCTTGATGTACTGCGCCTTGGTCCCGATGAAGACATGGATCACCGGGCCTGCTTCAGCCGTTGACGACTCGCCTCAAGGGCGTTACCACAACCTCGCGGGACGAAGGCCGCTGCGGATAGAGCACCCTCACCTCCGCCATGCCCGGAGCCGCGACCGGCTGACGGCGGACGGCACCGAAGGTGAACAGAAGAAGGGCGACATCGGCCACCACATGAACGGCCAGGGCGGCCGCGCCCAGCGCCGGAATCGCCAGCAGGGCGACGACGGCTGACGCCCCGAGAACGGCGACCACCTGGCGGCGGCGGGAGAGCGCCTGCCCTGCGGACCGGGGTGCGTCGAACAGCTCGCCGGCCGGCCTGGCTCCTCTGCCGGCGTCTCCGACTGATGCCCGCCCGTGGCCCGTGGACTTGAAGGGACGGTTGAAGGTGACCGCTCCGCCGGTTCGAATCGGTCGAGAAGCCCGCCTCTCCCGGAACCACAGTGCGAAATACCCCAGCCAAGCTGTCGCCAACACCGCCAACACGATGAGAGTCACAGACCGGTTTCCTCCTGGTTCGATCGGATCAGGACGCCGGCGCCTCGGCGGATGCGCACTAGACGCACCGCGCGCCGCTCCGATGACCCGTACATGCAGACGACGGCTCCTCAAGGATGGCAGGCGACAACGGCTGAGTGGTGGATGCCTGGGGTGATCGATGTCTATCGGGCCATGCTCACGGTTCCTCGCCGCGATCCGTGCACGCGCTCGACCGACTCACGTCTCCTCGCGGCGGTAGGTGCCGGAGCGGCCGCCGGTCTTCTCCCACAGTGCGATGTCTGAGATCGTCATGGACCGGTCCATCGACTTGCACATGTCGTATATGGTCAGCGCGGCCACGCTGCACGCGGTCAGCGCCTCCATCTCCACGCCGGTGCGGTCCACCGTCTCCACCCTCGCCTCGATCCCGACCGAGTCGTCGAGAACCTCGAAGTCGACCGCCACCGAGCTGATCGCGAGGCCATGGCAGAGCGGCACCAGTTCAGGGGTCCGCTTGGCGGCCTGGATGCCGGCCACCCGGGCCACCGCCAGCACGTCGCCCTTGCCTATCTCGCCCCGGCTCAGGGCCCGGGCCACCTCGGCCGCCATCCGCACCCTGCCCCTGGCGACGGCCCGGCGGTGGCTGGGCTCCTTCGACGACACGTCCACCATCCGGGCACGTCCCTGGGGATCGAGGTGGGTGAAACCCAACGCTCAGCTTCCGATCCGGCTGACGGGCCCGGAACCCCTCAGCCGCCGATCTGGGACATGGAGCGGCGGGGCTTGATGAAGTTCACTCTGTTGATCTGGTGGCCGGCCCACTTCGACGCGACCGACGCCTCCAGCGCCGCCGCGAGCTCGTCGTCGTCGGCGCCGGACCGCAACAGGGCCCGCACATCGGTCTCGCTCACCGCGAACAGGCAGTTGCGGAACTGACCGTCGGCGGTGAGGCGCACCCGGTCGCAGGTTGAGCAGAACGAGTCGCTGACGGAGGCGACGATGCCGACATGGCCCGATCCGTCGGCGAAGCGATACCGGCTGGCGGGCGCCGAGGTGCGCTCGACCGGCTCCACCGGGCTGGCTTGGTTGACACGGGCCAGGATCTCGTTCACCGGGACCACGAGGTCGTTGGTCCAGATGCCGTCGGCGTCGAGGGGCATGAACTCGATGAACCGGACCTCGACCCCCTTCGTCCGTCCGAACTCCACGAAGTCGGCGATCTCGTCGTCGTTGACCCCGCGCATCACCACGCAGTTGACCTTGACCGGATCGAAGCCGGCGTCGCGGGCCGCGTCTATGCCGTCGAGCACCCGGGCCAGGGCGTCGCGGCGGGCGAGCTCGGCGAACCGCTCGGCGCGCAGCGAGTCGCATGAGACGTTCACCCGTCGAAGGCCCGCGGCCCGCAGATCGGCGGCCAGCAGCGGCAGCGACACGCCGTTGGTGGTCATGGCGAGGTCCGTGCCGAGTGCGGCCAGCATCCCGACCAGCGTTGGCAGGTTGGCCCGCACGGTGGGCTCGCCGCCGGTCAGGCGGATGCCGTTGACGCCGTAGCGCTCCACCATGATCCGGGCCAGCCTGGTGATCTCCTCGAACGTGAGGATGTCGTCGCGGGGCAGCCACTCGAGACCCTCGGCGGGCATGCAGTAGGTGCAGCGGAAGTTGCACCGGTCCGTGACCGAGATTCTCAGGTCCCGGTGGACCCGCCCGAAGCCGTCGACGAGTTGTGCCGCCATCTCCTCGGAGGCTAGCGCCGATCTCTCAGCAGTGATCGGGGGCGGTGTAGTCAGAGGCGCGGGAGTGCCCCTCTGACTCTCATGGTGAAGCGGATCAGTACCCGTCGTACCTTCGGCCGCATATTCCGGCGGTTAAGGCTGATAGTCGCCCAAAACCACCGGAAATTGGGAGAGTGCCGAATTGCGCTCGCTCTCAGAGGACTATCACGTCGACCGGGTCGCCGACGGTGGGCTGGGCGCCGTCGGGCACCACCGCCAGGGCGTCGGCGCGGGTCATGGCCGCGAGCTGGTGGGAGCCCTGGCCACCGGAGCGGGCCACCCGCAGCACGCCCCGCTCGTCGCGGCGGGTCGACACCCTCACGAAGTGGGTCTTGCCGTCGCTGCGGTGGCCGAGCTCGTCGTCGCTGACCGCCCGCACCAGCGCCGGGCCGAGATCGTCGGCACTGTGGCCCGCCATGGCCCTCAGTGCGGGCTTGGCCAGCAGCTCGAAGCTCACCATCGACGACACCGGGTTGCCCGGCAGGCCGAACACCGGCGTGCCGTCGACCAGGCCGAAGGCAAACGGCTTGGCCGGCTTGATGGCGATCTGCATCCAGCGCATCTCGCCGATCTCGTCCAGCACCACCTTCACGTAGTCGAAGTCCCCCATCGACACGCCCCCCGACGACAGCACCGCGTCGCAGTCCGCGGCACCGGCCTCAAACGCCCTTGCGATGGCGTCGGTGCTGTCGGGTGCGATCCCCAGGTCGACGCCCTCGAAGCCGGCCTCCGACACCAGCGAGAGCAGCGTGCGGCGGTTGGTGTCGCGGATCTGGCCCCTCCGCAGCGGGCCGGGTGTGTCCGCGAGCTCGTCGCCGGTCGACAGCACCCCCACCCGGGGCCGGCCGTGCGCAGCCACCTCGTAGGCGCCGACCGCGGCCAGCAGGCCGACCCGGCCCGGCGTCACGACGGTGCCCGCGGCGAGCACCTGCTCGCCGGCGGCGACGTCCTCGCCGGGATGACGGATGTGGTTGCCGACCTTGACGGAGGCGTCGACCCTCACCCGGTCGCCGGGACCGTCGGCCGGGCTGGTCAGTTCCACCTTCACCACCGCGTCCGCGCCTGGCGGGATGGGCGCGCCCGTCATGATGCGGGCCGCCTGGGCCTCCCCGACGTGCAGCGAGCCGTCGTCGCCGGCGCCGATAGTCCCCACCACGTCGAGCTCCACCGGCGCGCCGAGCGTGTCGGCCGCTCGCAGGGCGTACCCGTCCATCGCGGTGTTGGCGAATGCCGGAATGGGGTCGGACGACGTGACCGGCTCGGCCAGGACCAGGCCCAGTGCCTCGTCCAGCGGGTACCTGCGCGCCGGAAGCGTCTCGATCCGGGAGAGGATGTGCTCGCGGGCCTCCTCCAGGGGAATCATCGTGGCCACCAGGCGTTCCGGCGACCGAAGGCCGTGACCGGCCCGGAACCGCCGGGATGCCGGGTCAAGTCCTAGTCCTTCGTTCGGTGCCGCGCCACAGCCGCACGATATTGCCGTGGTGCCGCATTGCCATCACCCCCATCACGACGGCCGCCACGATCACCTCGGGACCGGGCCAGCCCAGCACGAGGGCCAGCACGGGGTAGACGACGCCCACGCTCAGCGAGCCGAGCGCGGCCACCCTGGTGAGGCGGACCATGCCGAAGAACACCACGACGCAGATCGAGCCGACGACCGGGTCGAGCACCAGACCGCCGCCGCCCGCGGTCGCCATGCCCTTGCCGCCCCTGAAGCGCCTCACCACCGGCCACACGTGGCCCGCCACCGCGCCGACCCAGGCCGCCATCGCCTCGGGCCGGTCCCACAGCAGCAGGGCGATGCCGATGGGCAGGGCTCCCTTGGCCATATCGCCCAGTGCCACGGCCACGCCGGCGCGGCGCCCGCCCAGGCGGTAGATGTTGGTGGCGCCCGGGTTCCCCGACCCCTCGCTGGTGGGATCGTGGCCGATCTTGAGCCCCACCAGCGTCGCGGTCGGGAACATGCCAGCGGCGTAGGCCACGACGAAGACGACAGCCATCAGTACCGTCACGCCCGAATCGTAGGCCCAGCCGCTCAAGCATGCCCGACCGGAAGGCCAGCGGTGTCGCCGATTCGAGGCGCGGTTATCCTTCGCCGCCGTGCCGATGTACGACTACCGCTGCGAGCGCTGTTCGGCGCAGTTCGAGGTGAGGCAGTCGTTCAGCGACGAGACGCTCACCGTGTGCCCTCCCGTGGGCGGGCCGGCGACGTGCGTCGCGCCGGGCGAGGGGCCGGTCAAGAAGGTGTTCAGCGGGGTGGCCATCTCCTTCAAGGGTGACGGCTTCTACAAGAACGACCACGGCGCCAACGCCAAGGGCCGCCGCAAGGAGCGCGAGTCGGCCTCTTCCAAGGACTCCTCCGATTCGTCGTCATCGAAGGAGTCTTCGAGCAGCGACTCATCGAGCAAGGACACATCGAGCAAGGACTCATCGAGCAGAGACCCATCGAGCAGAGACCCATCGAGCAGAGACTCATCGAGGAAGGACTCGTCCTCCTCGAGTTCCAGTTCGGACGGGGGGCGGGCGAAGGCCGGCACCTCGTCGACGTCCTCCTCCACTTAGCGTCGCGGACCGCCCGTCGCGAACCGCGACCGCTCCGCCGCCCCGGCGGCGGCTCGTCGCCTCTGGTGACCGTCCCAGCGGATCGGAGCATCCCGAGCCCAGGGAGCTCCGCATTTCCCGGGACCGCGCCCGGTCGACCACAGGAGGCTCAATGTCGCCAGTCACACCAGCCGCACAGGCCCACGAGGGGACGCCGCCCCGCCCGGGGCCGTTCCGCAGTTCCCCGTCACCCGCCCGGCCGTCGGCGCGCCAGCGCGGCGCGGCCTGGCGGCTCAGGATCATGCTGTACCGCCATCGGTGGTTGCGCTGGGCCGCGGCCGCGGGGGCGGCTCTGGCCGTTCTCGCCGCCCTCAGCGGCGACTCGTCGGACCCGCCTCAGGCACCGGCGGAGATCTCGCCCGCGGGAGCGTCGACCCGGCTGCCGTCGGGCACCCGGGGCGTGCCCGTGCCCGTCGACAGCACGGTCTTCGCCGTGGACGACATCGTGGACGTGCACGCGGTGCTCGACGGCACCGCGGTCGTGCAGGGAGCACCGGTCGTCTCGACCAGCACCGATGAGGTGATCGTCGCAGTGCCCTCGCACCTGGTGGACGCCACCGTCGACGCGCTCACAACGGGGGGCGTTGTCCTGGTTCTCGCGCCCCCGCCCCCCAGCCA
>JAPOQG010000268.1 GCA_026710865.1 Acidimicrobiaceae bacterium
GCCGAGAGGTGGGGCGTGCCCGAAGAGTCGCTGACGCGGGAGGTCTCCTGGGGATGCAACGAGTGGGGGATCGAGACCCCCGAGGAGTTCGACGAGCTGCACCGCCATGCCGTGCTGGAACGCCACATGCTGCAGCACATGGATCTGATCCCCGGAGCGGCCGAGGCGCTGTGGCGGCTGTCCGACGCCGGGGTGTGGATCCGCATCGTGACCCACCGGCTGTATGTGAACTGGGGCCATGCCGTCACCGCAGGCGACACCGCAGAGTGGCTCGACTCCGCCAGGATCCCCTACCGCGACCTCTGCTTCATCGCCGCCAAGTCCTCGGTGAACGCCGACGCCTTCATCGACGACGCTCCCCACCAGATCGAGGACCTGCGCGCCGCGGGCCACACCGTCATCGTGTTCGACCAGCCCTACAACCGCCACCTGCCCGACCCCCGGGCCACCAACTGGCTCGAGGTGGAGGAACTGGTGCGCGACTTGGTGGTGGAGCGCACCGGCAGCTTCCCCATGCAGCTCCCCGGCTTCGATCCCGGGGCGGACCGCCTCGCCCGCCGCCTCTACCGCCACCCGGCGCCCTCTGGGGAGACCGCCGACTAATGCAGCGAAGTGACACTCCCGTCGTTCCGGCGGAGGCCGGATCCCCTGTCGCGGTGGCTCAGCAGGCCCTGCAGGCGGATGGCTCGGCACACGCCTAGATTCGGCCAATGCTTACTCGGCTGCTCATCCGCAACTTCAAGAAGTTCGATGAGGTAGAGGTCGACCTCGCAAGTCCGGTGCTGTTCATCGGCCCCAACAACTCGGGCAAGACCTCGGCCATGCAGGCGCTGGCCCTCTGGAGTGTCGGCTTGAAGCGATGGAACGAGAAGCGCGGCGGAGCCACGACGCCTGCGAGGCGGCCCGGTGTTGCGATCAGTCGCCGCGACCTGCTCGCCGTTCCGGTTCCGTTTGCCAATCTGCTCTGGCGCGACCTCCACGTGCGTGATGTGCGCAAGGTGGGGGGCAAGCAGCAGACTCGGAACGTCCGCATCGACATCGTCGTCGAGGGTGTCGCCGACCGTGCGCCGGCCACGGATGATCTGCCCGACATGGGAACCACGGCTACCGGCGAGTGGGCCTGCGGCCTGGAGTTCGACTACGCCAACGAGGAGTCGTTCTACTGCCGGCCGCTTCGCATCACCACCGACGCCACGCTGGAGCGGATGTCGGTCCCTGCTGCCGCAGGGGAGGTCCAAGTGGCGTTCCTTCCCCCCATGTCCGGGCTGGCTGCGACGGAGACACGCCTCGACGGTGGCGCTGTCGATGTTCGCATCGGAGAGGGTCGGACAGCGGAAGTGCTGCGCAACCTCTGCTACCGCATCCACGAGGACGACTCCGATGGCTGGGGCGAACTCGTCGGGCAGATCTCGACTCTCTTCGGTGCGGAACTGGACGCACCTCGCTATGTCGCTGAACGCGGCGAGATCACGATGAGCTATCGCGAACGGGGCGTGGCGCTCGATCTGTCGTCGGCGGGGCGGGGGCTGCAACAGACTCTGCTGATCCTGGCCTACATGTACGCCAACCCAGGGGCCGTCCTGCTACTCGACGAGCCGGACGCGCATCTCGAAATCCTTCGTCAACGGCAGATCTACGAGCGCATCTCCAGCGCCGCCCGGAACAGCGGCAGCCAGGTCATCGCCGCCAGCCACTCGGAGGTTCTTCTGAACGAGGCTGCCGGCAACGACAGCGTCGTTGCGTTCGTCGGGCGGCCGCACCGGATCGACAACCGTCGCGATGAGGTACTCAAATCGCTCCGCGAGATCGGGTTCGAGCAGTACTACCAAGCGGAGCAGACGGGTTGGGTGCTGTATCTCGAGGGATCGACGGACGTAGCGATTCTCCGGTCATTCGCGCAGAGAATCGGTCATGAGGCAGCCTCCAAGGCCCTGGAACAACCATTCGTGCGCTACGTCAGTAACGTCTCAAAAGCGGTCCCGCCGCACTTCAACGGACTCCGAGAAGCGCTCCCTGGCCTCGGGGGCATCGCCCTGTTCGACCGGCTTGACGGCGGACCTCCGGATCTCGATCCCGTCGAGTGTCTGATGTGGAGTCGGAACGAGATCGAGAACTACTTGTGCACGTCGGCAGCGCTGGAGGCCTACGCCGCGGCGCTGGGACGCCAACTATCGCTCGGGCCTCTCTTTACCGAAGCCGAAGCTCAGAGGCATGTGATAGCCATGGAGGAGGCCATCGCCGAGATCGCAACAGCTCTATCCACGCTCGGGAAGGGCTCTCCCTGGGGCTCTGCGGTGAAGGCGAGCGACGACGTCCTGGTGCCGATCTTCGAGCGCTACTTCGGAAAGCTCGGCCTCCGGAACCGGATGCCCAAGAAGCATCTACACGAGCTGGTGGAGCATGTCCCCATCGAGGAGATCGACGACGACGTGCGCCGGACACTTGACGCCATCGCCAACGTGGCCGCCCGAGCCGAGGCCAAGCACGGCGTCGATGGCTGAACCGGGGGGCGCCCGGCTGCGAGCGCTCGTGACCGCCCCGCTGCGCGGGCCGGGATTCGAGGCGCTGCAGCAGGAGTTCGACGTGGTCTACGAGCCGTGGCTGGAGTTCGTCCCGATCCGCCTGTATGACCCGCCCCGGCTGGCCAAGCGGCTCGCCGAGGTGCGCGCCGACCTGCTGATCTGCGAGGCCGACTTCTGCTCCGGGGAGGTGATGGAGCTGCCGCTGCGGGCCATCGTGGCCACCCGTGGCGAGCCGTCCAACGTGGACGTGGTCGCGGCGACGGCTGCGGGGATACCCGTCCTGCACACCCCCGGGCGCAACGCCGACGCGGTGGCCGAGCTGACCGTCGGATTGCTGTTCGCCGTGAACCGGCGGATCATTCCCGCCGACCGCGACGTGCGCACCGGGCGGGTCTTCACCGAGACGCTGCCCTACCAGCGCTACCGCGGCGAACTCCTGGCCGGGCAGACCTTCGGGATCGTGGGCCTCGGTGCGGTCGGCCGGGCGGTGCGCGGGCGGATGGAGGGGCTGGGCCTGGAAGTGATCGCGCACGACCCCTTTGTCGCCGAGGCGCGGCACAGCCTCGACGAGCTGCTGGCCACCGCCGACATCGTCTCGATGCATGCCCCGCCGAGAGCCGAGACCGCACACATGATGGGTGCCCCGCAGTTCGCCGCCATGCGGGCCGGCTCCGTGTACCTCAACACCGCCCGAGCGGTCCTGCACGACCTCGATGCGCTCGTGGCCGCGCTGGAGTCCGGCCATCTCGGTGGCTGCGGGCTGGACCACTTCGACGGCGAGCAACTCCCCGAGGGACACCCGCTGTGCGGGCGCGACGACGTCGTTCTGACGCCACACATCGGTGGGGCCAGCTACCACACCGAGCGGGTGCAGGCCTCCATGGTGGCCGCCGACCTGCAGCGGCTGCTCGCCGGCGAGCGGCCGGCCCACATTTCCAACCCGGAGGTCCTCACGTGAACGCCGAAGACACCCCCGGCGGGCAGGCGCGCCGGCACACAGCGCAGGCCGTGCTGGAGACGGCGCAGGTCATGTACGCCAAAGGGCTCGTGGAGGGCACCGCGGGGAACGTCTCGGGGCGTGTCGGTGACGGAACGTTCTGCCTCACCCCATCGTCCGTGGGCTACGAGGCGATGCAGGCCGGCGATCTCGTCTTCGTGGACGCCGGCGGCAGCACCGTCGCCGGCGACGGCCATCCTTCCAGCGAGAAGGCACTGCATCTGGCCTGCTACCGGCAATGGGACGAGGTGGGCGGAGTGGTCCACTGCCACCCGCTGTATGCGTCCATGTTCGCGGTGGCTCGCCAACCGATCCCCGCCGCCATCGAGGAGGTCGTGATCTACATCGGCGGTGACGTTGAGGTCTGCGACTACCACCTCACCGGTAGCGACGAACTCGGCGAGGCCGTGGCGGCGGCGCTCGGCGAGCGCAGCGCCGTGCTGATGGCCAACCACGGCCTGGTGACGGTGGGGCGCGACCCGGCCGACGCCCTGCACGCCGCGCTCGTGGTGGAACGCACCGCCCACATCGTCTGGGGCGCCCGCCTGCTCGGAGAGCCCGGGAGCGTTCCGGAGAAGGTGAATCAGGACTTTGCGGGCGTCTACCGCTGGGTGCGGGAGTCCACCTGGGGCGCCGAGAATCGTTCCTGATGCCCGGCTGCGGCGACTGGTGCCCCGGGCCACCCCGGCCGCAAAAGTAGAGCAGCGGACCGGCGAAGAATGGCCGGTCCGCTGCTCAGGGCGGTGTGGTGGATCTCCAGAGTAGTGGCTGGGCGGGGGCTTCCCAAGCCGGTCGGCATGGGTGAAGCCAGGGGCCGGCGCGGGGGGGCGCACCCGGCGTGCGAGACTGCGCGACGAGGCGGTCAGACGAGAGGGTCCGATCCGGAATCCAGCCCGCCGGGCAACAGAGACAGGGGAGCCCGATGGCACCGTTCGGCAGGGACAAGACGCGAATGCCCACTACCGAGGAGATGTTGGCCGGCCGCGCCAGGGCAATGCCGGTGGCTGCCACCCACGCCGTGCTCGGCACGTCCACGCAACCGCCCTTCCCGTCGCAGATGCAGAGCCTGATCGTGGGGATGGGCTGCTTCTGGGGGGCCGAGCGGCTGTTCTGGCAGGCCGAAGGTGTTTACACCACGGCGGTCGGCTACGCGGGCGGCGGAACCCCGAACCCCACCTATGAGGAGGTGTGCTCGGGGAGGACCGGTCACACCGAGGTGGTGCTGGTGGTGTTCGACCCTGCGGTAATCGACGTCGACACCCTGTTGCGCATCTTCTGGGAGAACCACAATCCCACCCAGGGCATGCGCCAGGGAAACGACATGGGGACGCAATACCGCTCGGCCGTCTACACCGCCGACGAGAGCCAGCGACGGGCGGCGGAGCGTTCCAAGGAGCGGTACGGCCCCGTTCTGTCCGGCTCCGGCCACGGCCCGATCACAACCGAGATCGCACCCGCGCCGCCCTTCTACTACGCCGAGGACTATCACCAGCAATACCTCGCCAAGAATCCCTGGGGCTACTGCGGCATCGGCGGCACGGGCTTGACCCTGCCGGACTCGCAGAAGGCGCAACCCTGTGCCGGCACGCCTGTGGCCGGTGCCGAGGCGGTCACAGGGTGAGCGGTCGCGGCCCGCTGGTGTGACGCTCAGCGTGATCCGGTGACTGCAGTCACTCTCGACGGCGAACGTCTCGCCGGCGAGATCCGCAACGAGTTGCGGGGCCACATCGAGGCGCTGGGCGCCCGAGGTGTGACCCCAGGGTTGGGCACCGTGCTGGTGGGCGACGACGGCCCCTCGGCCAACTACGTGGCCATGAAGCACCGGGACTGCGCCGAGCTGGGAATCGAGTCCCGCCACGTGCACCTGCCGGCGGGGGCCGCGCAGGCCGACGTCGATGCGGTGGTCGACGGTTTCAACGCCGACGACGCCGTGCACGCCTACCTCATGCAGTACCCATTCCCGTCGCACCTCGACTACGAGGCCGCCCTGCTGCGGGTGCACCCGGCCAAGGACGTGGACGGGCTGCACCCCGTGAACCTGGGGAAGCTGGTGCAGGGCATCGAGGCGCCGCTGGCCTGCACACCCGCGGGGATCCAGTACATGCTCGAGGCGTACGACATCCCCATCAAGGGCTCCCATGTCGTGATCGTGGGTCGTGGGCTGACCATCGGGCGGCCGCTCGCCAACCTGCTGACCCTGAAACGCCCGGGCGCCAACGCGGCCGTCACCGTGGTCCACACCGGCGTGGCGGACCTGGCGGCCCACATCCGTCGGGCGGACATCGTGGTCGCCGCGGCAGGGTCGCCGGGACTCATCACCGCCGACATGATCAAGCCCGGCGCGGCGGTCGTCGCAGCCGGTGTCTCGTTCTCGGGCCGCCGGCTGCTGTCCGACGTCGACGACGGCGTTGCAGAAGTGGCGGGATGGCTCTCGCCTCGCATCGGCGGTGTCGGACCCATGACCCGGGCCATGCTGCTGCGCAACACGGTGGGTGCCGCCGAGGCCGCCGCAGGCTGACCGACCGACCGACCGGCGTGGCCCCGCGGCGATCCCCGTAGGCTGCACGTCCATGGGAGATGAGACCGGAAGTACAGCCGCGGGCAGGATCACAATCGGCGCAGACGGAGTGTTGCAGGTCCCCGACGTGCCGATCATCCCGTTCGTCGAGGGCGACGGCACCGGGGTGGATATCTGGCCCGCAGCGCAGGCCGTGCTCGACGCAGCCGCTGCGAAGTTCGGCAGGCGCGTCCAGTGGATGGAAGTGCTCGCCGGCGAGAAGGCCTTCAACGAGACCGGGGAGTGGTTGCCGACCGAGACGATCGACGCCTTCGGTGAGTATCTGATCGGCATCAAGGGGCCCCTCACCACGCCGGTCGGCGGCGGGTTCCGGAGCCTCAACGTGGCGATCCGCCAGCTGCTGGACCTCTACGTCTGCCTGCGGCCGGTGCGCTGGTTCCGGGGCGTGCCGTCACCTGTGCGCAACCCCGAAGCGGTGGACATGGTGATCTTCCGGGAGAACACCGAGGACATCTACGCCGGCATCGAGGCTGAGGCCGGATCGCCGGAGGCCGACAGGGTCCGGGAGATGGTGCGCGAGGTCTTCGGACGGGAGTTGCGTGCCGACAGCGGGATCGGCATCAAGCCGGTCTCCCGAACCGGCTCGCAGCGCCTGCAGCGCGCCGCCCTCAACTACGCCGTCGCCCGCAAGCGTTCCCGGGTCACGCTGGTGCACAAGGGCAACATCATGAAGTTCACCGAGGGGGCCTTCCGCAACTGGGGCTACGAGCTGGTGCGGGATGAGTTCGCGGACGTGGCGGTCGGCTGGGACGACTGCGGGGGAGATCCCGGCGGGCGGATCCTGGTCAGCGACGCCATCGCCGACATCGCCCTGCAGCAGGTGCTGACCCGCCCCGCAGAGTTCGACGTCATCGCCACGATGAACCTCAACGGCGACTACCTGTCCGACGCCCTGGCGGCGCAGGTCGGGGGCATCGGTATCGCCCCCGGTGGGAACATCAACTACGTCACCGGCCACGGCGTGTTCGAGGCCACCCACGGCACCGCCCCCAAGTACGCCGGCCAGGACAAGGTGAACCCCTCGTCGGTGCTGCTCTCGGGCGTGATGATGTTCGAGCATCTTGGCTGGGACGGCGCCGCCGACGCCATCGTGTCGGCGATGGAGGAGACCATCGAGTCGAGGATCGTGACCTACGACTTCGCCCGGCTCATGGAGGGTGCCACCGAGGTGCGCTGCTCGGAGTTCGCCGAGGCGATCATCGACCGCCTCTGATCCGGCGACGGCAAGGAGCATCATGGACGAGACCGCATCCCGGCGGCCCGCGCCCGTCCGGGTGGCCGTCACCGGCGCCGCCGGCCAGATCGGCTACAGCCTGCTGTTCCGCATCGCCTCCGGGTCGATGCTCGGTCCCGACCAGCCGGTGATCCTGCAGATGCTGGAGATCCCGCCGGCCATGGACGCCCTGCGGGGCGTGGCCATGGAGCTCGACGACTGTGCCTTCGGGCTGCTGGCCGGCACGGTTCTCAGCGACGATCCCGGCGAGGCCTTCGACAGCGCCCAGATCGCCCTGCTGGTGGGCTCGAGGCCCCGCACCAAGGGAATGGAGCGCAAGGACCTGCTGGAAGCCAACGGCGCCATCTTCACCGTGCAGGGCAGGGCCCTGGCTGCCGGCGCGGCCGACGACATCCGGGTGCTGGTGGTGGGCAACCCGGCCAACACCAACTGCCTGATCGCCATGAACAACGCCGGCGGCGTCCCCCCCGAGCGGTTCACGGCCATGACCCGCCTCGACCACAACCGGGCCAAGGCCCAGCTCGCGGCCCGGCTCGGTGCCACCGTCGGCGAAATCACCAGGATGACCATCTGGGGCAACCACTCCGCCACCCAGTACCCCGACGTGTTCCACTGCGAAGTCGGTGGTCGCAACGCGGCCACTCTCGTCGACGACCAGGCTTGGCTCGAGGACACCTTCATCGGTACCGTGCAGCAGCGGGGAGCGGCCATCATCGAGGCCCGGGGCGCGTCGTCGGCGGCCTCCGCGGCCAACGCGGCCGTGGACCATGTGCGCGACTGGATGCTGGGCACCCCACCGGGGGACTGGGTGTCGATGGCGGTGCCCTCCGACGGCAGCTACGGCGTGCCCGAGGGTCTGATCTCGTCGTTCCCGGCCACCTGCGCCGGCGGCGCCTACCAGATCGTCGGCGGGCTCGACATCGACGACTTCTCCCGGGCCCGCATCGACGCCTCGGTGGCGGAACTGGCCGCCGAGCGCGACACGGTGGCGTCGCTGGGCCTCATCTAGAGACGGGGCACCCCGGTGCCGGAGCTGCCTGAGATAGCAGCCCACGCCGAGCGGCTGTCGAGCGTGTTCTCGGGAGCTGCGCTGGCCCGGTTCCAGCCGCTGCACCCGGCCGCCCTCAAGACTTTCGATCCCAGGCCCGCGGCCGTCGAGAACCAGACGCTGGCCGCGGTCGGCCATCGGGGGAAGTACCTGTTGCTGCGCTTCGGCGGCCCCGATGGCGGCACCGAGGCCGTCGAGTTCACGTTCGTCGTTCATCTGATGCAGGGGGGACGGCTCCGTCCCGACACCCGGCAGGCCCCCAAGCCCAGAGGCGGCATGGCCCGCTGGACCTTCAGCGACGGTGAGGCGCTGCTGCTGACCGAGGCCGGCACCGAACGCCGGGCCGGGGTGTGGCTCGTCGCCGGCGACCCCTCCGGAGTCGAGCCGCTGTCGCGTCTGGGCCCCGATGCCGACACCATCAGCCGCGACGATCTCGCCCGGCGCCTGGCCGATGCCAGCGAGCGAGTACACGGGTTCCTGCGCGACCAGTCGCATCTGGCCGGAATCGGCCGGCTGCTGGCCAACGAGGTGCTCCACGCGGCCCGGGTCTCCCCATTCGCCAACACGTCGCGCCTCGACGGCGAGGCGGTGGACCGCCTCCACTCGGCGATGGGTGCAGCCATCGAGCGGGGCCTGGCCGCGGAGCGCGGCCTCGACGAGATGGGCCGTTCCGCGGACCGGCCCAACAACGTGCACCACCGGGTGGGCCAGGCGTGCCCGGCCTGCGGCGAGACGGTGCGCTCGGTCGACTACCGCCGCTACCGGGTGGCCTACTGCCCGGCCTGCCAGACCGGCGGAAAGGTGCTGGCCGACAACACCACCAGCCGCTTCCTCAAGTAAGAGGCCGAGCGAATAGGCGAGCGAGTCCGGCGCATACGGGCGAGGCCGTGGCCCGAGCGGCCCGTGAGCGCAGCGAACAAGAGCGGGAAACACCCCGCCAGAACGCGACAGGCTTTCCCCGACTTGCGCTCGCTACAAGCATCAGGCGGGCGGCGACAGCGCCGCGCCGATCGCGTCCATGGCCGGACGGGCCGCGATCAGCAGCCTCGGATCGCCGTCGAGATGCAGCCGTCCCTGGGCGAAGGCCCGCTGAATGGACTTGCCCTCCTCGGCCACCTCCCGGGCCGTCTCGCGGTCCGAGGCGAATGACACGCGCCGGTCGGCGTACTCCTCGCCCACGGGTCCGGTCGCCGCCGAAGCACGGCCCCCGGCCACGCGCACATGCCAGCAGAAGACCGAGCCGTCCTCGTTCGTGACCCGGTGCTCCAGGGCGAGGTCCACCCCAGGGTCCACCGGGCAGCCTGACAGAGCCGAGTCGAGCCAGGCCACCCATTCGTCGGTGAAGACTCGCGGTGCCTTTGAGGAGCCGGGCAGGTTGGTCACCACAGCTCAGGTTAAGGGACCCCGCTCTTGTTCGCTGCGCTCACTGGTGCACCATGGTGGTGTCGGCGGCCGGGTGGTTGTCGATGCATCCCTGGGTCCGTCGGGTCATCGCCTACTGCGCGTGTGGCTTGACCGCATGGTCCGGATTCGCTCGCCTCTCCGCTCGGCCTCTGGCGATGCTCGTAGCCTGACTTGCGTGACGCGCCCGAGCACGGGGGATCTCATCGCCGGAGTGTCGGTGGCGCTGGTGGCCATCCCCCAGTCGCTGGCCTACGCCGAACTGGCCGGGCTGCCGCCCCAGTACGGCCTGTACGCGACCGCGCTGCCGTCGCTGCTGGCCGCGCTGTTCGTGTCGTCGCGGTACCTCCAGACCGGGCCGGTGGCCCTCACCGCCCTGCTCACGCTCGGGGCGCTGTCGGGTGTGGCCGCGCCGGGCGAGGCCGACTACATCAAGAGCGCCGCGCTGCTGGCCCTGCTCGTCGGTCTGATGCGGCTGCTGTTCGGGGTCCTGCGCATGGGCCGGGTGGCGTACGTGCTGTCGGAACCGGTGGTGACCGGATTCACCGCTGGCGCCGCGGTGGTGATCATCGCCTCGCAGTTGCCCAAGATCTTCGACGTCGACCCCGACGGCGAGATCCTGGCCGCCGCGGCGCGTGCGCTGGCACGGCCCGGTGAGTGGAACTGGTCGGCCATCGCCTTCGCGGCGGCCACGGCAGCCCTGATGATCGGGGGCCGGCGCATGCACCGGCTGTTCCCAGGGGTGCTGGTGGCGGTGATCGTCGGGGTGATCGTGGCCGGCTCCGCCGGCTATGGCGGATCGAAGGTCGGCGACCTCGACGGCGGGTTCATCCCGCTGACCCTTGACTTTCCGTGGTCGGAGGCGCCCGGCCTTCTGCTGCCGGCGGCGGTGATTGCCCTGGTCGGGTTCGCAGAACCGGCCGCGATCGCCCGCACCTTCGCCGCGGCCGACCGCCTCCCCTGGAATGCCAACCGGGAGATGGTCAGCCAGGGAGTGGCAAACCTCGCCGCCGCGTTCTCAGGCGCCTTCCCGGTGGGCGGCTCGTTCTCGCGCAGTTCGCTCAACCGGATTGCGGGGGCGACCAGCCCCTGGTCGGGCGCGATCACCGGTGCCTTCGTCCTGGCCGTGCTGCCGCTCGTCACGCTGCTGGAGAACCTTCCCACCGCGGTGCTCGCCGTCATCGTGATCGTCGTCGTCTTGCGGCTGGTGGATGTGAAGGAGATGGCCCACCTGCCGCGGGGCTCGTTCCCCCAGGCCCTGGTCGGCGCGGGAACCACCTTCGCCACGATCGGGTTCGCGCCCCGGGTGGAGCGAGGCGTGCTGGTGGGCATCGGCCTGGCCATCGCGGTGCACCTCTACCGCGAGATGCAGGTCACCACGCCGGGCGAGCGCAACCACGACACGCTCACGGTGAGGCCCAAGGGCGTGATGTGGTTCGCCACCGTGCCTCAGTTGGAGCGCTCGGTGCGGGAGGAGTTGGCCCTGGAGAGGAACCTCACCGCGGTGGTGATCGATCTGTCGGGGGTCGGGCGCCTCGACTACTCCGGGGCGGTCGCGCTGCGCCGGATCATCGAGCGAGTCTCAGCCGCCGGCGTGGATGCCAGCGTCACCGGCATCCCGCCCAGCGCGTCGGGGGCGGTCCGGGCCGAGCTCGAGCCCCACGAGTCGTCCTGAGCGACCGAGCGGGGGCCCGATCTCGGGCTACTACGGGCGGTGAAATGCCGTAGTGTGGGACTGTGACCGCGGCGGAGAGCACGGTTTCCCACGACGAGCTGGTGGCGACCATGACCGGGGGCATGGCCCGCGGCGACCTGCCCTCCTTCGCCGGCTCGGACCGGCTGCGGCCCGACGGGCGGCCCCGTCCGGAGTTCCGGGCTGAGCTGCGCCGGATCCCCGACGCGATCAACGCCGTGAACGTCCTGGCGACGCTCGCTGCGGCCGTGGGGGTGGTCGCGGCCGCCATCGCCGTCGATCATTGGCTGGCTACCGCCGCCGCGGTGCCCGTCATGGGCGTAGTGATGCTGAGAATGTTCATCCTGCACCACGAGGCCGCCCACCGCCTGCTGTTCTCCAACCGCCTAGTGAACGACATCGTCGGCGTGAACATCCTGGGGTGGCTGCCCTTCGGCACCGGCACCCACCACTACCGGAGGGGCCACGCCAACCACCACCGTGACGAGTTCGGACCCAAGGAGCCCGACTTCCTGCTCTATTCCCTCTACCCGGTGTCGCGGACGTCGATGCGCCGCAAGCTGCTGCGGGACCTGTTCGGCGTGTCCGGCTACCGCATCGTCAAGCCCCGTTTCACCGGCCTGGTCAAGCCGCCGTTCCTGCTGCTCAGCCTGCGGTTCTTCGCCGGCCAGGCGCTGGTGCTCGCCGCGTTCTGGGCTGTGGGGCAGCCGTGGCTCTATCTGGTCCTGTGGGCGTTGCCGTACTTCAGCTACTACCAGGTGGCCAACCGGCTGCGGGTCATCGCAGAGCACGGCGGCATGACCCGCACACCCGACCGCCGCAACACCACCCACCATGTGCGCCAGAACTGGGCGGCCCGCCTCGTCCTGGTTCCCTACAACGTGGGCTACCACCTGGCCCACCATGTCGACTCGGGCGTGCCGGCTCGCAACCTGCCCCGGCTGCAGCGGGCCCTGGAGGAGGACGGCTACCTGCCCGAAGAGGCGGTGTGGCCCGACTACCGGTCGCTGTGGCGGGCGCTCGTGCGGCCCGAGCCGGATCCGGCCCCGGCGACCTGAGGTTCGGGTCCCCGGCCCCGGCGACCTGAGGTTCGGGTCCCCGGGTTCTACAGCGAGAAGCCGTCGAGGACTTGCTTGAGCGTGTCGATGTTCTCCGAGCCGAGCACGACCCTGGAGTTGGTGGCCACATAGACCAGGTCGAGGTTGACGCCGGCGTCGGAGACCTTGGTGGTCAGCTCGGCCAGCTCGCCGGGGCGGTCCTGGGCCTGCACCACGACGACCTCCCGCTCCCGGGTGACGCTGGGGCCGTGCGTGTTGGCCAGCGCCCGGTAGACCGGCTCGCTGTGGGGCACGAGGATGTGCAGCTCAGCGGTGTGTCCGTTGCCCATGCAGGTGGCTGCCGCGATGTTCACGCCTGCGTCGCTTATGGCGGTTGCCACTTTGGCCAGCGCCCCCGGTTTGTTTTCCAACTCGATCACCAGGTCGCTGGCCAATGTCGACATTTTCAGCAGGTCCTCCTGTGGTTGCGGAGCCCGTTCAGCGGGCCCGGGTCGTGGGGCACCGACTGTAGGGCAGAACCGGCCGGTTGGGAAGCGGGAGCGCACTGGCGAGCCGTCCGGGCTGCTGGGCGGGGCCAATAGCGTTGGCGGGTGCTCGTAGACGCCCATACCCACATCGTGTCGAGCGACCGCGAGACGTATCCGCTGTCACCCGCCGGGCTGGTCATGCGGACCCGGTCAGGAGGCGCAGCGTCTGCTCGACGGCGGAGTCTGCCCGGTCGATGACGGTGGTCTCGTCAGCGCCGCCCAGGGGATGGGCGACCGCCACGATCCGCATGTCGGGCAGTCCCAGGGTGGTGGCCACCTCGGATGCGAGGGCTTCGAAGGCGGTGGTGGCCACCAGCACCGTCGGGACGCCGGCGGCCTCGAGGTTGACGGAGTCGTGGACACTCCACGACGTGCAGCTGCCTCAATCGGCTGAGCCGGTGAGGACCACCTCGGCGTCGGCCAGCCGGGCCAGAGCGTCGTCGGGCGCGGGCAGGGCGCCGTTCTTGCGTTCGACGACGGAGACGGTGGCCCCGGTGCGAGCGGCCAGCCGATCGGCCATGCGGCCCAGCAGGAGGCCCGCATTCGGCTTCGAGTTGTCGAGAACTCCGATCCGCTTGCCGGCCAGCACACCTGCCGCCGGGGCGAGGCCGGCGGGCGTCGGTCCGACCGCTCCGTCAGGGGCATAGATCTTCATGGGTGGGCTCCCTTCTGGCGTGTCCATTGGCTGCGCGGTAGGTGAGAGCCTGGTGCGGTGCACTGGTGTCACTCCCGCTCTCGTTCGCTGCGCTCACGGGCCGCTCGGGCCACGGCCTCGCTCGGCGCCCCGCGACGGCCCTGAGGAGCTGCTGTTGATCCGCTCGGCCTCTGGGGCTCGACCGGGACCGTGACGCTCCTGGTCATTCCCCAGCTCGGGATGACGCAACTGTGCTTGCCCGGCCCGCCGACCACCACGACCTTGATGTTCTCGGGATGCTCCGTGATCGCCATTCCAGCGTCGTCTCCGATCGCCTCCTGCCAGGGCGCCCACGCACGGAGCGCGAACGCGTCGCGGAGGTCGCCCGCCCTCATCCGGGCCCGCTCGTAGAGGTAGGACGCCACATGGCCGCGTGTCCAGCCTGCGGCCGCACAGGCGGCGGCATGCTCGGGGCACAGCATCACGAAGAACTCTCCGCTGCTGACGGGCGCATTGTTCGAGCCCAGCGTCGTCATGGTCGAGGCCACCTTGTCGAGTATCGGCTCGGGGTGGCTGGACTCCATGTCGTGCACGTTGTGGGGAGCCTCCCCGCAGTGCACGGTGACCGCCGAGGGTCCGTCCACCCCGGCGCTGGCCGCGTAACCGCCCCACGGCGACTCGTCGAGGTTCTCGGCCACGCAGTAGGCGTACTTGGCCGGGCCGCCCTGGGTGGAGGCGTCGCCGGAGCCCGGAACCGCGCCGGCCACATGGAGCAGCACCAGCCGCAGCGCCCTTCCGGTGGCCGCGTTGGCCAGATTGCCCGGGCCGAAGGCGCCGAGGCCCGAGTTGTAGCCCCCGGTGCGGGCAGCCTCGCCGTGCACCACCAGCAGGGGCGCGACCGGATGGGTGGTGGCGTTGACGCCCCGCAGGTTCACCTCCGGGCGGGCCAGGGCCCGCACTGCGGCCACGAGCACGCTCAGATGTTCCGGCCGGCACCCGGCCAGCACCGCGTTCACCGCGATGATCCTGACCGTCGCCACTCCGGACCGCGGCGGCAGCACTGCGACGACCTCGTCGCCGTCGCATCCCGCCAGCATCGCGTCGACCCGCTCGGCGGTGGGTGCCACCATCGGCAGCCCGTCGCCCCAGCCGCGGGCCGCGTAGCAGTCCAGCAGGGCCTCCGGGTCATCCGAGGAGATGTCGAGGAGTTGGGGCGAGGCGTCCGACATCGCCTCCAGTCTGCTGCCTTGGGGGCCGTCTGCGGTCGCCGGCAGTGCGCGGCGTCCCGGTGCGGCCGTCCCGGGGGCTGTGCCGAACTGTGGTTTCACTGCTTGAAATCACTCAAGAACAATGTTCGTGCATCGGCGTGATGGCTCGCAGACCGCGCACTAGCCTGCGGCCATGGCCCCCGAGCGCCGCCGTCGCCGGCCCCGAGAATCCGTCACCGCGATGGCGAGCGGGCCGGCCCAGCCGCCCTGGAGGCTGCATCAGCGCCGCTTCGACCCGACACCGGTGGTGAGCGACGACGAACTGGAGGCCATTCACCAGGCGTCGCTGGCGGTGCTGCGCGACACCGGCATGGACTTCCTGCATCCGACGGCCCGGCAGATGTGGGCCGACGCCGGGGCCGCCGTGGACGGGGACCGGGTCCGTTTCGACCCGGACATGGTGACCGAGTTGGTGGCGTCGGCACCGCCCGAGTTCGTGCTCCACGCTCCGGACCCGGCCCGGCACCTGCCGATGGGCGGGCGCAGCGTGGCCTTCGCGGCCGTGGCCAGCCCGCCGAACGTGGCCGACCGGGCCGGTGGCCGGCGCACCGGGAACCGGGAGGACTTCCGCCGGCTGGTGATGTTGAGCGAGGTGCTCAACTCGGTGTCGCTCCATGGCGGGTACCAGGTGGAACCAGTGGACGTCCACTCGTCCGTACGCCACCTCGTGGCCACCCGCGACCTGCTGACGCTGTCACGCAAGCCGATCCACTGCTACTCGCTCGGCGCGCAGCGCAACCAGGACTGCCTGGAGATGGTGCGAATCGTGCGCGGTGTCAGCGACGAGCAACTCGAGTCCGAGCCGTCGATCTTCACGGTCATCAACTGCAGCTCGCCGCTGCGTCTCGACACCCCGATGCTGGAGGGGATCCTGCAATACTCGGCCCGCAACCAGGTGGTGGTGGTCACGCCGTTCACCCTGGCCGGGGCGATGGCGCCGGTGACGGTGGCCGGCGCCGTGGTGCAGCAGAACGCCGAGGCCCTGGCCGGGATCGCCTTCTGCCAGCTGGTGCGGCCGGGCGCGCCGGTGATCTACGGCGGGTTCACCTCGAACGTCGACATGCAGTCGGGCGCTCCGGCCTTCGGCACCCCCGAGTACATGAAGGCGGTGCTGCTCGGGGGCCAGCTGGCTCGCCGCTACCGGATCCCGTACCGCTCGTCGAACGCGTGCGCAGCCAACGCGGTCGACGCCCAGGCCGCCTACGAGAGCGTCTTCTCGCTGTGGGCCGTGGTCATGGGCGGGGCCCACATGGTGATGCACGGCGCGGGCTGGATGGAGGGCGGTCTGCAGGCGTGCTTCGAGAAGATGGTGATCGACGCCGACATGCTCGCCATGGTGGAAGCGTTCCTGGAGCCGCTGGCCACCGACGCCGACTCGCTGGCGGTGGATGCCATCGCCGAGGTCGGCCCGGGCGGTCATTTCTTCGGAACGGCCCACACCCTGGCCCGCTTCCGTGACGCCTTCTTCAAGCCGATGGTGTCGGACTGGCGCAACTACGAGGCCTGGGCCGAGGCCGGCTCGCCCACCGCACTGGACCATGCCGAGCGGCTGGTGGGCGAGCTCCTCGCGGCCTACGAGCC
>JAPOQG010000357.1 GCA_026710865.1 Acidimicrobiaceae bacterium
ACCACGACCCAAGAACACCGCCGCACCGTCAGCCGCAAACAGCTCAAGACCGGCCTGGAACATCCAGCGGCTGTCCCTGTTCCGCTCGGCCTGCTCGCGCTCATTGGACAAGAACACCGTCACCAGCCACAACCCCCCGCTGGCGCGGCTGGCGCGACCCCTCAACACCACCCCCTTACCGTCGACATCCACGGGCCCGAACTCGCCCTCCGCCAACGCGACGGTCATATCGAGCTGTACAGGGCGCCGAACCCATACCGACGACAGGGATCCGTCATCGTGTTGTCGGGGCTTCTTGTCGTACTGCCCCCAACAGCACCGCGCCACCAAAGACTCCACAGACGCGTCGACCACCACCGACAATCCCATCGACGACTGCGCCAGCACCATCCTGGGACTGCGCCCGTCCTGCACACCGCCGCTGTCCGCGCCCTCCTCCGGTCCGACATCGTCGTCACGTTCAGGATCCACCGCGACAGTGCCCTTCGGGGCCAGCATCCCCACCAGATACCGATCCCGCACCCGCCCCGGCGGCGACCAGTTACCGTCAGCCTTCTGGTATCCCTCGATCACCTCGTTGTCACCCTCCAGCGGACCCAACAGATCCGCAGCCACCCGAGCGACGAGTTCGGCGCGCAGACCCCAAGGGCTTCGATCCGCGATCGGCACAGAAGTGTCCGTCATTGTTCGCCTCCCAACAACGACCCCTGACCCGCAAGCACCCTGGGGCGAGCCTTCTTCGGTTTCTTCGCTCGTCCGTGCAGACCTGCGGCCACCTCGGATTCGTAACGTTTCCTGTTCAACTCCAACAACCGATCCAGCACCTCATCGGCTGCGCTGGGCGAGAACGTGAACCGAACACCCTGGCCCCGAACGTCATGGAACCCGTGCCCGAGATCCAGATCGGACCAACCGTAGGCGTCGCGCACCGCCACATCGAGATCGACATGCAGGTCACGGAGCGGCTGGATGTCCTCAACGAGATCGACATGCAGGTCACGGAGCCGCTTGATGCCCTCATCGGATCGCAGATCCGCGCTGTGCACGAGGTTGTAGACACTCGTCAACCCCAGCCCCCGGCCGGTCATCAGCTTCGACCGGTGCTCATCGAGTGCCTTCCCGGCGGACTCCACTGCGGCGCTGTACGGCGGCTGCGGAAACGTCTCGAACACATCCGACGGCGTGTAGACGGGGTCCATTCGCATAGTGCTCCCGTGCCGGAGCACCCAATGCCAATGGTGGCCTGACGACAGCACACCGAACGAGAAATTATCGTCGAGGCCGAATACCACCAGCTTGTGGGCGAACACCTGACCAGTATCCACAAAGACCGGCAACTGGACCTTGCTCGTCTGGCAGATGGCAAGCACCCTGTCGAGCGGCTCGATCGCTCGGTGCAGTTCGGGACGCGGCCGAAGATACCGCCACCAGAACCGGGCAGCCGCGTCCTCGACCTTGGCACGCTTGGGCTTGATGTTCTGCTCCAGGATGGTGAAGCAGTCGTGGTATCCCTTTGCCTTGCCTTCGGACCAGTCGTGAAAGTTGATGATCCACCTCGGGGCCGTCTGCGTCGGTGACGTGTTGAGGTCCTCGCCGCCGAGATAGGGGTACAAGACTTCGGCGTTGCGACTATCCTTGCTAATGAGAACCTGCGCCTCCTCGGGGCTCATCGTGAACTCGTCGGTGCCGAGGACATAGGAGCCGATGAACGATTGGTCGGCATTGGCAGCGAGACGCTGCTTGCGCCAACCGGACGCAGACACGGGATACAGCATCTCATCTATGGCCGTGACCGGTCGCCCGTCAAGAGGACGGCTGCCGTTCCATGGATGGCTGGTGGCCCAGACCTTGGCGATCTCCAATGAAGTGTCGCCGGGCCAACTGATCGATGGCACAGCGCGGTGGATGCTCCATCCACCGTCGAGGATCTGGGTAAGTCCGACTTCGCTGGTGTCTCCCTGAGCGATGGTGTTGGTTGCCAGGAATCCGAACGATCGGGCGACTCTGGTAGCGGCAAGGAAGAAGTAGGCGACCAGATCCGCCGATCCCTTCCTGCCGTTGGCGGTCCAGGCGATGAGATGGTTGCGGTAGTCACTGCCAGCCGGGCCCTTGATGCGCTGTCCGCCCAGGAAGGGCGGGTTGCCGACCATCGCGTCGAACCCCGCTGTGCCGTGTCTTGTGAGGATTTCGGGAAACGCGACTGGCCAGTGCAGAGGCTCTCTGCGGGGTGCGCTGTCGGGGCGTCCGGCGTTCAAACGCATGTGTGAGCGTGTCCGGGCCGAGTCGAGCGCTGCTGCCTGCTCTGGGGTGCCGAGAGCCGAGACCACCTCGACGATCACTGGTGCGTCGGCTTCGAGCAGGCCCGTGAGTGCTGTGGTGGGGTCTCTGTTCCCGGCGGTGGCGATAGCTGCGCCAGCGAGCACATCGGCGATCACGGCGAGCGCCTCAAGGTGTTGCTCGCTTCGTTGGTGGAGGTCTTGTTTGCGTTCGATGTGGGCGGGTCTGATGGTTTCGATGCTGTGCATCTCATGTCTCAGCGCGGCCGCTTCTTCGATGAGGCGCTCCACGGCTTTGACGGCCTCGCCTCCGGCTTGGAAGCCTGGGATCGGTGTGGGCCGTGCTCTGCCGGCGGCGGGGTCGAAATGCAGGTTTCGGAGCTGGTCGAGGTTGTGGATGCCGAGCAGGCTGTCACCTGATTGGATGGCGTGGTCCAAGAATGTGAATGGCCGGTCTTTGGCGACGGTGGTGAGCCACATCGAGAGCTTCGCCATCTCGGTGGCCATGGGGTTGCGGTCCACGCCGTAGCAGCAGCGCTCAGCGGCCATGCGCCGGGCTTCGATGACTACGTCGAGCCGGTTCGGGTCGTCTGCTGCGGTGACTGCTTCGGTGGCGCGCGGGTCGCCTTGTGAGCGCCAGGCTTCGATGAGCCGCTCGGCTAGGTAGCGGCAGGCGGCTACGAGGATCGCCCCGGAGCCGACGGCGGGGTCGCACACCTTGAGGTCGAGGATCTCCTCTGATTGACGGATTCGCCATTTGGTGGTGTCGGCTGTGTCTTGTGGGCCGGGCGAGTAGCACAGCGGGGCGAGGGCGTGCTCGACGACTTCGTCGGCGAGTTCTCGGGTGGTGTAGGCGGTGCCGCTGTCGCGGCGGGATCCGGTCTCGGTGACGTACACGTCGCCTTGCAGGAACACCAGAGGCCGCCCGCGCAGGTCCAGGCGCAGCAGCCCCGCGAACGGTTCAATGCGCTCAAACAGCGCCTGGTGGCCTTGGCAGGCTTGCAGCAGCCCGGCCCGGAGGTGACCGTCAGCGGTTCCGGCGAGGAGTTTCTCGACTTGTTTGCGGGTGCCGGCGCGGCGTCCGGCCTTGGCGGCGTCTTTGTCGCTGAGCCACGCAGCGAGGTGCGAGCGGCCTGAGAGCATCTTGAGTTCGAGGTCGGGCAGGGGTATCTCGGGTTCTTCGCCGGGCTTGCCGACAAGTCCGAGCACGACCCTGTCGGCGGTGACGGCGTCGTGGTCGAGGAGCCGTTCATAGATGTGGCCGATCTGTTCGACGTCGACGTTGCGGTATGACAGGCGCCGGGTGTCGGCCGCGCCGCTGTGGTCGCGGAAGTGCAGCACCAGCAGCGAGTCCAAGATGGCGAGCACGTCGAGGTCAGTCACCGCGATGGGCGCCCCGGGGTTGGCGGTCCAGGTGCTGTCAGTGGTGCGGCCTTCCAGGAACGGGAACCGGTCGGGATCGAAGAGGCTGCCGCCGTAGGCGGGAACCGACAGCTCTTCGTGGTGGATGCCGCTGTGCACGGCCCGGCTGGTGGCCAGCAGCCGGTGCCAGGCGGTTGTGCGGGTCTCGAGGGCCTCGGCGTGCTCGAACTGGTCCTGTTCGAGGGTCTCGCGCAGGATGCGAATCGAGTAGAGGTCCCGGTAGTGGGGGTTGTCGATGGGCAGCAGGTCGTTCTCTTCGGCGACGAGCAGGAACACCGTTCGCATCATCACGGTGACGGCCGCCTCGTAGACCTCGTGCGGGTCGACGCCGGCCAGCAGCGCTCCGCCGCGGGAGCGGTCAGCGCGCGATATTGCGTTCACGAGAAGTTCGACGGCTTGACGGACTTGGGTGCCGAGCCGGTCGGTGACCTCGGCTTGGGTGCCGGCCGACTCGGCGAGCAGCGCCTCTGGGGTGTTCTGGGGGGCTGCGCCGATGAAGCGCCGCGAGCGCAGGATCGACACGAACGAGTCCAGCAGCACCGGCTCGGACGCGAACTCCGAGGCCCGCCAGGTGCCCCAGCCGGTCGCGCCTCGTTCCGGTGCGTGCACGAGCGTGAAGTGGTCTCCGTCGGTGACCAGCGCGAGCGGGATCTGGTGGTGGCGGCATGACAGCGCGGCGCGTTGCACCCATGTCGCTGGCCAGGTGTCGCCGGTGGGCCGCCGCCGGGGATCGGTGCCGGCGGCCAGCACGAACACCAGCACCCGCGGTCCGCCCGACCCGGCCGCGGGTTCGGGTTCGGGCTGGTCGAGCAGCCCCACCGGGGCTGGGAGGTCCGGCTGGTACACGCCGGTGGGTTCGACGGTGACGTCGTGGCGTGTGACGCCCTCGACGAGGGCGGAGGGCAGCTGTTCGCCGGTCAGGTAGCAGCCGCCCCAGCCCAGCACATCGCGCAGCAGCCAGTCGATGTAGCTGCTGCGATCGTGCGCGAGGCTTGCCGGCCCGGTTCCGTTGTCGCTGTGCCAGCGGGCCTTGTGCTCGGCACGCACCTGCGGCGGGGTCGGATCTAGCCCGTCGGGCATGGCGCGGCGCATCGCGGGCAGCGAGAACCAGGGCGGTTCGGCGTCGGTGAGGTTGAGCCAGTCCTCGTGCTGCGCGGC
>JAPOQG010000253.1 GCA_026710865.1 Acidimicrobiaceae bacterium
GAGCCTGGCAGTGGCACGCGTACAGGTGGCGGCTTCGAAGCAGGATTCGTTGAGTCCGTTCACGCGTGTTGTGCCCGCTCGGCCTGTTCGACGTCTAGGAATCTGCGCAACGCCTACCGGATGACCGGCGTCAACCCCCAAACTCTGGCCTGAGGTCGTAGCGTATTGGTCCAAGACTGATCGAATATTCTACCAATTCAGAGGTTGTTTATCTATGATCTGACGTGTGATACGACGCATCGGCTTGCTGGTCGTAGCTGTGGGCGCACAATTGGCTCTGGCCGGCCGTTTGAACAAGGGAGCGTCTGACAGTCCCCATCTCCGGCCCAAGGGCGCTCGGCCCCCGGCCGCCGATGGCATGTCGCGTGTCAAGGTGTTGGTTGCGGGGTTGTTGGTTGCGGGGTTGTTGGTTACCAGCCTCGTAGTGTCGGCGGGGCCGGTGGGGGCCCAGCCGGGGGACCCTTCACCGCCGACCGGGTTGGCGGCCGCAGTGGGCGACGCGCGGGTGTGGCTGTCGTGGGCGGACCCGGCCGACGACACGATCACCGGCTACCAGTACCAGCAGCAAACCAGGACGGGAGGCTCGTGGCCTGCGTGGGGGGCCACTTGGTCGGCGATCACCGGTTCGTCGTCGTCCACGACGAGTCTTGCGGTGTCGGGCTTGGTCAACGGGACGGAGTACCGGTTCCGGATCCGCGCGGTGAACGCGTCCGGCGGCAGCGACCCGTCCGATGCGGTGTCGGCGACGCCGGTGGACGGTGTGGAGGGCCATGTTCCGCGGTTGAAGCTGGGGACGATCCAGACGCTGTTTGCTCCGAACACCGCGTCGGCGGGTTCTCCGGCCTATACCCATATGAACGATCACACCGTCTATCGGGATGTCACCGGAAGGTGGCATGTAATCGGTAACGCCAACAATCGAGTCCCTGCTGGGACGGCGGGTGAGAACCAGTTCGCCCACGGGGTAGCGGATTCGCTGTTGGGCCCCTACACCCGCAGGCCGGACATCGATCCAAACGGATCGACAAATTGGGCATTTGCTCCACATGCCATCACGTTCAACGACAAGGCCTACATGTTCTACGGCCCCAAAACGTTTGGGCTGGTCACCTCCTCTGATTTGGTGACGTGGACCAATGAGACGTTGAGCGTCACCTATCCCGCCCTCGGCCAGATCACCGATAGCACCACGCCCCGTGATGCGATGGTCCTCGAAGACGGCGGCGTCTATTACAAGTACGTCACCAGCGTCGACCCGTCGGCGGGCAACCAGAACGTCGTGGATGTGCTGCGGTCGACTGATTTGATCAACTGGGCCTATGTCGGCCATGCGCTCACTTTGAGCGGCGACGCCCCCAAGACGACGTGGTCGACCGCGGAGTCGCCGTTCGTCGTGAAATACAGCGGGTCCTACTACCTGTTCGTCACGGTGACCGACACCAACGCCGACAACGACAACTACCACCAGACGCTGGTCTTCCGATCGGACAGCCCGACGGACTTCGGCGACTTCAACGGCGACAAGGTCAACCCTCAAGACGCGCACCTCGTAACCGAGCTGCCCGTGCACGCGCCCGAAGTGGTCCTAGACCCCGCCAACAACAGGTGGTACATCACCACCACCGGCTGGGAAACCCGCCAGCTGTACACCCAAGCCGCGGACGGGGTGGCGATCATCGAGATGGAATGGATCACCGCGCCCGCCAACGAGACCCCGATCTCCAACGCCGGCTGGACACTCCACAACGCGTCCAGCCACCACAGGGACCACCCGGGTTCGCACGCCTTCGACCGCGACCCCACCACCTACTGGGAATCGGGCAGCGGCAGCCAACCCCACACACTCGACATCAACCTGGGCGCTGTCTATGACATGAACGGCCTCGTCTATGTGCCCGAGCCCCACGGCGACAACGGCGGCGTCAACGGGGCAATCACCACATACAGGCTCTATGTCAGCGCCGACGGGACGAACTGGGGCGACCCGGCAGCGTCCTCCGGCACGTTCGACAACTCCATCATCGACAACAACGCCCGCAAACTCGTGACCTTCCCCACGGCACAGGGCCAATACATCCGATTCGAATCCACCGCCGCCGCAGGCGGAACCATCTCCCGCATACAAGACCTGGGAATACTGGGCAGCAGCCCAAATCCACAGATCACCACGGATGCTTTCTTGTCGGCGCCCGAGGGCGTCAGCGAGGTGGCGACGCTGGAGGCGATGGACAGTGACCCGAATGCGTCTTTGACGTGGTCGCTGGCCGGCGGTGCTGATCGAAGCCTCTTCGCGCTGACAGCGGCCGGGGTGTTGTCGTTCGCCTCGGCGCAGGACTTTGAGAATCCCGGCGACTCGGATGCTGACGGGGTCTATGAGGTCTTGGTGAGCGTGAGCAACGGAACCGACTCCACCACCGCGCACTTGGCGGTCACGGTGACCAACGTGGCCGAGCTGACCAGCATTTCGGGAAAGGCGGCAGTGACTCACCCCGAGAACTGGCCAGGTCGTGTGGCAACGTATTCGGCGTCGTCGAGCGCGGACGCCGCCATGATTTCGTGGCGGCTGTCGGGGGCGGACGCATCGCATTTCAGCATCGACGATCCCGGCGGCGCGCTCCGGTTCAGCTTGGCCCCGCTCAGCGGCCACCTGTTCTCGTCGCCGCCGGACTACAACGCTCCTGTCGACGGCGACGGTGACGGCGTCTACGAGGTGACGGTGCATGCCGAGGCCAACGGTGCTTCGAAGTCGCTGAGCGTAGAGGTCACTGTCGGCGACGAGCCCGAGCCGGGCACCCTCACGCTGTCGACGACGCGGCCCGCCCTCGGCGGCACCCTGACCGCGACGCTGGAAGATCCTGACGGCGTCACCGGCGCAGTCAGCTACCTGTGGGAGCGTTCGGTGGGCCGCGGCCGCTGGGAGGCGCTGGCCGGAACCGCGGCCACCCATGTGGCCGGCGCAGCCGACGCCGGACGATTCCTGCGGGTCACCGCGACCTATGACGACGGCCGCACCAGCAGCAACCGCGCGACAGCCGAAACCAAAGAGGTCGTCACCGCGGAGCTGCTGAGCGCGCTGTCGGTGTCGACCGACGACTCGGGCGCCAACCCGAGCCATGTGCTGAAGCCCTCCTTCGACCCGGCTGTGCTGCACTACAGCATCGGGTGCGCCGCCGACGGCGACACCATGGCCATCACCCCGACGGCGGCAGCGGGCGTGCGGCTGTCGATCGACGGCACACAGGTCGCCTCCGGCGGAACCCGCAACGTCGCCGTCGATGACGCAAATGCCGAGGTCCGCATCACGCTGGCGAGCGCAAGCGGCGCCGCCACCGACTACTTCGTGCGGTGCGCGCTCGGGGACCTGCTCAACGCCACCGTCGAGACCGCTGCGGGAGCGACTGGCGTGATCGAGGATCTGATCCTGATCGGAGGCTGCCAGCGGATCGCCATCATCGACCCGAACGGCGCCACCAGGTGGTACATCAGCGACGGCGCAAGAAGATGCGGATACTTCCGCGCCGCCTGGGTCAGCGCCGCCGACGAGTACCGGTACCTGTACTCGTCGGGGACGGTTGCCACCACCAAATGGCATGTCCTGGACGAGAACCTCGAGGAATTGGCCCAGATCAGGACGGTGTCACCGCTGAAGGCCACCGACTACCACGACGCGCTGATCCTCGACGACGGCAACTACGTGCTCATCGCCTATGAGCCTGCGGTGCGCGACCTCAGCGGGTTCACGTTCGGCGGCCTCACCGACGATGGCGACTTCACCCACACCTTCGGCGCCTCGGAGCCTGTCCAGGACTCTGTCATCCAGATCCGCACCCCGCAGGGCGCGTCGCAGTTCCTGTGGAACTCTTGGGACGGGATCCCGTTTGAGGACTGCAAGCCCAACATGCCTCCCCATTCGCGGTGGGTGGACTGGGCGCACATCAACACCGTGCAGATGATCGACGGCGACATCGTGGCGTCGTTTCGGGGTTGCAACCAGGTGCTGCGGATCGATCCCGACATGGATGGGGCGCACAAGGTGGTGTGGCGCGTGGGGCTCACCACCTTGAGCGACGAGCAGTGGGAGGCCGCGGGCAAGGGCCCGCCGCCGCTGAGCTTCGTCGGCGACGAGGAGGGGCAGTTCTGCGGCCAGCACGGATCGTCGCTGTTGCCCGGCGAGCGCCTCTTGCTGTTCGACAACGGAGTGGAGTGCATGCCCGACCCATACACCGATGTCCAGCTCGTGGATCGGACCGGCGCGTACAGCCGCGCCGTGGAGTACGCGCTGGACCACGACAGCGGCGAGGCGGTCTTCATGCGGGACCACTCCCTGGGAGGCACACGCTCGCGGGCCGGGCAGTTCCACGGTCACGCCGAAGCACTCGAGAACGGAGACTGGCTGGTCAGCTGGGGAAGCTGGATCCCCTGCTACAGCAGTGCGGGCCCGTGTCCAACCTGGCCACCGTCATCAAAGCCGAACAAGTCCATCACCCAGGTCGACCCCAACACCGGCGAGGAGTTGCTCTCGATCACGATCCCCGGTCGGTTCAACTCACAGCGGGCCATGCCGCTGTCGCCGGCGGTTCTGGCGGATGCGGCCGCGCCGCTTCAGGCCGCTGTCGTCGACGGCGCCCACACCTCGACCCGCCACGATGGCCCTTCGGACCGTCCCACCGTGGCGGTGGCGTTCAACCGGCCGGTGGCGGACTTCACCGCCACCTCGTCGGTCTCGATCGTCGGCGCGACGGTCGAATCAATTGAGCCCTTGGTGGAGGCCGGCCTGCCGGCGCATGCCTATCGGTTCACCCTGGTTCCCACCGGCGACGCCATCACCTTCAGCCTTCTCGCCGACCAGGACTGCACCGGCAGCGACCCCGCCGGAGTGTGCACGGCCGACGGCACCCGGCTCACCGACGTTCCCGCCGCGGCGCACACCATCTTGCCTTACATCCAGCCTCCAGAATTCGCCGCCGCCAGCACCACCCGCAGTGTTGCGGAGAACACGGCGCCGGGAGCCGGTCTCGGCGGAGCGGTCGCGGCCAGCTCGACACACCTCTACACGCTGACGTACTCCAAGTCGGGCGCCGACGCCGACGCATTCACGCTCGACGAGGCCACCGGGCAATTGTCCACCCTCGCCTCGTTGGACTACGAGGACAAACCCACCTACCGGTTCACGCTGTCGGTCACCGACGGCATCAACCGCAGCGGCGACACAGACGACAGCACCGACGACTCGATTGCAGTGACGATCAGTGTCACCGATGTGGACGAGCCCGGCGCGGTGAGTCTGTCCACCCTGCTCCCGCGTGCGGGTACAGCGCTGTCGGCGTCGCTGGCTGATGATGACGGTCCGTCGGGCGTGTCGTGGCAGTGGCAGCGTCTCAGCACAGGCTGGGGCGACATCGCCGGTGCCGTAGGGGCGTCCTACACGCCGGTCGACGACGATGTGGGGCATGCGCTGCGTGTGGTGGCGTCCTATGTCGACGGGTCGTTCGGGGCCGAGCGGGTCACGTCGTCGGCTACGCAGGCCACTCGCGACCGTGCTCCTGTCAACAACCCAATCGGCGGCCCGGGACCCCCCCCCGGCCCCATAATCCCAGACGACACTGACCCCGACGACGACGAAACCGGCGGAAACGGAGACGACACCGACACCGACGTCGAGTTCGCCGACGTGCCCGAGTCGAACCCCCACACCGCCAGCATCGACGCGCTACGCGCCGCCGGCATCACCCAAGGCTGCTCACAAGAACCGCCGCGGTACTGCCCCAACCGGCCCGTCACCCGAGCAGAGATGGCGACCTTCCTCACCCGCGCCCTCAACCTGACAACCCCCAACAACGGAGCCGGATTCGCCGACGTGCCCGAGTCGAACCCCCACACCGCCAGCATCGACGCGCTA
>JAPOQG010000092.1 GCA_026710865.1 Acidimicrobiaceae bacterium
CCGGTGTAGTACTCGCAGTTCATCACGTACACGTTCTTGACCGACAGCGCGTAGCCCAACGACCCTGCGCAGAACAGCCCGCCCCGGGCGATGGCCAGGATCATGTCGGGCCGGTACCCGTCGTCGGCGACCATCTGCGCCAGCTCGCGGACGCCGTGCCCGTAGAGCGCCCAGTCCATCTCCTCGCGTGCTGCGTTATTGTTCACGCCCGCCGATCCTCCTCGTTCGCGTTAGGTGCCGTAGTACTACTAGGTTGCGCCGGCTCTCGGTGGGATCTAGCGCACCGACTGCATCGCTACGGAGATGCGGCGGTGGTCGCGCAGCATCTGCTCGGTGCCGGCGGCTCGAAGCTCGCCGTCGGACACCACCAGGCGGCCGGCGACGATCGTGTGGCGCGCCGACACCGGGCCGCAGCGCAGCCACGCCTCGATCGGGTCCGACCAGGCGCCGGCGAAGGCGATCCCGTCGAGGGGCCACACCGCGATGTCGCCGCAGGCGCCCACCGTCAGCTCGCCTATCTCCCCGGCCCGCCCGAGGCAGGCGGCGCCATCCCGGGTGGCCATCTCCAGCGCCTCCCGGGCGGAGAACAGCCCGGCCCGGCCGGCCTGGCCGTCGCGCAGGCGGGCCATAAGCATGGCGTTGCGGGCCTCGGTCCACATCGAGCCCGAGTCGGCCGACGCCGAGCCGTCCACCCCCAGGCCCACCGGCACCCCCGCGGTCCTCAGCTCCCGCACCGGGGCCAGCCCCGCACCCAGGATCATGTTCGAGCTGGGGCAGTGGGCCACGCCGGTGCCCCAGCGTCCCAGACGTGAGATCTCGGCCGGGTCGGGCTGCACGCAGTGCGCGATCCAGGAACGGTCCGAGCCCCACCCGCAGTGCTCGAAGTAGTCCACCGGGCGCATCCCGAAGGTCTCCAGGCAGAAGTCGTCCTCGCCGATGTCCTCGGCCAGGTGGGTGTGCAGCCTCACATCGAGGCGCTTTGCCAGTTCGGCGGTGGCGGTCATCAGCTCGGTCGATACCGAGAACGGCGAGCATGGCGCCAGCGCGACCCTCACCATCGAGGTGGGCGACGGGTCGTGGTGGGCGGCCACCAGGCGCTCGGACTCGGCCAGGATCACGTCGTCGGTCTGCACCGTGGAGTCGGGGGGCAGCCCCCCGTCCTTCTCGCTGAGCGACATCGACCCCCGGGTGGGATGGAAGCGCACTCCCAGGTCGGCTGCCGCGGCGATCTCGGCGGAGATCAGGTCGCCGGCCCCGGCGGGATGGACATAGAGGTGGTCGGTGCTGGTGGTGCAACCGCTCAGGGCCAGCTCGGCCAGTCCAATCCAGGCGGAGGTGTAGGCAGCCTCCTCGTCGAGGCGGGCCCACAGCGGGTACAGGGTCCGCAGCCAGTCGAACAGGTTGCCCTCGAGGGCGGGGCGGAAGGCCCGGGTGAGGTTCTGGTAGAGGTGGTGATGGGTGTTGATGAGTCCCGGCGTGACCAGGCAGTCGGCGGCGTCGACGGTGCGAGCCGCGTCCGCGGGCTCCGTGCCGGACAGGCCCACCCCCGAGACGAGCCCGCCGGTGACGGCCACCCAGCCGCCCGCGATCTCGGTTCGCTGGGCGTCCATGGCCGCGACGAGGCGGGCATTGCGGACGAGCAGGTCGGTCATGGTGTCACGTCGTCGGCGGGAACTGGCAGCGTTTTGCCCGTATAGCGCTCATTGTGCTGCCAGTTCCGGGACGGGTGTGCGGCTGGCGGCGAATTGGCAGCGTTTTGCCCGTATAGCGCTCATTGTGCTGCCAGTTCCGGGACGGGTGCGCGGCTGGCGGCGAATTGGCAGCGTTTTGCACGTATAGCGCTCATTGTGCTGCCAGTTCGTGGATGCGAGACCGGAGCGGTTCGTTCAGGAGCCGTCCCAGTCGGCGAAGGCGTCGATCATCATCTTGGCGTCCGGCCCGAGCGGGTACAGGATCGGGGTGGTGCAGCCGTTGTCGATGTAGTGGCGCACCTTGGCCCGGCACTCGTCGACGGTGCCGGCCGCGCACAGCATCTGCACCACCTCGTCGGGCACCAGCTTCGATGCCGCCTCGACCTGTTCGAGGGTGGCCGGCCAGGTCAGCACGGCCCTCACCTCGTCGAGCAGCGAGTCGGGCACGCCCGAGGCCTTCATGATGTGGGGCTGCTGGCCCAGGTACTGGGTGATCAGCAGCCGGGCGCTGTCGAGCGCCTCGGTCCGCTCGGCCTCGGAGTCTCCCGATGCCATCGAGCACACGATCAGCTGGGGCCGGTCCAGGTCGTCGACGGTTCGGCCGACCCGGGCTGCGCCCTCGGCCAGGTGCTCCATCGCCTGGGCGTTGTACTGGGGCGACACCAGGTAGTTGAACACCACCCCGTCGGCGATCTCCCCGGTGAGGGCCATCATCCTGGCTCCCGTCGCTCCGATGTAGATGGGCACGTCCTTGGGCCGGCGCTCCTGCTGGACGTAGTCGAGCTCCACCCCGTCGAACTGCACGAACTCGCCCTGGTAGGTGACGGTCTGATCGTTCAGGAGACCCCTGCAGGCCTCGACGATCTCGCGCATCGCCTTGAGGGGCCGCACCCTCTGCACGCCCACCTTCGATGCCAGCGGCTCCCACCAGGCCCCTATGCCCAGCAGGATGCGGCCCGGGGCCAGGTCGTCGAGGGTGGAGAACGTGGAGGCCAGACGGGCCGGGTTGCGGGTCCAGCAGTCCACCACGCCGCTGCCGACCTTGATGGTGGAGGTGACCGCGGCGATGGCCGCCATCGGCACCACCGCGTCGCGCACCAGGCGGGAGTCGGCCTGCCAGACGGCGTCGAAGCCCTTGGACTCGGCGTACTGGGACAGCTCCATCGACTCCGCGAGGGTGTGGGCGTCCTGGATGTAGAGGGCCGCTGGCTGGGTCATGTCTCCTCCTCGTGCCGGCCGTCGTTGGGTGACGGTGTTGCCTTACTCCCGCTCTTGTTCGCTGCGCTCACGGGCCGCTCGGGCCACGGCCTCGCTCGGCGCCTCGTGAACATCCGCATGACTCACTCCCTATCCGCTCGGCCTCCAGGGCATCTCTTCGAGCTTGGCGAACAGTCTGGCGGCTGCCTCGGCCGCTTTGGCTCTGATCTCATCCGCGTCGACCCGGGTGGGCCGGCCGTCGCGCAGCACGGTCTCGCCGTCGACGGTGACGTCGGTGGCCTGCACGCCGGTGGTGAAGGCGAGCGACCACGGGTCCATGCGGTCATACGACCACGTCACCGTGTCCTCGAGAGCCTCGGGGAACAGCCTCCAGCCGGTCTCGAGCCAGCTCCAGGCCGTTTCGGGGGTGGCGGTCACGTCGTCCTCGCGCAGGCGCACGTAGGCCACCCGGAACTCGTCGAGCATGGCCGCGCCGATCCCGTCGGTGCCGAGCGCCACCGGGTTGGGCCGGGCTGCGGGCCGGGCGTAGCCCACCGCGTTGTTCATGTTGGAGCGGGGGTTGTGCACGATCACGCCGGGGAGGTCGCGGTCGAGGTGAACGGCGTGGATCACCAGCCAGTCGTCGCGGGCCAGCGATTCCAGCCGGGCCCCGGCGGCAAGGTCCGCGGTCCCCTCCGAGACGTGGATGTGCACGCCGGTGCGGTGGTCGGCGGCCAGGCCCGCGGCAGCCTCCAGCGTGGCGTCGGAGCAGGTGAAGGCGGCATGCACTCCCACGTGGCCCCGGCCTCCGGCCCGCAGGAAGCGGTCGTTCTCGGCCAGCCCCGCGGCCGCTCCGGCCGAGCCGTGGCGGTCGGTCACGCCGTAGCAGCAGTCCACTCGCACCCCCACCTCGGCGCAGGCCGCCGCGATCACGTCGAGGGACCCCTCGATCGCGTTGGGCGACTCGTGATGGTCGATGATGGCGGTCGTGCCCGACTCCAGGGCCTCCAGCGCGCCCAGCTTGGCCGACCACTCGATTATGTCCAGATCGAGGGCCCGGTCCAGACGCCACCAGACCAGCTCCAGGATCTCCAGGAACTTGGTGGGGGTGCGGGGTGGCGCGGGCATGCCGCGGGCCAGCGCCGAGTACAGGTGGTGATGGGCGCAGACCATGCCCGGCGTGGTGCGGGTGTCCGGCTCCGGGCGCGCGGCAGTTCCGGGATGCGCGGCGGGGCCGGTCACGACCGGGGCGTCACAGGCTGGTGTGTGTTGATCGGCAGGTGGGTGCGCCACTTGCCGTCCACCTGCCGCATGGCCTCGGCCACCGCGCCGGCGGTGGGCACCAGGCCGATCTCGCCGACGCCCTTGATCCCGTAGGGGGAGTCGGGCTGGGGGGCCTCGACCAGGATCACGTCCACCGGCGGCATGTCCTTGGGACGGATGATGTCGAGCCCCCGCAGCGTGTCGAAGCGGGGCCGGCCGTCGCTGTCGCAGGGGAAGTCCTCGGTCAGTGCGTAGCCCAGCCCCATGTGGACGCTGCCCTCGATCTGGCCCTCGCAGAGCAGCGGGTTGACGGCCCGGCCCACGTCGTGGGCGGCCACCACCTTCTCCACCGCTCCGGTCCGGGGGTCGGCGATCACCATCTGGGCCGCGTAGCCGAACGTCGAGTGGATCACCGGGTGCTCGAGGCCGTCGCTGAGCTTGTCGGTCCAGTCGACCCGGTACTCGCCCTCGTAGTCGACGCCGGTGAGGCAGCCTGCGGCCAGCGCGGCCCGGCAGGCCTCGGCCACCGATCCGGCTCCCATCAGCGTTCCCCGCGAGCCGGTGGTCTGGCCCGCGCCCAGCTCCCGGCTGGTGTCGACGTACACCCTCACCGTCTCGGGCCGCACGCCGAGCTCCTCGACCGCCACCTGGAGGGCGACGGTGTGCACGCCCTGGCCCATCTCGGTCCAGCAGTGACGCACCTCGACGACGGTGTCCGGTCCGGCGGGGGTGCCGGCGGGATGGGCGGCGTCGGGCACGAAATGGACCACGGCCCGGCTGATCTCCTTGAAGCCGTTGCCGAGCCCCGAGTTCTTGAGTCCCAAGCCGAGCCCCACGGCCTTGCCGGCCGCGATGGCCTCGTCGTAGGGGCCCTTGATGGCCTCCAGGCACTCCAGGGCACCGAGGCTGCCGTCGTCCATGATCTGGCCCGGGCCCCACTCCGCTCCGGGCGTGACCGCGTTGCGGCGCCGGATCTCCCAGCCGCTGATCCCCACCGCGTCGGCGAGGCGGTCCATGGCGCCCTCCATGGCGAACTGGGCCTGGTTGGCTCCGAAGCCCCGGAAGGCGCCGCACACGCTGTTGTTGGTGCGGGCCGCGACCGCCTCGACGTCCACCACCGGCACCGCGTAGGGGCCGCAGGCGTGGCCGGCGGCCCGTTCCAGAACCTTCATGCCGACTGAGGCATAGGGCCCGGAGTCGCCCAGCATGCGGGCCAGGAGCGCGGTGAGCCGGCCCTCGCCGTCGCACCCGACGGCCAACTCGATGCGCACCGGGTGCCGCTTGGGATGCACCAGCAGCGACTCCTCGCGCGAGAACGTGGTCTTGACCGGCCGGTCCAGCAGCCAGGCGGCCAGCGCGGTCTGGGTCTGGTTGGAGCAGTCCTCCTTGCCGCCGAAGGCGCCTCCGTTGGCGACCTGCTCGACCCAGACGCGGCTGTTGTCGATGCCGAGCACGGCCGCGACCTGGTCGCGGTCGTCCCACACGCCCTGCCCGCCGGAGTACACGTCGATGCGGCGCTCGCCGTCGGCCACCTTGGGCACGGCCAGCGTCGACTCCGGCTCCAGGAAGGCCTGCTCCACCCGCTGGGTCTGGAACGTCTCGCGCACGGTGTGGGCCGACGCGGCCAGCGCCTGCTCCACGTCGCCGCCGCGGGCGTAGGACGACACCGACAGGACGTTGCCGTCGAGACCCCACACCGCGTCCTCGCAGCCGTCGGCCACCGCCGCGGCGGGGTCACAGATGGGGTCCAGCGGCTCGTAGACCACGTCGATGAGGGTTGCGGCCTGGCGGGCGGTCTCGCGGTTGTCGGCCACTACCAGCGCCAGGATGTCGCCCAGGTAGGAGGTGCGGCCGCCGGGCGGGATGAACACCGGCCAGTCCTTGTGGATCAGCCCGATCCGCAGCTCGCCCGCGACGTCGTCGCCGGTGAACACGGCGACCACCCCTGGCTGGGCTGCCGCCCGGCTGGTGTCTATCGAGACGATGTCGGCCCGGGCGTGCTCGGCCAGGTGCACTGCACCGTGGAGCATTCCGGGCGCGGTCATGTCGTCGATGTAGAGCTTGTCGCCCATGGCCAGCTCGGTCGATTCGTAGCGGGCGGCCCGGGATCCGACGCCCCGGGCGACCTCGACTGCGGTGCCGCCGGCGATCCCGTCGGCGCCGGTGGCCAGCATCTCCACCGCGTCGAGGATCTTGAGGTATCCGGTGCAGCGGCACAGGTGGGCGCCGAGGTGGCGGGAGGCCTGGTCGCGGGTGAGGTTGGCGCCGTTGCGGTCGATGAGGGCCTTGACCCGCATCACGATCCCGGGCGTGCAGAAGCCGCACTGGACCGCGCCGGCCGCGCCGAAGGCGGCCGCGTAGCGGTGGCGCTCCTCGTCGCTGAGGCCCTCGGGGGTGACGATCTCGGCGCCCTGGGCCTTGGCGAGGGGGATCTGGCACGCCACCCGGGCCTTGCCGTTGAGCAGCACCGTGCAGCAGCCGCACTGCCCCGAGGGCGAGCAGCCGTCCTTGGCCGCGATCAGCCCCAGCTCCTCGCGCAGCGCGGCGAGCAGGTGGGGATGGTCGCCGACCCGTACCGTCGAGCCGTTGCAGACGAACTCGGTGACTGCCGGTGCGACGGGCGCGACGCGCTCCTGGATATCGGTCATATCAATACCGCCTCCTAGCCCCGAACAATACACAACTTCGCGGACGGACACCCCGAAATCTCCGGGGAGCCGCTGGCTGGCGCAAATTGAGGGTTCAGCGCTCCCTGTGAAGGCCCGTGATCAGGTGCCGACGTTGACGTTTATGGTGTGCCAGCCCTCGGCTCCGTTGGGTGCCGGGGGCACCTCCCGCTCGCTCTGGGTGACGCCGTCGCCGTCGGTGGCCCGCACCTGGATCCGGTGCCGGCCCGCGGTGGGCGTCCACTCGCGGTGCCACTGCACCCAGCTCTCGTCGCCGACGGCCTCGCCCAGGTTGCAGGGCAGCCAGCCCTCGTCGTCGATGTTGACCTCGACCCGCTCGATGCCCCGGGTCGGCGCCCAGGCGATGCCCGCGATGGGCGTGGGCTGACCGGCCACCAGTCCCCGGCCGGGCACGTCGATGCGGCTCTGGGTCTTCATGGGCCCTTCCTTGGACCAGCCCCGGGGCACCCAGTAGCCGTCGAAGCCGTCCCAGGTGGTGAGGTTGATCTCCTCGATCCACTTGACGGCCGAGACGTAGCCGTAGAGGCCGGCCACCACCAGCCGGGCCGGGAACCCGTGGCGGGTGGGGAGGAACTCGTCGTTCATGCCGATGGCCAGGATGGCGTTGCGGCCGTCGTAGACCACGCCGGTCGGGAAGCCTGCGGTCCAGTCGTCCACCGACCGGCCCACCACCTGATCGGCGCCGGGCTGCACCCCGGCCCGGTCGAGCAGCACCGACAGCGGCACCCCGGTCCACACCGCGTTGCCGACCAGGTTGCCGCCCACCTCGTTGGACACGCACGACAGGGTGATGACGTGATCGGACAGGTCCATGGCCTGGATCTCGTCGAAGGTGATCTCGTAGGGGTTGTCCACCATCCCGGTGAACCGGAGCCGCCAGTCGCCCGGATCGACCTGGGGGACCCGGCCGAACGCGGTGTCGATCCGGTAGAAGCCGTCGTTGGGCGTCACGTACGAGGAAATGCCGGCGACGTCGTCGTCGAGGGTGTCGAGAGCGTCCAGCTGCTCCTGCACCGAAGGCCCGGCCGGCTGTGCGGCCACGGTGGTGGAGGTGGTGGACGCCGCAACCGCCTGCGGCTCGGTCGTCGTGGTGGTGGAGGAGGCCACCGCCTGCGGCTCGGTGGTGGGGGAGGGCCGCAGGGCGTTGGCCTCGAGGAACTGCTCGGCAGCCGACTGGCCCCGCAGGCTCCTGCCGACGCCCACCATGGCCAGGGCGGCCGCGCCGGCGCCGGCCGCGTAGAAGAACGACCGCCGGGTGGTCCCGACGACTGCGGGCGGGCGGGAGGCCGCGGGCGTCGCGGTCTCGTCCGGCTCGGCGGCCCGGGCGGTTCCAGCAGGCACGGGTCCGGCCGCAGCGGCCCGCCCGCTCGCCAGGCGGACCACCAGGAGGGTGGAGCCCGCGGCCAGCACGGCGGCCGCCAGACCCACGACCCAGGATCCGGCTGCGGGGCTGATCGGGTTGCGGGCCGCGGCCCATCCGCCCAGCAGGCCGAACAGGGCGAATCCGGCCAGGGTGACCCGCAGGCGGCCCCAAGCCGCGAAGCGCCCCAGCGCACCGCCGAGAGCCAGCGTGGCGACGACGATGCCCACGGTGAGCAGGGTCTTCTGGCTGGCAGCGAGAGTGGAGATGCTGAACCGGACCACATCGCCGGGGGTGTAGTCGCTGATCAACTCGCTCACCGCCACGACCAGGGACGGGATCGTCTCGAACGCCCCTTCCATGAGCTCGCCGAACCCCAGTCCCACCGCGGCGCCGGCGGTGCCGGCCAGAGCGCCGGTCGTGCCTGGCGATGCCGCCCGCGAGAAGGGGGTGCGTCCGGTGGTCGTGTCTTCGTCCGTCACTGTCTGCCTCTTCGCCGCCTCAGACCTTGTCCTTTCAGATGGTACGCCCTTTCCTTGGTTCAAGCGATGGGCAATAGTGGACGGATGGAAAGGGTCGCCTGCCCGCGCGTGTTCCTATGAACGACCGTTCCGGCGACCTGCGCCTCTGGGGGTACGGCGACCATGTGGCCGGCGCCGCCGATGCCGGAGCCCAGGTCGGCCGGGTGGTGCAGGTGGACCGGGGAGAGTGCGACGTGGTCGCAGCCGCCGGGATGGTTCGGGCCGGCTCGGACTCGGTGCGGGCCCAGGCCGAGATCGCCCCGGTCACCGGCGACTGGGTGCAGCTGACCCGCCAGGACGCCCTGGTTCTGATCAGCCGGGTCCTGCCGAGGCGGACGGCCCTCACCCGCCGCGACCCGGCCGAGCGGGACGCCGAGCAGGTGCTGGCGGCCAACTTCGACACCGTGGGCATCGTTGCCGGCCTCGACAGGCCGCTGCCGCCGGGTCGGTTCGAGCGCATGCTGGTGATGGCCCGCGACAGCGGCGCGTCGATCGTGATCCTGCTCACGAAGGCCGACCGGGCGGCCGACCCCGCTGCGGCCGCGTCCACGGTGAGGGCGGTGGCCGGGGATGTGGCCGTGCTGACACTGAGCGTCCGCAGCGGTGCCGGCATCCCCGAGCTGAGGTCGAGGCTCGGCGCCGGCCGCACCCTGGCGCTGGTGGGGGCGAGCGGGTCGGGGAAGTCGAGTCTGGTCAACGCCCTGGCCGGCGCCGAGGTGGCGGCCACGGCCGAGGTCCGGTCCTCGGACCGGCGGGGGAGGCACACCACCATCGCCCGCCGGCTCGTGCTGCTGCCCGGGGACGGCGGCATGGTGCTCGACACGCCGGGCGTGCGGGCCCTCGGCCTGATCGACGCTCAGGAGGCGCTGAGCCGGGTCTTCAGCGATATCGAGGAGTACGGCACCCGCTGCCGGTTCGCCGACTGCGCCCACGGTGTGGAGCCCGACTGTGCTGTGAGCGCCGCGGTCGGCAGCGGCGAGATGGATGCCCGCCGCGTCGAGCGATTCCTGGCCCTGCGCGATGAGATCGAGCAGCAGCGCATCCGCGAGGAGAAGAGAGCCCGCTCCCGCGGCCGGCGCTGACGCGGCGGCTGAGAGCGTGCGCGGGTAGGTGCAAGTCCGCTGCGTCGGGGCGGGGTGTTTCCCGCTCCTGTTCGCTGCTCTCACGGGCCGCTCGGGCCACGGCCTCGCCCGTATGTGCCGGTGTCGCTCGTCTACTCGCTCGGCCTCTATGTGAGGCGGCGGCGGTCGATCTTGCCCGACGGGTTGCGGGGAAGTTCGTCGACCAGCTCCAGCGCCTCGGGCAGCTTGTAGCGGGCCAGCGACGCGGAGCAGAAGGCCCGCAAGTCCTCCAGCGTCGGAGGGTCGGCGCGATCTCGCGGCACCACCACGGCCACGCCGATCTCGCCCATCACCGGGTCGGGACGCCCCAGCACCACCGCCTCCGCGACGCCGGGATGGGCGTCCAGGACAGCCTCGACCTCGATCGGGTAGACGTTGTAGCCGCCGCGGATGTACATCTCGGCGGTCCGCCCCGCCAGCCGGTACAGGCCCCGCCCGTCGACGGTGGCCAGGTCCCCGGTCCGCAGCCAGCCGTCGACCAGGGCCTCGGCGCTGCCGGCCGGGTCGCGCCAGTAGC
>JAPOQG010000194.1 GCA_026710865.1 Acidimicrobiaceae bacterium
GCCCGGCTGGACCGGCAGGGTCCGGCCGCCGTCGACGACGGCCTCCACCACCGCGCCCATGTCGTAGGCCCGCTTGCCGTCGCGGGGGACGAGGTCGAGCATCCCGGCTATGCGGCGCGGGCCGGAATCGCCGGTGTCGGCGGCCGGGGGCCGCTCCCACGCTGAGGACCCGAAGTACGACAGGTAGGCCCGGATCTGGGCCAGCAGGCCGGCATCGTCGTCGGCCAGGTTGTGGATGGTTCCCGCCCCGACGGCCACCGGGGGGCCGCCCAGTTCGTCCTTGCCGACCCGCTCGCCCAGCGACGCCTCCACCACCGGCGGCCCGGCGGTGAAGATGGCGGCGTCGGGCGTCATGATCGAGAAGTCGCACAGCAGGGCGGTGATGGCGCCGTGCCCGGCGGAGGGGCCCATCACGCCGCAGACCATGGGTACCAGCCCGGACAGGGCGGCCTGGGCCTGGAGGTCGTTGGGTCCACCGCCGCCGGGGTCGCCCGGCATCGGCGGCCGGTGCCCGGCTCCTTCGAGCAGCATGATCAACGGGATGCGCTCGCGGCCGGCGATGTCGGCGATGCGCCAGCGCTTGCGGGTGGCGGCCGGGCCGATGGAGCCTCCCATGGTGGTGAAGTCCTCGGCCCCGACGGCCACCGGGCGCCCGTCCACGGCCCCCACGCCGGCCACGAGAGCGTCGGCGGGCACCGGCCCGGCCAGGGTGCCGATCTCGGTGAACGAGCCGTCATCGAGCAGTCCGTCGATCCGGGCGCGGGCGTCCAGGCGACCCCCGGCCCGGCGGGCGGCCAGCTTTTCGGGCCCTCCCATGGCCCGGGCCGACTGCCGGCGGCGCTCGAGGTCCCTGAGGGTGGCGTCCCAGCCCGAGGCGTCACTCACGCCGGCCCGAGCTCCCAACGGTCCCGCGTGCCGGTGACTGCCATGTCGCCCACGGTAGCCATCCCCAATCGAACTGGCAGCACAATGCACGCATACCGTGCAAAACGCTGCCAATTCCCAAGCCGGGCCTCACCGATGCGACAACTGGCAGCACAATGCACGCATACCGTGCAAAACGCTGCCAGTTCGCGAGAGGACTAGCCAGTGGCCGTCGGCGGAGTCGCGAGCCGGTCGGGCACCGCGGGTCTCCCGACCGGAACCGGACCGTCGGACAGCTCGACGGCCCAACCCGAGCCGTGGGGCACGACGGGTCGCTCGATCTCGTTGCCGGCCTGGCCGCGGGCCCACGCGGCCCCGCCGGCCAGCGGCACCTCTGCCAGTGCGGCCCGGTCCCGGGACAGAAGGTCCGCGGCGACTCCCGCGGCAGCCAGGCCGGCGATGGGATCAGCGATGGCGTCGCCCACGAACATGGGCGGATCGCCCACCACGACCAGACCGCCCGAGGCGGCGGCGTCGTCGCCGAAGGCGATCCGGTTGCGGTGGGGTCCCCGGCGTCCGTGCCCGGTGATCGACACCCAGGCGGTGCCGGCCTCCACGACCTGGTCAGGACAGATCCCCCACTGCTGCATGACCCGGGGCCGGCTGGCTTCCAACACGAGATCGGCGCGGCCGATCAGCTGCCGGAGTTCGTCGACCGCGCCGGGGGCGGGCAGGTCCAGACTCACCGGCTCCTTGCGACCGTTCAGCAGGTCGAAGAACCGGGCCGGACCCCGCCGGGCGCCGTCGGGCCTCAGAACCGACTCCACCTTCACCACCCGGCAGCCGGCCTCGGCCAGCAGCCCGCCGGCCAGCGGGCCGGCCCAAAGGCTCGTCAGGTCCACGACCACAGGCGTTCGGCCCCGCCGGGGTCGCAGCCCACGCTCGCACCGGACCGACCAAGGTTGCGGCGGCACCGGCGTGGCGCCGACCGCAGACAATGCGAGGCCCAACTCCGATCCCTGCTGCACCACCTCGCGCCCAGTCATGGACCCGATCCGGCTCTCGATCTCGATCCAGTCGCCGGCGGGCACCGCCGCGCCCACCAGTGCCGGCAGCGCCTCGGTGTCGGACGGGCGGGGCAGGTTCAGCGCCACCCAGCCGTCGCGTGCCCGCACCATCTGCGCATACCCGCCCGCGCTCCGGGATCCGTTGCGGCCGAAGCCGGTGAAGGCGGCCCGCTGAACGGCCAGCGCCAAGGCGTCCACCCTGACCGCCGCGCCCAGCCGTCCCGTGGCCGAGGCCAAGGCGTCGCCCAGTCCTAGAAGGGGACGCACAATCCCGGCGGGCGACACGGAGGGCACCCCGGAAGCCGGCCCGGTGAGGTGCATTGCTCCTGACCCGGCCCAAGCCTTGGCACAGCCGTCGTCGTCCAGGGTCGGGGGCGAGATCAGCATCGGGTCCGCCCGACCGTCGAGCCTGGCGCGAACAGCACGGTGGTGACCCTACCGAGGGCGTCATGGTCCAGCGGGTGAACATGTCTCCACTGCTTGCCAACGTCGAATGGATTGGATGCTGCCGCCCGCCTCAGTCACCTCCCCCTTGCCGCTACGGCCGCTGACAACCTTGGTGTGCACAGGTTGATTCCGGGCCGAGCCGAGTGAGACCGACCTGACGTAGAATCACCACATGGTTGAGTTGCGGCCGGGGGCCAGGTTCCAGAGCACGGTGTGCGCCACCGAAGTGATCGTGGTGAAGGGCACGGGATCGGCCGAGCTCACCTGCGGGGGGGCCCCGATGGCAGCGGCCGGTTCGGCCGAGCGGGCCGGAGAGCCCAGCGCCGACGCTTCGGAGGGGACGCTCCTCGGCAAGCGCTACGGCGACGACGGCGAGACGGTGGAAGTGCTGTGCACCAAAGCGGGCGAGGGCTCACTGGCTCTCGGCGGCGCGCCGCTGGCGGTGAAGGTGACCAAGCCGCTGCCCGCCTCGGACTGATCGGCCGGGCCGCAAGAGATTCCCGCCAACCCCGCTCGGCCGCTGCCATGAACTTGATGATGCTGCTGGAGATGGCGGTCACGGCCATGGGCGACCGGGTGGCGCTCGGGCCGCTGGACCGAGGCATCACCGGCAACCGGCTGATGGGCGACGCCGCCGCGCTCGCCGGACGGCTGCGCGCCTCGGCGGCTGAGCGCCTGGTGCTGTGCGACGAGCCGGGAGCCGTCCTGCCGGTCGCCCTCTTCGGAGCCGCTTGGGCCGGGGTGCCCTACGTGCCCATCAACTACCGGCTCCCCGACGACGGTCTGCGCGAGTTGGCCGAAAGGGCTGCGCCTGCGCTGGTGCTGGCCGACGCCAGCAGCGCCGACAGGCTGGCCACCGTCGACGGTCTGGACATCGTGGAGCGGGACGGGTTCCTCGCCGATCCTGCCGGCGGCGCCCCGGCGGCCGAGCCCGGCGACTGGCCCATGGATCCCGACGCCACCGCGGTGCTGCTGTACACCAGCGGGACCAGCGGCCCGCCCAAGGCGGCGGTGCTGCGCCACCGGCACCTGGTGTCGTACGTGTTCGGCACCGTCGAGTTCGCGTCGGCCGGTCCCGACGAGGCCCACATCATGGCCGTGCCGCCCTATCACGTCGCCTCGGTGTCGGCCCAGCTGTCGCAGGTCTACTCCGGGCGCCGCATCGTGCCCCTGCCGAAGTTCGACCCCGACGCCTGGATCGACGAGGTCCGCGCCCAGGGCGTGACCCACGCCATGCTCGTGCCCACGATGCTGGCCCGCATCGTCGACGCCCTCGACCGCCGCGGCGAGACCCTCGACACGGTCCGGTTCGTGTCCTACGGAGGGGGCAAGTCGCACCGGACCGTGGTGGAGCGGGCGCTGGAGGTGTTCCCGGCCGCGGGCTTCTCCCACGCCTACGGCCTGACCGAGACGAGCTCCACCGTGTGCGTGATGGGCCCCGACGACCACCGGCGCTGCGCCGCCTCCGACGATCCTGCCGAGAGAGCCAGACTGGCGTCGGCGGGACGGCCCCTGCCGGGCGTGGAGGTCTCGGTGCGCTGCGGCGACGGCACCGAGGCGGACACCGGTGCAGCCGGCGAGATTTGGGTCAGGGGCGAGCAGGTGGCCGGCGAATACTCCGAGGGCGGCTCGCAGCTCGACGGGGACGGCTGGTTCTGCACCCGCGACAGCGGCCACCTCGACGAGGCCGGCTACCTGTGGGTTCACGGGCGCAACGACGACATCATCATCCGGGGCGGCGAGAACATGTCGCCGGGCGAGATCGAGGACGCGCTGCTGACCCACCCCGCGGTCCTCGACGCGGCCGCGTTCGGCGTGCCCAGCCGCGAATGGGGCGAGGAGGTGGCGGTGTGCGTGGTCACGCGCTCCCCCGCCCCGACCGCCGGCGAGCTGCGGGATCTGGTGAGGGCCCGGCTGCGATCGAGCCGGGTGCCGGCCCGCGTCGAGTTCGTCGAGGACCTGCCCTACAACGACACCGGCAAGCTGCTGCGCCGCGAGCTGCGCCGGCGCTTCACCGCCGACCCGGTCCCGGGATAGCCGGCCATGCACGGCGGGATCTGGCCGCTGGAGGAGGTCAGGGCCGCAATCGACTCGGTCGACTTCGACCGGCTGGTGATCGACGGCATCGCTGCGGCGGCCGGCGTCCCCGCGGTGGTCGTGGACGTGGGCGACGATCCCGCCGACGACGTAGGCGCCGCGCTGGCCGCCCTCCCGGTGGTGGCGGTTGCGCGGGGCGCTGGGGGCGGGTCGTGGGATCTGGCCCTGGACGACCCGGGCCCGGCCCTCGAAGGGCTGCAGGCCAATCCGCAGGCCTCGGTGGTGGCGGCCCAGACCCTTCGGCTCGGGCCCCGGCTGAGCCTCGGCGACGCCCTGCTCGCCGAGAGCCTGGCCTACGCGACGCTGCAGGCCGGAGCCGAGCACGCCGGCTGGCTGTCGGGCCGGGGGCGTCGCACCCGCCGGGATCTCGACCAGCCCCGCATCGACGTGAGCGACGACGGATCCTCGGTGACGGTGACGCTGAACCGTCCCCGCCTGCTCAACCTGTTCGACGCGGCCATGAGGGATGAGTTGGTGGACGTTCTCAAGGCCTTGGCCGCGGGGGCGGACGGCCGTCCGGTGGTGATCACCGGGGCGGGGGGCAACTTCTGTGCCGGCGGCGACCCGGCCGAGTTCGGGACGGTGCAGGACCCTGCCACCGCGCACCTGATCCGCAGCCGCGCCAACGCGGCGCCATGGATGGCGGCCGTCGCCGGCCGGGCGACGGCGCGGATCGACGGGGCGTGCGTGGGCGCGGGCATCGAACTGGCCGCGTTCTGCGCCACCGTCACCGCCACCGAGCGAGCCCGCTTCCGGCTCCCGGAGCTGTCGATGGGCCTCATCCCGGGCGCGGGCGGCACGGTGAGCGTCCCCGCCCGCATCGGCCGCCAGAGAACTCTGGCCTGGCTGCTGACCGACACCGAGATCGACGCGCACGAGGCGCGGCGCTGGGGCCTGATCGACGACCTGGTGTAGAGAGCCGGCCCGACTCGAGGCCGGGGGCTACTTGTGGACGAACGTCTGGGCCAGGGGGGCCTGCTCGAAGCCGGAGGGCGCCGACCCGGTGGTGGCGTAGAGGTACAGCGCGGTCTGGAAGATGGCGTTGAGGGCGGTCAGCACCACCATCACGACCGCCACCCAGGCTGCCCCGGCGATCACGCCGATCACCATCAGCACAGTCCAGCCCGACGCGATGAACAGTCCGACCACGACCGCGGCGGGAATGATCAGGACGAAGCCGAGCAGGCCGAACCCGACCCGGGCGGCGATGTTCTCGCCCCAGGTGCGGCGCAGCAGCGACGCCGACTGCTTGAGGCCGGCTACGGCCCCGAGGTCGTCGATGACTATGGCCGGCACGGTCAGGAAGGTCACCACCTCCCAGGCCATCTCCAGCATGTGGGTGACGATCCGTCCGAGCCAGCCGGCCCGGTCCCTCAGCGCCTGGAGGACCAGACCCACCGTGGTGGTGATGATCGCCCACGGGACCAGCCCGCCGATGCGGGCGAACGCCCGGCCGATGGCGCTGCGCACCGTCGGATCGCCGCCGGTGAGCCGCTCGTGGGCCCCGGCCACCAGCGCGCCGTTGAAGAACACGGCGATCACGCCGAGGACCATCGCGGCCAGCACGTACACCACGATCATGGCCGGGTTGAACTCCATGGTGGTCTGGTCGTGCGTGGACTCGGTGGACAGCGTGATGAACGTCAACACGAGCACCATCACGATCACGACCGCCGACGCCAGGAACGACAGCACCGGCATCCACAGCAGTTCCCGGTCCTTCTTGAGCACCCCCCAAGAGATCTTGGCCAGATGCCACGTATTGCTGAGCCGACCCATCGCTTCTCCCTATTCTTGTGTCATTCCTGTGTCCGTCCCCCGGCGGTCTGCACGCTAGCGGGATTTCTGCCGGCTATCGCGGCTCCCGCGGGAGGCCCAGAACCCGCTCTCCTATGATACTGCGTTGTATCTGGTTGCTTCCCCCATAGATCGTGTGGGCCCGGGAGTAGAGGAACGTGCGCTGCCAGCGGTCGAGCGGGTAGTCGATCCCGCCCTCGCCGGCGTGAGCGCCCGCCCCCGGGTCGGCCACCATCGCCCCAGCGCCGCGCACCCTCATCGCCAGCTCGCCCAGACGCCGGTGCCACGATGCCCAGTAGAGCTTGCCGATGGACTGCTCGGGCCCCGCGGCCGCGTCATGGGTCAGGGATGTGAGCAGCCGCAGCTGGTTGTAGCGCAGGATCTCCAGCTCGATGTGGCACTGGACCAGGTCCGAGCGCAGCACGTCGCAGTCGATGCGTCCCGACGCTCGGGCCTCGGCCACGAGGCTGTCCAATTCCTGGCGGAAGCTGGTCTGCTGGCCCAGGGTGCTGGCTCCCCGCTCGAAGGCGAGGGTGCCCATGGCCACCTTCCAGCCGTTCCCCTCGCCGCCCACCACGAGGCCCGCTTCGGTGACGGCACCGTCGAAGAACGTCTCGTTGAACTCGATGCCGCCGGTGAGCTGCACGATGGGCCTGATCTCGATGCCGGGCTGGTCCATGGGCACGAGCAGGTAGCTGAGCCCGGCGTGGCGCTGCGACTCGGGCGTGCTGCGGGCCAGCACGAAGATCCAGTCGGCGTGCTGGGCCAGCGAGGTCCACACCTTCTGCCCGTTGATCACCCACACGTCGCCCTGCAGGGTCGCCCGCGTGGCCACGCCGGCCAGGTCGCTGCCTGCGCCGGGCTCGGAGTAGCCCTGGCACCACAGCTCCTCGCCGGCCAGGATGGCCGGCACGAAGCGGCGCTGCTGCCGCTCCGACCCGAAGGCCATGAGCGTGGGACCGAGCAGCATCACGCCCACGTTGGGAAGCCGCCCGGGCGCGCGGGCCTCGGTGTAGGTGTTGAAGAAGACGACCTGCTCGGCCAGGGTGCAGCCCCGCCCGCCGATCCATTCCGGGAAGTCGAGGCCGAGCCAGCCTCCCGACGCCAGCTCGCGCTCCCAGGCGAGCTGCACCTCGACCGGCACATCCTCCTGCCCGGTGAGGCCGCGGCCCCGGTACCGGGCGAACTCCCCGACCAGGTGCTCCTCCAACCAGGTCCGCACCTCGTCGGCGAAACCGGCGAGCGC
>JAPOQG010000087.1 GCA_026710865.1 Acidimicrobiaceae bacterium
GATCTGGGGTTCACGGTGGAAGGTCTCATCGACGGCGACGCCGCTGGTGATGTGGTGTCGGGCGACAGTCTGGCCCGCACCACCGGCAACAATGCCGGCAGCTACACGCTGAGTCTGGGGTCGCTGGCGGTCAAGGCGGCGTTCACAGGCAAGTACAAGCTGCCCGCGGCGCCGTCGGCGACGACCTACACGATCACGAAGAAGCCGGTGACGGTCGCCGACGCGGTGCTGACCCGGGTCTATGACGGCACCACCGCCTTCGGCAGCGCGTCGCTGAGCGGCGGGGCGGGGTCGGGCACCGTGTCGGGCGAGAGCCTGACGCTGGCTGTGACCGGCGGGACGTTCGCGTCGAAGAACGCCGGCACCGGCATCGTGATACAGAACCCGGTGTTCTCGTTCACCGAGGGTGCCAGCACCGACCGCGACAACTACGAGCTGCCCACGACGGTCACGCTGAGCGGGACGATCACCAAGAAGCAGGTGACCGTCGCCGACGCGGTGGTGACCCGCCCCTATGACGGCACCACCGCCTTCGCGGGGGCGTCGCTTTCCGGCGGGGCGGTGTCGGGCACGGTGTCGGGCGAGTCGTTGACCCTGGTCGTGTCCGGCGGGACGTTCGCTTCTGACGCCGCCGCCACCGGAATCGCGGTGTCCAGTCCGCAGTTCTCGTTCAGCGAGGGCCAAGACACCGACAGCGGCAACTACCAGCTGCCCACATCGATCACGCTGACCGGCACGATCACCAAGCGCCAGATCACCGCGGTGGGCGCGGTGACGGTGACGGGCCGCGACTGGGACGGCACCACCGCAGCGACGTTCGACACGTCGTCGGCGACCGGCGCCGGGGTGCTCGCCGCGGAGCTGGACAGCTTCCGTGGCGGCGGGCTGGTGGTGTCGGGCAGCTTCCCGTCCGCGGCCGTGACCACCGCGGGGCACCACAGCATCGCGGTGACCTACACGCTGGCCGACGCCGGTTCCGGGACGGGGGCGTTCAAGGCCGCCAACTACGAGATCGCGACTGCCGCGGCGTCGGCGACGTTGACGGGGACCCTGACGGCGGTGGTGCCGGGTGTGCCTCAGAGCGTTGCTGTGTCGGTGCCGGCGGCGGCGGAGAGCCTCAACGTGACTTGGTCGGCGCCGACCAGCGGTGGCGGCGCCGCGGTGTCTGGGTATCGGGTGCGGTGGCGCACCGCGCAGGTCGGCACCCAGGGCGACCAGGACTACGCCGCGGCCGGGGAGTGGCAGGACGCTGACGGCACGGACGACACCGGCGAGGACGTCGGTGCTGTGACCTCCTACACGATCGCGGACCTCGTGGCGGGCACGGTCTATGACGTGGCGGTGGCGGCAACCAACTCTGCGGGGACCGGTGGTTTCAGCGGGGAGGTGCAGGGCACTCCGGCGGCGTTGATCGTGTTGACGATCACCCCGGCGCAGACCAGCCGGGTGTATGGCGGCACCGAGGATCTGGGGTTCACGGTGGGCGGTCTCCGCGACGGCGACGCCGCCGGTGACGTGGTGTCGGGCGACAGTCTGGCCCGCACCGAAGGCGACAATGCCGGCACCTACACGCTGAGTCTGGGATCTTTGGCGGTCAAGGCGCCCTTCGCGGGCAAGTACAAGCTGCCCGCGGCGCCGTCGGCGACCACGTACACGATCACCAAGAAGCCGGTGACCTACTCGTCGACTTCGGCGGACAAGGTCTATGACGGCACCACCGCGGCACCCGCGAGCCTGGGCGGGAGCTTCTCCCCGGCGCTGATCGGCGACGACGAGGTGACCGTCACCGGCGGCACCTACGCCTCCAAGAACGTCGGCACCGCTGTGGCGGTCAGCGGCGCGACGGCGGGCGGCGCCGACATCGGCAACTACACCGTCACCGTCGGCTCGGTCACCGGCGACATCACCAAGCGCCCGGTGACGGTGGCGGCAGCGGTGCTGACCCGCCCCTATGACGGCACCACCGCCTTCGGGGCGGCGTCGCTCAGCGGCGGCGCGGTGTCCGGGGAGGTGTCGGGCGAGTCGTTGACTCTGGTCGTGTCCGGGGGGACGTTCGCGTCCGACGACGCCGCCACCAACATCACGGTCTCCAGCCCGCAGTTCTCGTTCACCGAGGGCCCAGACACCGACAGCGGCAACTACCAGCTGCCCACATCGATCACGGTGACCGGGACGATCACCAAGCGCCAGATCACCGCGGTCGGCGCGGTGACGGTCACGAGCCGCGACTGGGACGGCACCACCACCGCGACGTTCGACACGTCCGCGGCGACCGGCGCCGGGGTGCTCACCGCGGAGCTGGAAAGCTTCCGCGGCGGCGGGCTGAGGGTGTCGGGCAGCTTCCCGGCCGCGGCTGCGACCACCGCCGGCGATCACAGCATCGC
>JAPOQG010000083.1 GCA_026710865.1 Acidimicrobiaceae bacterium
CGCCGGGTCTCGGTGCTCGTGGACGAGCCCGGCGCGGGCCGGACCCACCGCGAGGCCCCCGAGATCGACGGGATCGTCGATGTGCCCGAGGCCCTCGCGCCGGGTACCTTCGCAGACGTGACGGTCACTGCGGCAGAGGGCTGCGATCTGGTGGCGAAATGAACTCTCCGAGCGGCGCCGAAGCGCCCACGCAGGCCAGCCTGCTCCACCCCGCCAACCTCCTGACCCTCGCCCGGCTGCTGCTGTCGCCCCTCCTGTTCCTCCTGATCCTTCAGGCCGACGGCACCAGGGGCGCGTCCTGGGCGGCCTTCGGGCTGGGCCTGGCCCTGGCCGGCACCGACTTCTTCGACGGCCGGGTGGCCCGGCGGGCCAATGTCACCAGCCGCAGCGGCGCCTTCCTCGACCCTCTCGCCGACAAGGTGGTGGTGCTCGGCGCCGCGTTCTGCCTGGTGGCGGTGGAGCGCTACTGGTGGGTGCCGGTGACCGTCATCGCCTTCCGGGAGCTGGGCATCACGGCCTGGAGGGCGCGCTGGGCAGGCGCGGGCGTCTCCATCCCGGCCCGCCGCTCGGCCAAGTACAAGACCTCCGTGCAGGGGCTCGCGCTGGCGATGGCGGTCATGCCCACCCTGTCCGGCGCCGACGCCGTTCTGACCGCCGCACTGTGGGTGGCGGTGGTGGTCACCGTGGGCACCGGACTCCAGTACCTGATGGACGGCCGCTCCGCGGTGGCGAACAGTCGTGAGATGTGAGGTCGTGGCGGTCGGGACCGAGCTGCTGCTCGGCCAGATCGTCGACACCAACTCGTCGTGGATCGGCGAGCAGCTGGCGCTGGCCGGCATCGACAGTCACTTCCAGACCAAGGTCGGCGACAACCTCGGCCGGATGACGGCGGCGATCGAGCAGGCGCTGGAGCGCAGCGACGCGGTCATCGTGTGCGGGGGCCTCGGCCCCACCCCCGACGACATCACCCGTGACGCCATCGCGGCGGTCATGGGCGTGGAGCTGCGCCGCGACGAGGCGGTGGTCGAGCGGATCCGCTCGATGTTCTACCGCCGCGACCGCCAGATGCCCGCCAACAACCTGCAGCAGGCCGATGTGCCCGTCGGAGCTCGGGTGATGGCGGTGCAGCCGGGAACCGCGCCCGGGCTGATCTGCCCTCTGAGGCCCGGCGCCTCGTCCGACGGCATGGCGCTGGGCGGCGCCCCGCTGGGCGGCGCAGAGTCCGGCGGAACAGAGCCGGGCAAGGCGGATGCCGGTGCGGAGAAGGTGATCTACGCGGTGCCGGGCGTGCCGTGGGAGATGAAGAGGATGGTCAGCGAGTGCGTCGTGCCCGACCTGCAGGCCCGGGCCGGCGAGCGCCACGTGATCCGCAGCCGGACGCTGCGCACCTGGGGCCACTCGGAGTCGGGCCTGGCCGAGCTCCTCGAGCCGGAGATGCGCCTGCTCGACTCCACCGGGAAGGCCACCATCGCCTTCCTGGCCAGCGGCATGGAGGGTCTCAAGGTCCGCATCACCGCCAAGGCGGCCGACGACGAGACCGCCGAGACCGTGCTCTCAGGCGTGGAGTCGAGAGCGCGTGCCGTGATCGGCGAGGCCGTGTTCGGCGTCGATGACGACACCATGGAGTCGGTGGTGCTGGACATGATGCGCTCGCAGGGGCTCACGCTGGGGTTGGCCGAGTCGGTCACCGGCGGGCTGATCGCCGCTCGCCTTACGGAAGTGCCGGGTGCGAGCGACGTGCTGCGCGGCGCGGTGGTGCCCTATGACCGGTCGCTCAAGACAGCCGTCCTGGGCGCGCCCGATGTGAACGCGGTCAGCTCCGAGATGGCGCTGGCCATGGCCGAGGGAGCCTGCCGGGTTCTCGGCGCGGACGTGGGTCTGGCCACCACCGGCGCCGCCGGTCCCGACCCCCACGAGGGCGCCGAGGCGGGGACGGTCTGGATCGGTCTGCACCTCGACGGCGAGGGCGACGCCGTCCGGGTGCGCTTCAACATGGCCCGAACGATGGTGCGCCAGCTCGGCACGATCACCGCGCTGAACCTGCTGCGGACCCGCCTGCCGGCCCGCGACGGCTGAGCCCCGCTCCATGGAGCGCCGGGCGATCGCGTAGCCTTGGGGTGATGGGCGAGCAGGTCAGCGCCGTGAACGGCCGCGAGTCGGGCGGCGCGCTCGCCCTGTCTGAGCCTGAGAAGCGCATCCTGGCCGCTCTGTCGCGGCGCCCGCTCGGTCTGTACCCGGCCGCGTCGGTAGCGGTCGCCGCCGGGACCGACCGCGACGAGACGCTTCCGTGCCTTGAGAGGCTCGTCGAGTTGGGCCTGGTCACCGGCGACCCCGAGCTCGTGCTGGCTCGACCGGTGAGGCGCGAGGTGGTCTGGCGCCTCGACGTGGCGGCCGCCTGGTGGCAGGTTCCCGACGTGCTGCGCTTCACGGAGCTGCCCGAGGTGCCGCCCGCGCCGATGCCCGACTGCCTCCCGGGGCGCTTCGCGCACTTGTTCTGGTGGGGCGACACATCGCTGTACAAGCTGCCCCGCTACGCCGACTTCGTCGCGGAGCAGATCCTCACCAGCGGAGATGTCACGTCCGTGGGCTGGGCGCTGTTCACCCTCCCCTGCGAAGCCCTCGAGAGTGTGGCTGGGAAGCCCCATGTCAAGGAACACTGCCGGAAGCTCATAGGCAACACGCTGGTCCAGCGACGTGCCGTGTCTGTCTGACTACTCGACGCTGCTGCCGGACGGCACGATCAGCGCATGGCCCCGAGTAGCCGCCGCGCTTCCTGAGGGCAATGTCCTCATGGGTGGCACAGGCCTGGCGATCCTTCCGCTCCAGACAGCCGCAGGTCGCAGCGGCCTTCCAACAAATCCTCGCCGAGGACTGCTGAGTCGAGCGTCGTCTGCGGCGCCCGGCCGGTCGACCGGATCAACTGGCGGCGGCCTCGCGGGAGGGTGAACGCCCTCGGACGAGTGCGGTGTCGAGGATGCCGAGGTCGGCCTGCCAGCAGCCCGTCAGGTGGGTGGGCTGGAAGCCCATCTCGGTGTTGATGGCCAGCATGTGGGCGTTGCTGGCCGCGTTGCCGGTCTGGAGGCCCGTGACCTCCGGTTCGGTGGCCCGCAGCCGCTGCCACATCGCCGCCTTCAACCAGCGACCGATGCCCCGGCCCCGGTGGGCCGGCAGCACCACCGTCGACCACTGCCATGATGCCGCCGGCCGGTGCCGGTTGACGAACACCTCGGTGGTGCCGGCCGCCTCGCCGTCGGCGGTTACGGCCAGGACGCCGTGGTACTCCAGCCCGCGGGCTGCCCGGGCCTCTATCTCGGCCCGCACCATGGCCGCGTCGACGGTCGTGTCGGCGATCTCCAGGTCGTCGGTGGGGGCGTCGTTCATGGCGTTGGCGGTGGCCACCAGCGCGTCGATCCGGTCCTCGGGGCAGCGCCGGGACCAGTGCACCAGCTCCAGGTCGACCGGGCCGGCCGCGATCCAGTGCGCCATGAGTTCGGGGTCCACCGCGGCCAGGTCGAGCCTGGACTCCTGCTCGGTGTAGCGCAGCTCGGCGCCGAGGCCGGCCCAGAAGGCGTGGGCCGCCGGGGTGTGGTCGCCCCAGGCGATCACCGAGGTCCGCCCGTCGGCCCGGGCCCGCCGCAGCAGCTCGGCCAGCACCGCGGCCGCGGTGTCGTCGTCGGTCGGCGTGATCTCGACCCCGGCCAGGCCGGCGTTGGCCAGGTCCAGGGTGAGCTCGACGTGCCCGATGGCCGCGGCACGGGCACCGTCGAAAGCGACGATCCGCTGATGACGGCAGTAGTCGGTGGCGTCATCGTCGAAGACGCCCCGCAGTTCGGCAGCCGGAGTGACAGGGAGGCCAGGGTCGCGCTCTGAGTCGATCCTCTGCTGCAGTTCCAGAGCAGCCGCAAACCCGGCGCCATCCAGTGACCGAGCATCCTCAATCCGCACGCCCGCAGCGTACGGCGACATGATCGGTCGAGGAGCCTGCGCCGCCTTCGCAGCCCACGGAGCGGCCGGCAGCGCCGCCGCCCCAGAGCGCGGGCAGGCGACAATCATGAGGCGCTTGCCGGCCGAATCTGCGATGATGGGACGATGGCACGCACCTGGCTTTCGGTAACGGTCGAGCTCGTCTCGGGGCGGGGGGAGCGATTCTGGCCGCGCCCGGGCCGGGTCTTCATCGCCTCCCGCTCCCACACCTTCGGGGCTCTCGCCAGGGCGATCGACGACGGGTTCGCCCGCTGGGACCGCTCTCACCTGAGCCAGTTCACCCTCGCCGACGGCACGACCATCGCGGACGTGAACCCGTTCTTCGAGATGCCCGGCGACAGCGACGACAGCGATGACATCCGCACAACCAGGCTGTCGAGGCTGCGCCTGGGCGAGCAGTTCGCCTACACGTTCGACCTCGGGGACGGCTGGCAGCACCTGTGCACTGTGGGCGACCAGCGGATCGACCCCGAGGATATCTACGGGCTGGTGCCGAGCATGCCTGCGCCCTGTTTCGGCTGGGGAGTGCTGCCGGACCAGTACGGCCG
>JAPOQG010000163.1 GCA_026710865.1 Acidimicrobiaceae bacterium
CCCAGGTTGTGCCCCGGGGTTGCACGGACTCCGGCTCATTCTTGATTTTCCCGCAGTGCAGCCCCAGACCCGCACAAGTGCGCCGCGGGGACCTCACTGGGTGAGGTGTGGGCGCTGGGGGTCCGTCCCCGCCGTTAGGTGAACTACTCGGAGGTGTCGGATCGGCCGGAGCGGCCACCGCGGATCAAGCCGGTCAGGGCGCGCCTGGCGGTCTCGGCGTCGTCGGTGCCAGCGGACAGGTCGGACAGCGGTGCGCTTCGGTTGATCTTGAACCGCTTGACCATCAACGGCCTGATCTCGAGCACTGCTGCGCCCACGGCACCTGCCGCCGCCAACAACGACAGCTTGAGCAACCCGGCCGCCGCCGCTGCCCACCAGCCGGGACGGTCGTTGTGGGGGCCGATCAACGAGTAGCGATCGGTGGCCGCAACCGCCCTCGCGGACCCGAAAACGACCGCAACAACCTCGTCACTGCCCCTGACGTCGAGCAGGTCAAGAAGGCCCTTGACCGTGACATCAATAGCGACGCCGTCGGTGTCGCTTGCTCCGAACGGAAAATCAACGATCTCATCCGTGCAGAGGCGATCCTCGGCCTCTGGCGAATAGACGGTTCCGCGGCGACCGACCAGGCTCACGAAAGGCTCGAACCGGATGCCGCAACCATCGCGAAAATAGGTGTCTTCTCCGGTGTTGGTGCCGGTGACCTCTACGAGGCAGTATTCGCCGCACTCAACACTGCGAATGGCTACATCCAGGTCGGGGAAGTAGGCGAAGCGCTGCCCGACAACAACCTCTTGGCCCTCGATCGCCGGCCGGGGCAACGAGGGCACCAACAGGCCGAAGGCCAAAGCGATCACAACCAGCACGACAACGGCGACACGACGCGCTCGACGACGCTTGGACCGGAGCCTGACGACGAGCACACCCAGCGCCACCGCCGCCACCGAGGTCACCACTACCGCCAGCAGTCTCAGCAACGGCACCCCGCTCAGATTCATGGCCCAGACTCCCACCCCGGCGATGGCCCAAGATCGCCACCATTCCCACCATTCGTCCCAATGCACCACCGCCACCACCGCCACCAGCGCCAACACCACCGCGACCTGCCACCACCGCACCCTCACAGCCCGACCGCCCCACCCGCAGCCCGGCCGCCCCGCAAACAGCCAACCGCAGGCTCACCCAGCGCTGACAACAGCACCCTCAGCCCGCTCGGCAGCCCAGGTTGTCGATGAGCCGGGCCTTGCCGAAGCGCGCTGCCACCAGCAGGCGGACATCGCCCTGCAGTGGCTGCTGGCCCCTCGTGAGGGTGGCCGGGTCCACCGCGGCCGCGTAGTCGATCCTCGCCAGCGAAGCGCTGCCGATCACCGCGGCCATGCGGGCCTCTACCGCGGCCCCGTCGGTCTCCCCTGCTTCCACCAGGGCTGCTCCGGCCTCGAGGGCCCGGCGCAGCACCGGCGCCTGGACTCGCTCGGCCTCGCTCAGGTATGCGTTGCGGCTGGACAGGGCCAGGCCGTCGGGCTCGCGCACGGTGGGGCAGCCCACCACCCGCACCGGCAACGACAGGTCTCTGGCCATGCGCCTGACGATCGTCAGCTGCTGGAAGTCCTTCTCCCCGAAGTAGGCCGAACACTCCCCCACGATCGAGAAGAGCTTGGCCACCACAGTGGCCACCCCATCGAAATGGCCGGGCCGGGAGGCGCCGCACAGCACGTCGGCCAGGGTGCCGAGGCGAACCGTGGTGACCACCGGCCCGGGGTACATCTCGTGCCGGCCGGGCGCGAAGACGATGCCGGCACCGGCCCACGCGCACACAGCGAGGTCGTGGTCGAGGTCGCGTGGGTAGTCGTCGAAGTCCTCCCCGGGGCTGAACTGCAGGGGGTTGACGAAGATCGACGCCACCACCAGGTCGTTCTCTGATCGGGCACGCTCGATCAGCGAGCGGTGGCCCGCGTGGAGGAACCCCATCGTGGGCACGAGTCCCACCCGCTGCCCGCCGGCGCGGGCCTCGTCCAGGCGGGCGCGCAGGCCGCGGATGGTGTCCTCGACGACGGGGCGACTCGCCGAGCCCGTCACGGCGCCACATCACGGCCGGCCAGACGGCGGGCCTCGTCGGCCAGAGCCCGGTAGGCGGGGTGCTCAGCGGGCGGTATGGCACCGAGGTGGCGCTCGACGGTGGCCTCATCCCCTCGGGCCGCGGGACCGGTCAGCGCCGCGGCCGGACCCAGCTCCTCGACGTTGTCGACGGTGGCCCGGACCAGGTCGAGGAGGGCGGCCAACCGGACCCCGGCCTGCGCGCCGATCCGCTCGGCCTGGCCCAGCAGCGCCACAAGATGGTTGGAGGCGACGACCGCGGCCGCGTGGTAGGCGGCTCGATCGCCGTCGGCCACCTCGAAGGCCCGCCCGCCGAGGTCGGCGACCACCTGGCGAACGATCCGGTCGCCCGCGACCGCGAACCAGCAGCCCGCCAGCAGGCGCCGGGCGCCGACGGCGGCGTCCGGCATCGCCACCAGCGGGTGCAGGGCCGCCGCCCGAGGGTGCGGGGCCACCGCGTCGAGGCCCAGCGACCCGGCCAGGTGGGCGACCGCAGCGGTGGTCGAGGGCTCCACTGCGGCGGCCACCTCGGCCACCGCGGCGTCGGGTGTGGCGATGAGCACCAAGTCGACATCGGCCGCCGCCGCCGCCACCTCGTCCGGCGGCGCAGCCCGACCGAGGACGGGGCGCACCTGCCAGCCGACCGCAGCCAGCGCGGCCGCCACGGCTCCGCCGGCCCGCCCGCCGCCGATTATGCGGACCGACCGCATTACTGGAGGCGCAGCGGACCGAGGCTGACCACGCCGTCGCAGGACCAGGGGTCGTAGCCGTCAGGCAGCAGGTCGGCGCCCACTTCGGCCAGGGGCACGAGCACGAAGTCCCGCTCGTACATGCGGGGATGGGGTATCACCAGATCGGGTTCATCCACCTGCTCGCCGTCGATCCACAGCACGTCCGCGTCGAGGGTTCGGGGCCCCCAGCGCACGACTCGCACCCGGCCGGCCGCCAGCTCCAGGTCCAGGCACCGCCGGAGCAGCTCCCGGGGGCTCGCCGATGTCCGGAACCGCACGACCATGTTGAGGTACGGGCCCTGCTCGGGGCCGCCCACCGGCTTGGTCTCGTACACGTCGGACACCGCGTCCACATCGTCGAAGCCGTCCACCGCGTCCCGCAGGTAAGCCATCCGGTCGCCCAGGTTGGATCCCAGCGCCACGAAGGCCCGCCTCGCCGCGGTGCGGGGGGCGTCTGCCGGGCTCATGACGACCTGAGCTCCCCCGCCATGGCTACGAGCTCGCGAGCCGTGGGGCCCAGCTCGCGCTCGAGGAGCTGCTCGGCGATGGTGATGGCCTCGGGGCCGCTGTCGACCAGGCCCGACCACAGCAGGTAGCCGGCCACGACCCCCGACAACCGGTCCCCGATCGAGTCGTGGTGAAGAACGACACGCTCGCTGGCGACGTTCTCGTGAACGGTGCGCAGTATCTCCCCGAGGCGTCGGGAGTCGCCGGCGCCCGAGAGCGGCAGGTGCACGTAGGCCAGACCCTGTTCGTGATAGTCGCGCAGGTTGTAGGGGATGGCCGTGAGGCTGATGATCAGACTGATCTCGTTGCGCCGCAGCCAGATGATCTCCTCGAGGCGACGCACGCGCCGGTGCCCGGCTCCGTATCCGCCGGGCCGCTCGCACACGCCGAACCGCTCGGTGATGATCCAGCGGAACCCGCGGGGCTCGATGCCCTCGGACCACTTGCCGCTCATGGGCAGCTCTCCGTGCTCATGAGGGGCCCACGTCGAAGAGATGCACCGACGGCAGCTCGCGGTAGCGCTCGGCCACGTCCAGCCCGTACCCGACCAGCCAGTCGGCCGGGACCGAGAACCCGACGTAGCGGATGCCGTCGGACCGGGCGTCCTCGCGCACCAGCAGGGCGCAGATCTCGAAGCTGGCCGGTCCCCGGGCCCGCAGCAGTTCCACCAGGTAGCCGGTGGTGAGACCGGAGTCGACGATGTCCTCCACGAGCACCACATGGCGGCCGCGCACATCGGTCTCGAGGTCCTTGATGATGCGGACGACGCCGCTGGACTCGGTGCTGTAGCCGTACGACGACACCGCCATGAAGTCGAACTCGACGGGCAGGTCGATGGCCCGGGCGAGGTCGCTCATGAACACGAAGGCGCCCTTGAGAACACCGACCAGCAGCGGCGGCCGGCCCTGGTAGTCGGCCGTGATCTCGGCGCCGATCTCGGCCACGCGGGCACGCAACTGCTCGGTGGTGATGATGGCGCGCCCGACCGACCCCGGCGGCAGCGGCAAACGTGCCGCGGGCTGATCCGGCGGCGAACCCACCCTGGCACCATACCGGGCCCCGACGGGGCCAATACCGCCCTGTGGCAGCGATTACTGGAGTCGGGTCTCGATGCGGAGCCGGCCGGCGGTGCGGGCCACCCGATGGCCGCCGGTGATCTCGGTGGCCACGCTGCGGCCCTCGGCAACGCCGAGCACACGGTCGATCGAGGCGGCCGACGGGGGCAGGCCCACAGTCTCGGAGATCCATGCCCTCAGCGCCTCGGCCGCAACCGCCCGGGGGGCCGCGGCCAGCTCGGCCGCGCTGGCCGCATCGAGGCCGGCCGCAAGGTCGGCGACGACCTCCAGTGCCTGCGAGGACAGGTCGGCGTGCCGGTTGAGGAGCGGCACGGGATCACGCCCGAGCGCCCTGGCCAGCGCCGGCATCACGTCGTTGCGGATCACGACCCTGGCGAAGGCGGGATCGTCGTTCATGGGATCGCTCACCGTCGGGAGGCCGAGCAGCTCGCACACGGCCCGGGTCTCGAAGCGGCGCAGCCCGAGCAGGGGACGGCGGACCCCGGCATGGCGGGCCGCCGCGCCGGCGAGCCCCGCGCCCCGGCCGATGTTGAACAGCACGGTCTCGGCCCGGTCGTCGGCGGTGTGGCCCACCAGGACGCCCGGGGGCAGGGCCCCGTAGCGGGCGTCGCGGGCCCGGGCCTCGAGATCGGGGCCCGGCTCCACGCACACCCGGCGCAGCTCGAAGCCGGCGCCCAGCCGGGCCGCGATGGCCCGCGCCGCCTCGGCTGCGTCGCCCGACGAGGGGCGCAGGCCGTGGTCCACGTGCCAGGCGGTGACCTCGAGCCCCGCCTCGCTCGCCAGCGCCACCAGGGCCGACGAGTCGGGACCGCCCGAGAGTCCGCAGTCGACCGCGGTGCCGGGCACCGGGAAGCCACAGCGGGCCAGCAGCGCGCCGACGTCGACGGCCGGGGCGCCTCCGCTCGATGCCTCGCTCAAGGCGACCCCTGCCCGGCGTGGCCGGCGACACCGGCCTCGGGCCGCATCCTGTGTGCGGAATCCGGCCGCAGCGACGGGAGACTGCGCACAGAACGAGCCGGGCCTCCTCAGGCCGCTGCGCCCATACGGGCGATCCAGTCGTCGGGGCTGCGGATCTCGGCGATGCCGGGGACGTTCTCGGGACCTTCCCACACCCGGTCGAGCAGGGCCGTGCCGCCGGCCTCCTCGACGGCCTCGATGAACTGCTCCCCCTCGGCGTACTGCTTGATCTTGGCGTCGAGGCCGATCAGCCGCTGGAACACCTTGTTGAAGCCCCGCGCCGACTTGCGGCGGTTGCGCATGACCCGGCCGAAGCGGGGCGCGGATGGGACCAGACCGTCGCCGGCCCGGTCCATGGTCACGTCGCCGTGGCCCTCCAGCAGGCTCATCAGCCCGCCCAGCTTCTCCAACGTCTCGACCTGGGCCTCCGAGGCGAACAGCGCCATCACGCCGCCCGCAGCCAAGGGATCCTCGCCCCTGCGGCGGGCCTCCAGCACCCGGCGAGCGGCTTCCGCGATCCGCTTGGGATCGGGGTCCACCGAGTCGAGCACCGACTCGACCAGGCCGATGAAATGGGAGCGCATCCAGTCCACGCCGGTGAACTGGGCCCGGTGGGTGACCTCGTGGAGCGCCAGCCAGAGCCGGAACTGGCCGGCGTCGAACGCGTAGCGGTTCTCCAGCGCCACCACGTTGGGGGCCACGTAGTACACGATGTCCTGTTCCTCGGGCTTCTCGTCCTCGATGACGAGCAGGTCGTACTGGCCGAGCACCCGGGTGGACATCCACCCCAGCATCACTCCGAGCTCGGCGCCGGCCACCCGCCGGGTGATGGGGGCCATCACCCCGTCGGAGCTCGAGCCGAGCTTGTCGGTGAGAGGACGCAGCAGTCGCTGGAACGAGGCCAGGTTGGCGTCGACCCAGCCGGCGCGGTCGGTGACCCTTCCGCGGGCCGGGCCGGCCTTCGACCGCAGGCCCGTGCAGTCGGTCACCAGCTCCTCGGCCCGCTGGGTGCACTCGAAGAAGTCCTCGGCCAGGCCGTCGCGCCAGCGCGGCGCGGCGTAGGGCTCACGCCTCGCGGTCCGCAGGGCCACACGGCGGGCCATGTCCCAGTCGATGGGATCCGACCGGTCTTCGGGCTCGGCGGATCCGTCGTAGTCGGCGGACTCGACCAGCCTTGCGATTTCGGCGGAGTCTCCGGCGGGATCGCCGGCGGCGGCCCCCATGCGGGCTAGCTCAGTCCCTCGGGTATCGCTTGTAGGTGACCTTCTGGAGATAGCCGGCGATCGTCGCCACGATCGACACGATGCCCGCCACGGCCAGCGGGACGGCGATCCAGAAGTGCCAAACGACTCCAGCGATGGTCATGGGTCCGCAGTGTAGATGGCTTGCAGGACGCGCACTCGCAGCGAGTCCGGGAAGGGCTCCGCGCAGCAGCTCCGAAGCCGGGAGTGAGGGAGCCCGAAAGGGGATTCGAACCCCTGACCTACGCTTTACGAGAGCGTCGCTCTACCGACTGAGCTATTCGGGCCTGCGCGCCCGGCAGGCAGGCCCGCGAAGCGCCCGCTCAGGCTAGCGGTTCACCGTCCGCGGACGGCCCCTGCCACCGGCGGGAGGTCCAGGAAGAGGGCTTGGAGGGCGAGGGCCTCGTTCGGGGAGCGGATCAGGCTCTCGGCGGTGGCCCGGAGCCGGTCTATGGCCCTCATGGCCCTGCGGTCCGGAGCCGGATCGTGCGGCTCCGCTGGGATCTGCTCGCGGTACCGCACAGTCAGGGTGGCCAAGCCGAAGCGGATCTCGTCGGTGCGGAACTGGCGGTGCTCGCGCCTGTGCTGGGCCTCGATGTCGCGGCGACCCGAGCCCCGGGCGCCGAACCGGGCCTCCCGCTCCTCCAGAGCCGCCATCTCGGCCCGGTGCCGCTCGGTGAGCGCGGCGCCGGCCTCGTCGATCATCTCCCGCAACTCCGCCACCAGAACCGCGACCGCGGCCCCGGTGCCGTCGAGGCGGTCCGGAGCCCCCCACCACGCCTCCCGACGGGCCGCCACTCGCTTGTCGGCGGCCAGGACCCGGGCCCGGTGAAGGTTGCCCGCGGCCGCGGCCGCCACCAGAGGGGCCCGATCAGCCTCGGCCAGGCCCTCGGACACCAGCGCCGCCGCGACCGCTTCGTCGGGCACGGGACCGAAATCCACCTGGGTGCAGCGCGAGGCGATGGTCACATGCTCGGGCAGCACCTGCTCGGCCAGCAGCACCCACACCACCGTCGCCGCGGGCTCCTCCACCGGCTTGAGCAAGGCCGCGGCCGCGGCCGGCGTGGCGGTGTGGAACCGGTCCACGACCAGCACCTTGCGGGTGCCCTCGACCGGCGTGCGGCTCGCCTCCACGATGAGCTGCGACACCTCCTCCTCCCGGCGCAGGCTGTTGCCCGTCGGGCTGAGCACGAAGATGTCGGGATGCTCCTCGCGGGCGGCCAGCCGGCGATGCCGCTCCGCCCGTTCCGGCTCGGTGCCCGCCCGCTCGTCGGCGGCCGCGATCAGCTCGCCCGCGAACGCGGCCGCGGCCGTCCTCTTGCCCGAGCCGCGCGGCCCCACCAGCAGGTAGGCGTGCACCGGCGATCCCACCGCCGACGCCAGCGAGGCCACCGCCCGCGGCTGGCCCACCACCGGCGACCACGGATCGATCGGAGCCGTCTCCACAGCAGCTTCCAGAAGACTCATCCAACGCCGCCGAGGCGGTCACTCACTGCGGTCAGGATCCGGGCTGCCACCTCGTCGGCGGTTCCGGCTGCGTCCACCACCGCCCAACGCTGGGGGTCGGCGGTGGCCAGAGCGAGGAAGCCGTCGCGAACCCGCTCCAGGAACTCCCGGCCCTGCCCCTCGAATCGATCCACCGAAGATCCCAGCCGTCGCCAAGCCTCCTCGGGCGGCAGGTCCATCAGCACGTTCAGGTCCGGCTCGAGCCCCCCGGTGGCGAAGCGCATCATCGCCTCCAACTCGTCGAGGTCGAGGCCCCGCCCGTAGCCCTGGTAGGCGAGCGTCGATGCAGTGAAGCGGTCGGTCACCACGTCGCGGCCGGACTCCAGCGCCGGCCCGACGATCTCGGCCACGTGCTGAGCCTTGTCGGCGATGATCAGCAGCGCCTCGGTGCGGTCGTCGACCGACTCGTTGGCCGGGTCGAGCAGAACGTCCCTGATGACTCTTCCCACATCAGTGGCGCCGAACTGGAACGTGCACTCCGCTCCCAGCGAATCGGCGAGCATCCGGGCCTGGGTGGACTTTCCCGACGCATCCACGCCTTCGACCGCGATGAGCCGGCCGCTCACCGCTGCGACCCCGCCGAAGGCTCAGCTGCCCGCTGATCGGGCGCCTCGGCTGCTTCACGGCCCGCGCCCGAGCGGAGGCTCAAACTGGCGAGACCGCCGGCGACCACGATTATCACCCCGGCCAGCCACATCGTCAGCCGCACGCCGGGCAGCTCGACCTCGGCTCCCAGCACCGAGATGGCCCCGTCCCACCAGCGCTCCGACAGGTTGTCGAGCAGATCGGCCAGAACGCCCCCGACGACCATCGCGATCAGGAAGCACAGCCGCACCAGCACCAGCAGCGCAGCGAACACCCGGCCCCGGATCTCGTTGGCCACGTTCTCGTGCAACAGCGTGAACCCGAGCACATAGGACGGTCCGGCCAGCATCCCGAGCATCACCACCAGCGGGATCATCAGCGACAGCCGGTCCACCGACGCGGCGGCCAGCAGCAACACACCCGCGCCCATGAGTGCCGATGTGAACCCGTAGGTCCGGTTGATGCGATTCTGCAGCGCAGAGGCCGAGGCCACGCCCACGGCCATGCCGACACCGAGCGAGAACAGCACGGCATGGAAGTCGGCCTCTCGCCCGACGATCACCGCGTCGACGAACTGCGAGCCCAGCACTATCACGATCCCCGCGCCCATCACCGCGGTGGCCAGCCCGACGTTCACCGACCGCACGATCGGGTTTCTCCCCACCAGGCGCCAGCCCTCCCGAAGCTCGCGGACAGCTCCGCCGAGGTCGAGGTTGCCCCGCTCCGTCGCCCGGCGCTCGTCGCGGGTGCGCTCGGGAATGGCGATGCGCCAGATGATGAGGGCGGTGACGAGGAACGTCAGGGCGTCCACGTAGAAGGCCAGCCCCTCCTCGTTGAGCCGCAGGTTCGTCACCCATCCCTCGTCCGGCATCGCCTCGGCGGCCTTGGCCAGCAGCGCAGCCGCCCCGGCAGCCACCGGGAACATGCCGTAGGCCGCGGTCACGTTGAGCGAATTGGCCGCGGTGAGCTTGTCTCGGGGCACGAGGTTGGGGACCGTCGCCTCCTTGGCGGGCTGCCACATGATGGTCAGGAGTTCAAGCAGGAAGCTGGCCACTATGAGCCCGATGAGCGTGTCGACGAACGGCAACGCCACCAGCACCAGCGCCCGGCCTACGTCGCAGGCCACCATCACCCGTTTGCGGTTGAGCCGATCGACGATCACACCCACCGCGGTGGCCAGGAAGAAGCCCGGCACTACGCGAGGGATCAGCACCAGGGCTATGGCGGTGCTCTCAGACCCCTCCGGGGCGAGTTGGCGCGCCAGGGCGATCGTGGCGAAGAAACCGAGCCAGTCGCCGAAGGCCGACAC
>JAPOQG010000086.1 GCA_026710865.1 Acidimicrobiaceae bacterium
GCGGCCAAGCTGTCCAAGCGGTTCGGGTTGATGGTGAACTCCGGGTCCTCGGCCCTGCGCATCGCGATCGACCTGCTCGGCCTCGAGGCCGGCGACGAGATCATCACCTCGCCGCTCACCTTCTCCACCGACGTCGCGCCCATGGCCCAGTCCGGGATCGTGCCCGTGTTCGCCGACGTCACCGCCGACACCTACCAGATCGACGCCGATGCGGTGGAGGCCATGATCGGCCCCCGCACGAAGGCGATCCTGGTGCCCAACCTGTGCGGCAACTGCCCCGACTGGGACCGGCTGCGAGCGGTGGCCGACGCCCACGGGCTGACGGTGGTGGAGGACTCCTGCGACGTGCTCGACAGCTACCAGCGGGGCCGGCGCACCGGCGAACGAAGCCACATCGGCGTCACCAGCTTCGCTCGCTCCCACGCCATGACCGCGGGCGGCACCGGCGGGCTGGTGGGCATCGACGACCCCGACGACTACGACCTGGGCCTGTCGCTGCGCCGCTGGGGACGGCGCAGCGAATCGTACCTCTACGGGTCGAGGAAGGGCCGGCAGGACCGGTTCTCGGCGCTGGCCGACGGCACCCCGTATGACCTGGTGTTCGTGTTCGACTCCATCGGCTACAACTTCGAGCCCAACGAGCTCAGCGCGGCCTACGGGCTGGTGCAGCTCGACAAGCTGGAGGGCTTCAACGCCCGCCGCCGGGCCAACTGGCGCCGACTCGACGACCTCATGGCCGACCGCGACGGCGTGACTGCCGGGCGCACGACGCCGGAGACCGACACCACCTGGATGCGGTTCTGCTTCGAGATCACCCCCGACGCCGGATTCAGCCGCACCCAGGCCCAGGAGTTCCTGGCGGCCCGGGGCGTGCCGACCCGCATGGTGTGGACCGGCAACATCCTGCGCCAGCCCGGCTTCGCGGCCATCGAGCACCGGGCCCCGGCCGGCGGGCTGCCCAACTGCGACCGGATGATGGACAACTCGCTGTCGCTGCCCATCCACCACGGTCTCGGCCCCGAGCACATGGACTACATCTGCGAGCAGCTCGACGCCCTCTTCGACCGCTACTCCTAGCCCCTCCCCGGCAGGCGCACAGACAGGCGCTCGTGGAGAACCAGCCCGTGCGACACCGGCCTCCCTCCCGGGCAGGCGCACAGACAGGCGCTATTCGTGGGATATGGCGTCGAGGATGTTCATTCGCCCGGCCCGCACCGCGGGCAGGATTGCGGCCAGCAGCCCCGCGACCGCGGAGATGGCCACGAAGACCACGAGGTCCAGCCACGGCACGGCCACAACCTGCACGAACGAATCCGGCAGCGCCAGCGTGGTCGCCACCCCGAACACGGTGCCCACCGTCACCCCCAGCAGGCCCCCGAAGACGGCCACGATCAGGGCCTCCCAGTAGATCGAGCGCCGCAGCTGCCGGCGGGTCATGCCCACCGAGCGCAGCAGGCCGATCTCGTGGGTGCGCTCGAACACCGACAGGCTCAAGGTGTTGATGATGCCGATCAGCGCGATGACGAACGACAGGCCGATCAGCACCTCGATCACCCTGATGAAGCTGGTGATCTGTGCCTCCTGGGTCTGGCGGAACTCGGCCTTGTCCTCGACCTTCACGGTGGGATAGCGCTCTATCACGTCATCGATGGCAGCCCGGCTGCTCGCCAGCAGAGCGGCCTGCTGGGACTCATCGGCGGCGCCTGACAGGCCCGCGACCCGGACGCTGGCGAAGGCGAGGTCGTTGCGGTTGAAATGACGGTCCCATAGAGCGCCGTCGATCAGCCAGTTGCCGTAGATGGCGGCGTCCTCGTAGACCGCCACCAGCGTGAGGGTCTCGGTCTGGTTGTCGGGGAAGGTGGCCTCGACGGTGTCGCCGACGACGACGCCCAGGGAGGTGGCCGAGTCGCTGTGCAGGGCCAGCGCGGTGAGGGGATCCCCGCCGGCGATGTCGCCCGAGCTCACCTGGCTGTCGAAGTGGCTGTCGGCCAGTGCCATGTCGGTGGCCACGATGTCACGCGGCTCGGAGTCGACGCTCAGCCCGCCGAAGGCGAACTGGATGCGCACCACGCTGTCGATCCCGTCCAGCGCCTCGATCTCGTCGGCGACCTGGGCCGGGAAGCCCGCTGGGGGACCGAAGCCCGTCGCGGCCGACTGGATGTAGTAGTCGGCCTCCACCGCGTTCTCGATGATGTTCACGAAGGTCTTCTTCAGCGACTCGCCCACCACCGCCGCCAGTCCCATCAGGGCGAGGCCGATCATCAGCGCGCCCGCGGTGGAGGCCGTGCGCCGGGGGCTGCGGGCCGCGTTGTCGCTGGCCAGCCGGCCCGGCATGCCGAACAGTGCCCTCACCGGGCGGCCCAGCACCGACGCCGCGGGCCGGGCGAAGACGGGGCTCACGATGTTGATCCCCACGAAGGCGAGCACGGCCCCGACTCCCAGCAGGACGAACCTCGGGGTGGTGTCCAGCCCGCCAGTCATGCCGGCAGCCAGCGCGACGACGCCGGCCGCGAACGCCGCTCCGCCCGCGATCAGGCGGCGGCGCAGGCCGGTTGCGCCCAGCCGGAAGTCCTGGGTCAGCGCAGCCACCGGCGAGATGCGCCGAGCCTTCACCGCAGGCCCGATCGACGAGATCGTCGTCACTCCCAGGCCCACCACCATCGCCAGCACGACGGTACGGGGCTGCAGTGTCAGCGGACCGGGCGGGAGCGGGAAGCCGATCAGGTCCAGGATGGCGCGCAGCACGAGGGCGAGCACCAGGCCGAGCCCGATCCCGATGGCTGTGCTGACCACCCCGACGATGGCCGCCTCGGTGATCACCGACCGGCTCACCTGCCTCGGGGTGGCGCCGATCGCCCTCCACAGTCCGATCTCCCGCACCCGCTGGCCCACGATGATCTGGAACGTGTTGTTGATGATGAACGTGGACACGAACACCGCGATGAACGCGAACACCAGCAGGATCGTGTTGAAGATGTCGACGACCTCGTTGAAGTCCTCCTCCTGCTCCGCGGCGGCGACCTCCGCAGTGACCACGCTGTAACCGTCGCCCAGTTCGGCAGCGAGGCGGGCCTGCACTTCGGGAATCTCCGAACCGGCCGAGACCAGCACACCGATCTCCTGGTAGCCGTCCTGCGTGCCGAAGAACCGTTGGGCCTCGTGCAGCTCGAACGCGGCCATCGTCTGGCCCAGGCCGGTGTGGGAGTCGGGCGCCCCGAAGTTGAACACGCCGACCAACTCGAACGGCTCGGCGTTGAGCGGGCCGTTGATCTCGTAGGTCTCGCCGACGCGCAGCCCGTTGCCGGCCGCGGTCGCGGTGTCGGCCGCGAACTCTCCGGGCGCGGCCGGCTGCCTGCCCTCGGTGATGAAGAACGCGCCGGGGTTGAAGCTGAATCCCAATGCCGGCGGACCCGGAGGTCTGATCGGCTCACCGTCGCCGTCGATGATGAACACGTTGATGGCGGCCACCTCGGGTTGCACCCGGCCGACCCCCTCGACGCCGGCTATCCGCTCGGCCACCGCTGCCGGCACGGTCGCACGGTCGAAGTCGCCGCCGAAGGACTGGTCCACCCGCACGGTGAGGTCTGCGCCCTCCGCTATGTCCTCGGCGAGCCCCGCGAACGTGGACCGCAGGCTGTCGGTGAGCGTGAACGAGCCCACCACGAACATCACGCCGATGACCACCACCAGCGTGGTCAGCGCGAAACGCAGCTTCTTGTCGATCAGGCTGCGGAGGGCGAGCTTGAACATCAGCCGGTGCGATCGACGAGGCTGCGGAACCTGGACATCAGCTCATCGCCTCAGGCTCAGTCGGTCGCGATGGCTTCGAGGACGTTCATGCGGCCCGCCCGGTAGGACGGGAAGATCGCGGCGAGCAGGCCGAAGGCGACGGCCACCGCCACGAGCCCGACCATCTGGACGCCGGGCACCGACACCCGGTCGATGACCTCGTCGGGGATCGCCACCGAGAGGGCCACCCCGAAGGCCAGCCCCAGGGCCACGCCGACGATGGCACCGTAGAGGGCGATGGTGGCCGCCTCCCAGCGGATGACCCTCCTCAGCTGGCGCCGGGTCATTCCCACCGCCCTCAGCAGCCCTATCTCGTGGGTGCGCTCGAACACCGACAGCGTGAGGGTGTTGACGATCCCGACCAGGGCCACCACCAGAGCGAACAGCAGGAACACGTTGACCAGCGCCAGCACCGTGTTCAGGTTCGACTCGGCGCTCTCCTGGAACTGCTGGCGGTCCTCCAGGTTCGCCTGGGGATAGTCGCTGAGCACCTGCTCGAGCAGGGCCTGCGTCGTTTCCGGCTCGGCTCCGGTCCCCTTGACGGCCACCCACTGCTCGAAGGCGTCGGCGGCGACCGTCTGCTGGTGCAGCGACTGGTCGATCAGCCATTCCCCCCAGAAGGGCTGCTGGGTCTCGGTGAACACCGCACCGACCGTCACGCTCAGCGTCTCGCCGCTGACCAGCATCAGCTCGACCGGGTCTCCGACCGACAAGCCCCACTCTGCGGCCCTGTCGTGGTTGACGAGCAGCGCGGAATCCGGGTCGATGGCGCTGAGGGAGCCCTCGGTGACGTCGAGGTTGGCGATCTCGCCGATGGCGGCCAGGTCGGTCACGGTGACCTCGGTCTGCTCGATCCGGTCCGGCGCGACGGGGCTGAGGATCTGGACGACGTCCTGGTCCAGCCCGACCACGGTCCCCGCTCCCGCCCCCCTCAGGTCCTCGGCCAGGGTCTTGGGCACTCCCGAGAACGTCTCGGCACTGATGATGTAGTCGGCTCTCAACGCGCTGCTGAGGCTGTCGGAGAAGGTGTCCTTGAGCGACTGCCCGACCACCAGCACCATGGCCACCAGCGCCAGGCCGATCGTCAGGGCCACCGCGGTCGCCGCGGTCCGCCGGGGGCTGCGGGCCGCGTTGTCGCGGGCCAGCCGACCCGGAGTGCGCAGGAGCCTCGGAAGGGGCCCGGCCAGTGCAGACACGACGGGACCGGCGATCAGGGGGCTGAGCACCGCCACAGCCACGAACACCACCGCGGCTCCCACGCCCAGCGACAGGAGCTGGGCGGTGGTCGAGTCGAAGTCGGCGAACAGCCCCCTGCCGGTGAGGACCAGCCCGACCGCGGCCAGAGCGGCGCCCACGATCGGCCGCCAGAGGCGGAGATGCCCGCCGTCGTCTCCGTTGCTCTCCTGCAGCCCGGCCACCGGTGACACCCTCGACGCCTTGACTGCGGGGACCAGCGACGCGATCACGGTGAAACCGACCCCCACTGCGAACGCCCATGCAACGGTGCGCGGCCGCAGCGGCATCGGACCGTCCGGAAGGGAGGCGCCGAAGGCGTCGAAGAGCGCCCCGAGCCCGAGGGCGCCGAGCATTCCCAGGCCGATGCCCGCGGCGGAGGCGGCCAGGCCGATCACCAGCGACTCGATCAGCACCGAGCGGCGCACCTGCCGGGGGGTGGCGCCCAGCGCCCGCAGCAGCGACAGCTCGCACACCCGCTGCCCCAGCACGATGTTGAAGGTGTTGGAGATGATGAACGTGCTGACGAAGAGGACCACGAAGGCGAAGGTCAGCAGGATGGTCTGCAGCGGCCCGATGATGAACTCGAAGAAGTCGCCGAACTCCTCGGCGGCCTCCTCGGAGCTGATGACCTCGGTCCCGGCGGGCAGGGCCGCCTCGATGCGGCTGCGGACCTCCTCGAGGTCCGCTCCGGGCACGGCCCGCAGGTCGATCTCGTTGAACAGGCCCTCGTAGCCGAGCACCTCCTGGGCGGTGGCCGTGTCGAACACCGAGAACACCACCCCGGCGCCGGCGCTCTCCGGGAAGCCGAACTGCATGGTGCCGGTGAGGGTGAACGTGCGGGGCCCGGTGGGGGTGACCACCTGGTAGTCCTGGCCCAGCTCGAAGTCGTAGTCGGCGAACGTCTCGGCCCCGATGGCGAACTGCGAGGAGCCCTGGGGCCACTGGCCGGCGATGAGGAAGTACTGCGAGAGCGACTCGTCCTCGAGCCAGTTGACGCCCGCGAGCGGCCCGCCGAGGGTGGACACCGCCTCGCCGGAGCCGTCCACGGGGATGACCCCGTCCACGAAGAAGCGGCCCTCGGCGACCTCGACACCTTCGACGGCCCGGATGCCGGCGGTGAGGTTGTCGGGAATGGGCGGCGCGTTGGCGATCTCACCGAATCCGAGCGCGCCCCGCACGGTGAAGTCCTTGCCCGTGTTGATGTCCACGCCGATCTCGTCGAAGGTGGACCTCAGCGAGTCGGCGGTCACGAAGGCGGCCACCACGAACGTGACGCCCAGCACGATGGTCCCCGCGGTCAGGGCGAAGCGGATCTTGTGGGCCAGCAGCGACTTGAGGGCCAGGCGCAGCATGTTGGGGGGTCTGCCTGGGTGGAGGGCGGTCTGGGAGCGGGCCTCAGGCGCCGAGCCGGGTCATGTGGTCCCGGATGGTCTGGGGTGTGGGGTCGGCGAGTTCGTCCACGATCTTGCCGTCCACCAGGAACACCACCCGGTCGGCGTAGGAGGCGGCCACCGGGTCGTGGGTGACCATCACGATGGTCTGGCCCATCTGGTCCACCGCGCTGCGCATGAAGCCGAGGATCTCGCCCGCGGTGTTGGAGTCGACGTTGCCGGTCGGCTCGTCGGCGAAGATGATCTGGGGCCGGCCGGCCAGCGCCCGGGCCACCGCCACCCGCTGCTGCTGGCCTCCGGACAGCTCGTTGGGGCGGTGCTTGACCCGGTCGGTGAGCCCCGTCGCTCCGACGACCTCGTCGATCCAGGCGGTGTCGCCCGCCGATCCGGCGAGGTCCATGGGAAGCGTGATGTTCTCGATGGCGGTGAGGGTGGGCACCAGGTTGTATGCCTGGAAGACGAAGCCGACGTTGTCGCGGCGCAGCAGGGTGAGGTCCTTCTCCGACAGCGTGGTGAGGTCGGTGTCGCCGATGATCACCTGCCCCGAGGTCACGGTGTCGAGCCCGGCCATGCAGTGCATGAGGGTCGACTTGCCCGACCCCGAGGGACCCATGATGGCGGTGAAGCGGCCCTGCTCGAAGTCCACGTCGATGGCGTCGAGGGCGCGAACCTCGGTGTCGCCGGAGCCGTATATCTTGGAGGCGGCCACGGCCCGTGCGGCGGTGGCCAGAGCTTGAGCGGGGGAGGCAGTCACAGGTTCTCCTAGGCGCGGGTCTTGCGGTGCTTACGCGGGACTCTACGAGCGCCCCGACCCTCCCCAACCGGGGATTCCCCGTACCTTGCCCTGAGAGCCCCTACCTTTCGGAGGCTCCACCCGGCCGGCGCCTGGGCCACTGACTTCATCGTTGGCCCAAGGGCGCTCAGGCCTGCACGGCCTCGCGTATGGTCGTGACGACCCGCTCGACCGAGGGGATCGTGATGTCCTCGAGCGTGCCGGCCGCCGGGAGGGGCACATGCGGGGTGGTGATGCGCCCGATGGGGCCGTCGAGATCCCAGAAGGCCTCCTCGGCGACGATCGACGCGATCTCGGCGCCCCAGCCGCACAGCCGCGGGTTCTCCTCGACGGTGAAGAGCCGGCTGGTCTTGGCGACCGAGGCGAGAATCGTGCGGGTGTCGAGCGGGACGAGCGAGCGCACGTCGATGACCTCTGCGTCGATGCCCTCGGCGGCGAGCTGCTCGGCGGCGTCCAAGGCGCGATGGACCATCAGGGCGAGCGCGACGATGGTGACGTCGCCGCCCTCCCGGACGACCCTCGCCTCACCGAGCCGGCCGACGAGGTCGCCCGGCGTGTCGGGAAGCTCGAACTTCATCGGGTAGCAGGACTTGTGCTCGAAGAAGACGACCGGGTCGGGATCGCGTACGGCGGCCGCGAGCAGCCCGATCACGTCGGCGGCGGTCGACGGTGCGACCACCTTCAACCCCGGCACCGCCATGGCCCAGTTCTCGACGCTCTGGGAGTGCTGCGCGCCGAAGCGCGAGCCGCCGCCGTTGGCGGTGCGGACAACCAGCGGGAACGACATCTGTCCCGCAGTCATGTACCGGCTCTTGGCGATCTCGTTGGCGACGATGTCCCAGCAGACCGCCAGGAAGTCGCTGAACATGATCTCGGCGATGGGCCTCAGGCCGGTCATGGCGGCACCCATGGCCGCTCCGAGTATCGCCTGTTCGGAGATGGGGGTGTCCCGGACGCGCACGGGCCCGAACTGCGACAGCAGGCCGCCGGTGGTCTTGAACACGCCACCGGCCCCGGCGACGTCCTCGCCCAGGAAGACGACATCGGGATCGTTCTCCATCTCCTGCGCGATGGCGGCGGCGACGGCGCTGCGGTAGGTCAGTTCCGCCATGTCGAGCTCCCGTCGGCCCACACGTCTTGAAGGACCGACTCCGGCGCCGGCATCGTGCCGGCCACGGCCTCCTGCGTCGCCAGATCGACCTGCTCGGTGGTCTCGGTGACGATCCTGGCCAGTTCGCTCTCGTCGACGCCGAGTTGCAGCAGCCGCTGGTGATACATCGGGATCGGATCGCGTTCGAGCCAGGCCTGCACCTCCTCGTCGGGGCGGTACGTGCCGGGGTCGGCTCTGCTGTGGCCCCCGTGCCGGTAGGTCTGGGCCTCGATGAGCGACGGTCCGCCGCCGTCGCGGGCTCTGGCCAGTGCATCGCGGGCGGCGACGAGGACCGCGTCGGCGTCGTTGCCGTCGACGATCATCGACTCGAGTCCGTAGGCCGCCGCCCGGTCGGCGGCGGGGTTCGGGACTGCGGTCGCCTGGGCGATGGGCGTGTACTCCATGTAGAGGTTGTTCTCGCAGACGAACACCGTCGGGAGGTTCCAGACCTTGGCGAAGTTGAGAGCCTCGTGGAACGCTCCGATGTTGGTGGTGCCGTCACCGAAGAACGCGACGGCGACCTGGCCGGTGCCCTTGACCTGTGACGTCCACGCCGCGCCGTTGGCCACGCACAGATGGGCGCCGATGATGGCGTAGCTGCCCATCATGCCGTGCTCCACGCTGGTCAGGTGCATGGAGCCGCCCTTGCCGCCGAGCAGCCCGTTGGCCCGACCCAGGAGCTCGGCCATGATCGGGCCCATTCCGACGCCGCGGGCCAGGGTGTGGGCATGGCCCCGGTAGGTGGCGAACGTCCAGTCGTCGGGACGCATGGCGGCTGCGAACCCTGCGGCGACGGCTTCCTGGCCCGCCGACAGATGGCTGGTGCCATTCACCAGACCCTGGAGGAAGAGGTCGTGGGCCCGCTTCGAGAACAGACGGATCTCCTGTTGCATCCGGTACATCTGCAGCCGCACCGGCAGCTCGATGGGGAGCTCGGCATTCGAGTGGTCGACGGGGCCGGGGAGCACCGGCTCGTGACTGCCGTACTCATCGTGGGCGGGCATGGTGGTCACCGCGGTCCTCAGTACTGGTTGGCGACCACGAGTTCCTCGGCCGCCTCGATCTGTCTCTTGAGCTGGGCCAGGAACCGGCCGCTGGCGCCGCCGTCGATGATGCGATGGTCGAAGGTGGCCGACACCGTCATCGTGGGCACCTCGGCCGGGGAGCCGCCGACTAGGCGCACCGCCGGTCGGGCCATGCCGAAGGCGGCGATCATGCTGGTACCCACCGGCAGCAGGGGCGTGCCGGCCAGTATCCCGAGAGCGCCCACGTTGTTGACGGTGGCGGTGGCTCCCGTCAGTTCGCCGGGCGCTGCCGTGCGGTCGCGGGCCGCAGCCGCCAGCCGCAGGATCTCTGCTGAGAGCTCCCGCACCGATAGGGCGTGGGCTCCACGCACCACCGGCACCATCAGACCCTCGGCGGTGTCGACGGCCACGCCGATGTCGTAGCGGTCGAAGTACTCGATCTCGTCGCCGTCGAGCCTGGCGTTCATGACGGGATGATCTCGCAGGACCGGCACCAGCAGGGCCACCAGCAGGGCGTCGAGGGGGACCCGCGAGCCGGTCTCTGCCGACACCGCTGCTCGGGCGGCCAGCAGTGCGGTGGCGTCGGCGTCCACCATCGACGTGAACTGGGGGACCTGCATCGACTGGGTCATGTGCCGGGCGATCGCGCGTCGAGTCGCGGAGAGCCGCTCGCGCCGTCCGCCGCCGGCCGTCGACAGGGCCGCGGCCGCGGCCTCGACATCGACGACGGTGATGGAGCCGCCCGCTCCGGTGCCGACCACAGTGGCCAGGTCGATGCCACTCTCCCGGGCCAGCTTGCGGGCTCTGGGCACCGCCTTGACCGAGTCGGGGCCGGTGGGTCGGGCGGGCGCGGGGTCTGGTTGTGGTACCGGGGCCGCCCCGTCCGCCGCGGCCGTTGGGGCGGGCTCGGATGCCGGTACCGAAGTGTCCTCTCCGGGCTCGGATGCCGGTTCTGAAATGTCCTCTCCGGGTTCGCCCACGATGATGAGGGTCTCTCCGACCTCGATGACATCGCCGGGCTCGCCGCCGAGTGCCAGCACCGTTCCCCGATACGGAGTGGTCATCTCCACCACCGACTTGTCGGTCTCCACCGAGCAGATCGGCTGGTCGAGGTCGACGGTGTCGCCGACAGCGACGAGCCACTCGACGATCTCGCCCTCGACCATGGTGTCGCCCACCGCCGGGAGCTTGAAGGCGCGCGCCATGTCAGCCGGCCGCCCGTTCGAGCCCTGAGGGCTGGGCCGGCATGGACGCCGTGTCGGGCACGGAGGGCAGGTCGGGCATGCGCGCCATGTCAGCCGGCGAGGGCGCGGCGGATGCCGGCGGTGATGCGGTCGGCGGTGATCATCGAGAACCGCTCCAGCTGGGTCGGGCCCCAGAACACGTCCATGTGGGCCACCCTCACCGGCGGCGCCTCCAGCGAGTAGAGGCCGTGCTCGCTGACCGCGGCCAGCACCTCGGCCCCGAACCCGCTGGTGGTCTGGGCCTCGTGCACCACCACCAGCCGGCCCGTGCGGTCCACGCTGTCCAGCACGGTCCCGCGGTCCCAGGGGTAGAGGGTCCTCAGATCGACCACCTCCGCCGACACGCCCTCGCCGGCGAGGGTCTCGGCCGCCTTGAGCGCCTCGCGCACCGGCGGTCCCCACGACACCACCGTCACGTCGGTTCCGTCCCGCGGGACGCTGGCCCGGCCGAACGGGATCCGGTAGGGATCGACGGGAACGTCCTGCTTGAGCCCGCGGTACAGCGAGATGGGCTCGAAGAACGCCACCGGGTCGTCGCTGGCCAGCGCCGACTCCATGAGGCCCTTGGCGTCGTAGGGGTTGGAGGGGTACACCACCACCAGGCCGGGCGCGTGGGTGAGGAACGACTCGGGGGAGTCGGTGTGGAACTCGTGGTTGTCGAGGTTGGTGCCCACCGGCAGCCGGGCCACCACCGGGGCGGTCAGACGGCCCCGGTAGCGCCACCGGATGCGGGCCACATGGCCGATGAGCTGGTCGAAGGCGGGGTACACGAAGCCCGCGAACTCGATCTCGGCCACCGGACGCAGCCCGGCCATGGCCATCCCCACCGCGGTGCCCATGATGCCGGTCTCGCACAACGGCGTGTCGATCACCCGGGCCTCGCCGAAACGCTCGTGCATGCCCTCGGTGATGCGGAAGACGCCGCCCTCGGTGCCGACGTCCTCGCCCAGCATCACCAGCGACGGGTCCCGCTCGAAGGCCGAGTGCAGCGTCAGCTTGATGGCCTCGGTCATGTCGAGCCAGCGGGTCTCGCCTGCCAGCTCGGGCTCCGGACCGACGGTCCAGGTCTCGTCAGGGGCAAGGACGGCAGCGGGCTCGCCGGCGTCCTGCTGCTCGCGGTGCAGCTGTTCGGTGAGCGAGGCCGGAGCCCGGGCGAACAGCTGCCGGGGCGAGTAGTCGCGCGGCACCGCCGGCCGGGCCTCCAGCTGCTCGACGAAGGCTTCCAGGTCGGCCGAGATGCGGGCTCGCATGCCGTCTTCCTGGTCTGCCTCCCACAGGCCCTTGTTCACCAGCAAGGCCCGCATCCGGGTGACGGGATCCCGCTCGCGCCACTGGGCCTCCTCGTCGCTGGTGCGGTACACGGGCGTGCCGTCGTAGGTGGAGTGGGGGGCGAAGCGGTAGGTGAGCATCTCGATGAGGGTCGGCCCGCCGCCGCTCGCGGCCCGCTCCACGGCCTCGTGGGCTGTCTGGTACATCGCCAGAGGGTCCATGCCGTCGACTCGAACCCCGGTGAACCCGTAGCCGTCGGCCTTGGCCGCCAGAGTGGCCGCCGCGGTCTGCTTGTCGATAGTGGTCGACTGGGCGACCTGGTTGTTCTGGCACAGGAACACCGTCGGGGTGTTCCACACCCCGGCGAAGTTCATGGCTGCGTGGAAATCGGACTCCGAGGTGGCCCCGTCGCCGAACACCACCATGGACACGGTGTCGCGTCCCTGAAGCCGCTCGGCGTAGCCGAAACCCACCGCGTGGGGAAGGTGCGTCCCGATCGTGGCATTGAGCTTCGTCACCCGGTAGCGGTTGACGTCCCAGAGGTCCTCATCGTCGGGCACGCCCATCCACAGCCCGACCGCGCTGATCGGGCTCATGCCCCGGGCCAGCCACATGCCCAGCTCCCGGTAGGCGGTGAAGAGCCAGTCGGTCTCCCGCAGCGCCAGCGCCGCCCCGACATGGGCCTCCTGGCCGCTCACCTGGTAGTAGGCGGGCATGCGTCCCTGGCGCTGGAGGTTGAGGAGCTTCTCGTCGGCCATCCTGGTGGTGAGCAGCAGGCGGAACATGTCGACGAGCCCGCCGTCGTCGAGGTCGGGAGCGGGCCCCACGAGCTCTCCGGCCGGGTCCAGGATCTGCCGCATCCTCTTGTTCCTTCCGCTCTTGCTCGCTGCGTTCGCCGGCCGCTCGGCCGCGGCCTCCGTGAGTCGCCGTCGTCGTCACTCTACGATAAGAAACGCTTGCATTTCATGTTGAGCACCTGTGATTCTGTATCCAAAGTCTCGGCACAGTGTGAATTTCGATGACTAGGCTCGGTCCATGACCGAGACAAGTACGGCCAGGACGTCCACCGCCGACACCTTCGACGTGAGCGGCCGCCGGGTGGTTGTCACTGGCGGCACGGCCGGGATCGGCCTGGCCGCGGCGACTCATCTCGTGCGCTGCGGCGCCGAGGTGGTGATCTGCGGCCGTCGCGCTGAGGGCAGCGCGGTAGCTGCCGGCATCGGAGCGGAGTTCGTGTCCATGGACGTCGCCGACGAGGCGTCAGTTACCGGGGCGTTCGAGGCTGTGGCCGAGCGCTTCGACGCGCTCGACGCCCTTATCCTCAACGCCGGCATCGACGAGTACCACGGCGAGATCGACTCTCTCGACCTGCAGCTCTTCGAGCGCATCATGGACGTGAACACGATGGGAGTGGCCCGCACCCTGAGCGCCGGAATCGGCCTGGTGCGCGACCACGGCTCGGTGATCGTCACCAGCTCACCGGCTGGCTCCGTCGCCGCGCCGGGCATGGCCGCCTACGCGGCGTCCAAGGCCGCCCTCGACCATCTGGTGCGGGTCTGGGCGCTGGAGCTGGGACCGCGCCACATCCGGGTCAACGCGGTCCTGCCCGGCCTCGTCGAGAGCGAGATGTCCACAGCTTCGGCACCCGATTTCGATCTGATCCGGCAGATGACCGCCAACAGCACGATCCGCCAGCCGTCGGAGATCGCGCCGGTCTTCCATTTCCTGGTGAGCGACGCCAGCACACCGCTGACCGCATCGCTGGTGGGCTGCCACGACGGCATCCCCGCCGGCTTCAGCCTGGGGGTCATGTCCCGCCTGGCCGCCGGCGGCGAAGCCTCGTGACCGGGGTGCTGGAGGGTCATGTAGCACTGGTCACCGGTGCGGGCCGCGCCGGTGGAATGGGCGCGGCCACGGCCCGTCGCCTGGCTGAGGCTGGTGCCGACGTGGTGGTGACTGACCTGGGCCGCGACCGCCCGGAGCTGCGCCAGGATCCCACTCACGGCCTGGGTGACGACATGGCCGAACTCGAGGCGTTGGCCGCCGAGCTGCGCGACGGCTTCGGGGTCAGGAGCCTCGCGGCCTCTCTCGACGTGACCGACCAGGCACAGGCCGATGCGGTGGTCGAGCGCACGCTTCGGGAACTTGGTTCGCTGGACATCCTGTTCAACAACGCGGGGGCCACCACCGGGGTGGGCCCGTTCGTGGACCAGACCGAGGAGCAGTGGAACCTGTCATGGCAGGTCAACGTCATGGGATCGCGACGGATGGCGCTGCTGGCCCTCGCCCCCATGATCGAGTCCGGCCGGGGCGTGATCATCAACAACGTGTCGATCGGCGGACTGGTGTCCGACGCCGGCTACGGGGCCTACAACGTCACCAAGTTCGGCCTGGTCGCCATGACCAAGCTCATCGCCAAAGAGCACGGCCCCGACGGCATCCGCTGCGTGGGCGTGTGCCCCGGCCCGATCGACACCCAGATGGCGGTGGCCAACCGCAGGCTGGTCGCCGACCTCGCCGGTGTCACCGACGATGAGGCCAGCGAGATGCTGGTCTCGGAAGTGCCGCTGGGCCGGTGGGGCACGGCCGACGAGGTGGCCCAGCTGGTGGTGTTCCTGGCCTCGCCGGCTGCCTCCTACATCAACGGGGCGCTCATTCCCATAGACGGGGGCGTGCTCCCCTAGAGGCCGCAATTAAGCGGCAGGGTCCTTAAGGCTGATGGTTTGATACCACTCGAGCGCTGCGGGGGTCGATGGCGAAGTCGGCCTCGCGGAGTTGAGCGGTCACGCTTCGTAGGTCGAGCTGGCTGAGATCCCACCGGTTGGTGATGCCATGGCGCAGCAAGGCTACGTACAGGCGGCTGGGACTCATGGCCGCGTCGTCGGCCAGAAGCCCGTCGACCAGGCTCTCGACGACCTTGGCTGGCGGCGCTTGCACGGGGCCTAGCGCGCGCAGCGCTGGCCGCAGGGTGAGCATCAGATCGAGGGTGGCAACGTTCTCGAAGCCTGAGGCGAGCCCCTTCACGGAGCGCTGGCCCTTGTCGAGTACCGAGATCAGCTCCGGGGCCACTTCTAGCCCGGCCGCGGCCACGGCACGTTGCAGGAGTTGCCACATGGTGCCGGAGCTGTTGCCGAACAACACCGTGATGTGTCCGCCCGGTTTGAGGACTCGTCGGCATTCCCTGAGTGCGCCGGTGAGGATTGCCTCGTAGCGCTCGGCGGTTCGACGCGGCCCATGGGTGCTGGAACGGTCGACGACGGCCTCTGTGCCGGGGTCGGTCGTGGCGTCGAGCCATGCCTCCTGGAAGAGGTTCATGTCCGAGTAGAAGATGTTGGAGCCGAAGGGCGGGTCGGTGAACACGTAGTCCACAGAGTTGTCCGCCAGGGGAAGGCGGTCGGCACTCGCGATCTCGTAGGCCACGTCGGGGCCTCGGGCGCTGTCGTACACCGCGGCTGCGCCCCTGTTGTGTTTGATCCAGTCGTCGGAGCGGATCGCAGCCCGCACCTTGCGGGCGAAGAGGTCGAACACGTTCCATTCGTAGAACACCGGTGCTACGTAGTAGTTGGCGTTCGCCGCGTTGAGCGGGCGCTGTCGGGACCATTGGTAGCGCTTGCTGGCCCTAGTGAGCACTGCAGTGAATGAGAAGAGCAGCTTGGCGCGAAGCTCCGGCTCGGGGACATCGCCGATGGCGTCCCGCAACGAGGCCAGCACGCACAGGTTGCGACGCGAGTAGAAGGCCGCGGTCGAAGTCAGGCCGTGGCGTCCCAGGGCGGACGCGGCGTACATCTGGCGCGTCTCGTCGATCGCGGCGTCGGGCCAGCGCAGTCCCGCCGCGTCCAATCGGTGCAGCGGCTCGCTCCAGCGCTGCTCGCGCTGGGTACGCGAGCAGCTACATGAGATCGAGTCGAGCACCGGCTCCTCGGACAGCCGCCGACTCCGGCTGCTGACCGCAGCGCCGCACTGCGGGCATGTCATGCGGTCGCGGCGCCAGGCCGCGTCCTCCAACGAGTGGTAGTAGTTGACGGACGCTCGGCAGGCGCCGCATTGGACGACTGCCGACCACACCGTCTTCGCGAGCTGGGCCGGACGCTCGCACGCATCGCAGCCCACGGCGTAGACGTCCCCTACGCGCTGTCGGGCGTGGTCCATCACTTGCTCGCCGCGCTCATGCAGAAGCTCGGGGTCGACGAGGCTCACATAGTTGGAACCGATATGGCGGCCCAGGACGGCCACGTCGTAGAGCAGCGCCCGACGGCCGGCGACGAGCGCGGCGACGCCTGTCATCCCCGAGCCCGCGAAGGGGTCGAGAACAATGTCTCCGGGCTCGGTGAATGTCTCGATGAACGGGATGATCGCCGCGACCGGCACCTTGGTGAGATAGGCGTGTGCCATGTAGACGGGGTCGCTGCGGCTCACCTGCACCATCGACGGCAGC
>JAPOQG010000114.1 GCA_026710865.1 Acidimicrobiaceae bacterium
CGGCACAGCCCCAGGGCGGCTCCATCGTCAACATCGCGTCGATCCTGGGAGAGGTCGGCTTCGCCGGCAGCGTGGGATACCAGGCCTCCAAGGGCGGGGTCGTGCAGATGACCCGCACCCTGGCGGTGGAATGGGCCCCGCACAACGTCAGGGTCAACGCCATCTCGCCCGGGCACGTGGGCACGCAGCTGGTACGCCGCCTGTGGGAGACCGAGCCTGAGTTGAAGGACCGTTTCGAGAGCCGTACCCCGCTGGGCCGGCTGGCCGAGCCCTCCGACATGGTGGGTGCGGTGGTCTTCCTGGCCTCGCCGGCGTCGGCGATGGTGACCGGTCAGATTCTGGCCGTCGACGGCGGCTACACCGCCCAGTGAACATGGCACCGACGGGGATGGACCGGTCCGAGGCTCTGGCCCTGCACCGGACGATGGTGATGATCAGGGTGTTCGAGAGCCGGGTCGAGGCGCTGTTCTCCGCCGGGAAGCTCCCCGGCTTCGTGCACACCTACCTGGGCCAGGAGGCCATCGCGGCCGGTGTGTGCTCGCAGTTGCGGCCCGACGACTACATCACCTCGACCCACCGCGGCCACGGCCACGCCCTGGCCAAGGGGATGGCTCCGGCCGCGCTGATGGCCGAGCTGTACGGGCGGGCCGACGGTGCGTGCCGGGGCCGGGGCGGCTCGATGCACGTCGCTGACTTCTCCCTTGGGATGCTGGGCGCCAACGGCGTCGTCGGCGGCGGGTTCGGGATCGCGTCCGGGGCGGCCCTGTCGGCCCGCTACCGGGGGGCCGACAAGGTCGCGGTGTGCTTCTTCGGCGACGGCGGGATCAACAAGGGCACGTTCCATGAGGCCCTCAACTTCGCCTCGCTGCACCGTCTCGGTGTGGTCTTCGTGTGCGAGAACAACCAGTACGCGCAGTTCACGGCGCGGCAGCGCACCACCTCGGTGGACGACCTGGCCGTGAGGGCCGGTGCCTACTCCATGCCCGGCGAGACGGTCGACGGCAACGACGTGGGCACGGTGGCGGCTGCGGCCGCGCGGGCAGTCGCCCGGGCCCGCGCCGGCTCCGGGCCAACGCTGCTCAACATGGAGACCTACCGGTTCGGCGGCCATTACGTGGGGGACGCCGAGGTGTACCGCGACGCCGCCGAGGTGGACGAGCACCGCGACCGCGATCCGATAGGGCGCTGGGAGGCGGTGCTGGTCGAGCGAGGCTGGCTGGACGAGGACGAGCGCGCCGCGGTGTGGGAGCACGCCGCCGGGGTGGTCGGCGAGGCCGAGCGCCGGGCCGAAGACGGTGCCCTGCCCGAGCCCGACACTGCCCTCGACGACGTGTTCACTCCGGCTCGGCCGCCACCGGTCCACGTCGGCGCAGAACCGGGCGACGCAGCCGACGCCACTGGTGCCGGGGAGGCCCCCCAGACCCGCCGGATGACCTTCGGTCAGGCCACCGTCGATGCGATGGCCCGGGCCATGAGAGAAGACGGCGGGGTCTTCACGCTGGGCGAGGACATCTCGTGGGGCGGCAACTTCGGCCAGTTCCGCGGCCTGGTGGACGAGTTCGGGCCGCGCCGGGTCATGGACATGCCCATCTCGGAGGCGATCATCGTGGCCGTGGCGGTGGGGGCCGCCACCGCGGGACTGCGCCCGGTGGCGTCGATGAGCTTCGTCGAGTTCACGCTGGGCGCTATGGACGAGATCGTCAACCAGGCGGCGAAGTTCCGCTACCTGTTCGGGGGGCAG
>JAPOQG010000081.1 GCA_026710865.1 Acidimicrobiaceae bacterium
TCGGAGCAGGACGAGACCCGTCTGGAGTTGCGGCAGTGGCTGGAGCACAATCTGGCTGCTTGGCGGGCTGAGATCGGCACGGAGCTCTCCGGCGACACTCGTGAGGGCTTCGAGCAGCAGCTGCTGTGGGAGCGTCGCCTGTTCGAGGCGGGCTGGTCGGCGGTTTCGTGGCCCAGCGCCTACGGCGGGCGTGACGGCACCCTGTGGGACTGGCTGATCTTCGAGGAGGAGTACTGGCGGGCAGGCGCCCCCCAGCGGGTCACCCAGAACGGGATCCAGATCCTGGCGCCGTCGGTCTTCGAGCACGGCACGCAGGACCAGAAGGACTTCCTTCTGCCCCGCATCGCCGCCTCGGAGGACCTGTGGTGCCAGGGCTGGTCCGAGCCCAATGCGGGCAGCGACCTGGCCGGGGTGTCCAGCCGGGCCCGACGGACCGACAGCGGCTGGGTGCTCGACGGGCAGAAGACCTGGACCACCCGGGGCGCGTTCTGCACCCACCTCTTCGGGCTGTTCCGCTCGGACCCCGACTCGGAGCGCCACCGCGGCCTCACCTACCTGCTGGTGCCGCTCGACCTGGACGGGATCACGGTGCGAGGGTTCGGCCGCCTCGACGGCGATGAGGGCTTCGCCGAGGTGTTCTTCACCGACGCGTTCCTGGCCGACGATGCGGTCGGCGGCGGCGTTGTCCTCGGAGAGGTGGACCGGGGCTGGCGCGTGGCGGTGTCGGCGGCCAGCACCGAGCGCGGGCTGCTGCGCTCGCCCGGCCGTTACCAGGCGACCGCGGCCGGCCTTCTCGAGCTGTGCGCCGAGCGCGGCGCGGACCCGGCCATGCGGCGGCGCATCGCGGCTGCATGGATGCGGGTCGACGCCTACCGCCTCCAGACCCTGCAGACGGTGACCTCCCTTCTCGACGGCCGTGACCTGGGATCCGAGGCCAGCCTGGCCAAGATCTGGTGGTCGGAACTCGACATCGAGTTGCACGAGATCGCCCTCGACCTGCTGGGATCCGACGCGGAGCTCGACGGGCCCTGGAGCAAGGGACACCAGTTCTCGCTGGCCGGTCCGATCTACGCGGGGACCAACGAGGTGCAGCGCAACATCGTCGCCGAACGAGTCCTCGGCCTGCCGCGATGAGGCTCGCGCTCGACGCCGGCGGACAAGCCCCGGGCCGGCTCCCACGGCGAGAGACCGGGCCGCGATGAGGTTCGCGCTCGACGAGGACCGCGAGGCGCTGCGCTCCACGGCGCGGGATCTGCTCGATGAACTGTGCCCGCCCGCGGCGGTGCGGGCAGCCTGGACGGCTGCGCCGGACCCAGCGCCATGGCGGGCCCTGGCCGCGGCCGGCGCGCTCGCCGTCCTGGTGCCAGAGTCCGACGGGGGTCTGGGGCTCGACGAGACCTACCTGGTGCCGGTGCTGGAGGAGGCCGGCCGGGCAGCCATGCCCCACCCGCTGACGGAGACCGCCCTGGTGGCCGCACCCCTCGGCGTGTCCGGCCCGATGGTGGCCACCGACCTCGGCACGGCCGGACCGCTGCTGGCCGCCGATCCCGGCGCGGCGGGGGAGACCACCGTCGCCGCGCCCGCTAGCCCCGGCAGCGTCGTGCCCTCGGCCGGATTCGCCGAAGCCCTCGGCGTGTCCGGTCCGATGGTGGCCACCGACCTCGGCACGGCCGGACCGCTGCTGGCTGCTGATCCCGGCGCGGCGGGGGAGACCACCGTCGCCGCGCCCGCTAGCCCCGGCAGCGTCGTGCCCTCGGCCGGAGTGGCCGAAGCCTTCCTGCTGGTCTCGGGCCGCGGGCTGCGGTTGTTCGAGGCCCACGAGGTGGACGTCGAACCGGTGGAGACCGTGGATGCCTCCCGGCACTGCGGGCGGGTCCGGCCCCGAGCCGCCGGCCGTCCCGTCACCGAGGATCCCTCAACGATGGCCGCGGCCTTCGATCGGGGCGTGCTCGGCGCCGCGGCCGAACTGCTCGGACTGAGTCGGGCCATGCTGGAGCTCACCGTGGACTACGCCTCGCAGCGCCACCAGTTCGGCAAGCCGATAGGGAGCTTCCAGGCGGTGAAGCACCACCTGGCGAACGCCCGGCTCGGCATCGAGTTCGCCGCCCCGGCGGTGCTGTACGCCGCTCACGCCGTCGCCCACCACCAGCCCGACGCCGGCCGGGCCGTCTCGCAGGCCAAGTGGCTGACCGGACAGGCAGCCGCGGCAACCGGCCGGGCCGCCCTCCAGTGCCACGGCGCCATCGGCTACACGACCGAGCACGACCTGCACCTCTACCTCAAGCGGTCCTGGGCGCTGGCCCGCACATGGGGCGACGCCGACTTCCACGCCGACCGGGTCGCCGCTTCGATAGGTCTTTCGACGACGGGCCATAATGGCGCGCAGGCCGGATGGCGCGTCGCGGCCCAGGGAGGACGGCAATGAAGGTGGGAGAACGGGTGCCCGACTTCGAGGCGCTGGACCAGCACGGCAACCCGGTGACGCTGCGCAACCTGCTCGAGGTCGGCCCCGTCGTCATGTACTTCTACCCCAAAGCGATGACCGCCGGTTGAACCCGCCAGAGCTGCCACTTCCGCGACCTGTCGACCGAATTCGCCGAGTTCGGGGCCAGCATCGTGGGAGTCAGCGCCGATCAGGTGGATCGGCAACGCGAATTCGATGACGCCAACGCCCTGGGCTTCCCGCTGCTGTCGGACCCGGGCCGCGACATCGCTCAGAGCTTCGGCGTGATCCGGCGGCGCCCCCTGCCCAACAAGCGCAAGACGTTCGTGATCGACCGGGACGGCACGGTGCTGCGGACAGTGCGCTCAGAACTGAACATGCGCCTCCACGCCGACAACGCGCTGGAGGCACTGCGCAAGACGACCGCCTCCTGAGAGGCCGCGGGGGTCCTACAGATCGCCCAGCCAGGCGGGGGCCCGGTCGAGCAGGAACTCGCAGACACTGCGGGCCCGGTCGAGCATGTCGCAGAGAACCTCGAGGTCCTGGCCGAGATAGATCCGGCTCAAGGCCACCTCGACGCGGCCGTCGATGTTGACGGTCCGCTCCGCGGCGTCGGTGACGGCCGCCACCCGGTCGACCGACGACACCTGCAGCGGCAGCTCGGGGCCCCCGATGGCAGCCAGATCGGTTGCCAGCACCAGAAGGTCGGGGCCCAGGTGCAGCGGCGGCAGCACGAAGCTGAGCGTCATCGGCACGGTGATGGCGTCGTCGGGGTCCTCGTCCTCGGGGCGGCTGTTGATGTCGTCCTCGAACGTCAACAGGGTGCGGGCCTCGGCCTCGACGCAGAGCACCATGTCGAGCGGCCCGCCGCACGCGTCGTCGGGGTGCAGGTCGACCTCCCAGGTCTGGCGGTTCGAGTACGTCTCCACGAAATGGCGGTCGCCGTGTACGTGGAAGCCATGCTCGGACACGTGGTCCTTGAGGTTGGCGACGAACCCGTGCAGATCGATCAGCGACACCCGGATCCCCTTTGCTTCGGATTTGACTCAGCTACATCGTGCCACGACGGTCGGACACGGCGAGACTGCTTCCCGCTCCGGACGTGTATACACGATCTGAGCGCCGCCGCGGTGCCGCTATAGCCCAAAGATCCGCGGGTGTGACTCGACCGGGTGTCCTGGTTCACTGTCAGCCATGCCCCAGGACCTCCTCGACACTCTGAACGAGGCCGTCGACGCCGTGGTCGCGGCGCTGGCCGGCTGCCGCGACTGGGGCCCCACGGGCCTGAAGCACGGCCAGTTCGGTTTCGACCTGGCCGCGGACGCGGCCGCCACCGAAGTGCTGAGAGCGGCGGGGCTGGGAGTCCTCAGCGAGGAGAGCGGCTCGGAGCCCGGCGATGGCCCCGTGGCCGTGCTCGACCCCGTGGACGGCTCGACCAACGCGTCTCGGGGCATCCGCTACTTCGCCACCAGCATCTGCGTCGTCGACGGGCAAGGACCTCTGGCCGCGGTGGTCCACGACCATGGCTGCGGCGAGCGGTTCGAGGCGACGCGCGGCGGCGGGGCCCGCTGCGGCGGGGAAGCGCTGCAGCCGCCTGGGGCGAAGCCCCTGTCCGAGTGCGTCGTGGGCATCAACGGCTGGCCGCCGGGGCGGGGAGGCTGGGCCCAGTACCGCACGCTGGGCGCGGCCGCGCTGGAGCTGTGCGCGGTCGCGGCCGGGCGCCTCGACGGCTACCTCGACTTCTCCGTCAGCGGCCTGGGCTCATGGGACTACCTGGGCGCCCTGCTGGTGTGCACCGAGGCGGGTGTCGAGGTTCGCGACGGGTTGGGCCGCGACCTGGTGGTGCTCGATCACCAGAGCCGCCGGGCTCCGGTGGCCGCGCCACCGCCGCTGGCAGAAGAACTGCTCGCGGTCTGGGAGTCGTTGAGCGGACCTGCGGTCGCCGGTTGACTGCCGGCGCCACAGCCCCATTCCCAACACGACGGCGGGGGTTAGGCTCACAGCCTCGGGCGCGTAGCTCAGGTGGTTCAGAGCGCTTCCCTTACAAGGAAGAGGCCGGGGGTTCGAGTCCCTCCGCGCCCACAGCAAAGGGATGATACAGGGTTAGCGAGTCGCTGAGTGCGCGGCGATCATGGCTTCGAGCGCGTGGGCGACGGTGGGGTACCGGCGCGACCCGAGTCGATGCCGTGAGCAACGGCGCGGCTGTTGTCAAACGCCGCGTTTCGGGCCTCGCGCAGGTTCACGAGCGGGTAGGCACCGAGCCCGACGTCTGGGGGTCGACTGTCGATGCGAAGACGCTGAACACAGACCTTGGAGATCGCCATGACGGTGCGCGCCGGCTGCCGACCGCCGAGTTGGTTGGATCCAGCCTCAAGATTCGGTAGTTGGTCGATGTCCGCGCCCTGGTCCGCGCGTCGGCTGATCGACTGGCGCAGGTTGTGCTCATCAGGAGAAGGGCCACGTCAGGATACGATTGGGGCGTGTACGATCGGATTTACATCCACAACTACCGGTGCCTTGTCAACTTTGAGTTGCGCTTGGGTGAGACGTCGTTGCTTGTGGGCGCGAACGGCTCTGGCAAGACAGCGGTTCTGGATGTTGTGTTCGGGCTCCGGAAGTTGCTTGCCGGCGAGGCCAAGATCAACGACCGGATCACATTTCATCCCTCGACACTGACGCGATGGCAGGCCGGTCGCGAGCAGTTGTTCGAGATAGACGTGAGCGCCCGCGGCGAGAATTATCGCTACCGGCTCAAGGTCCAGCACACGCTCGATGAGAGACAGTCGCGCATCGTCGAGGAGAGTCTGACCTCGCATGACGACACACTGTTCCGTTGCGACCTAGGAGAGGTGAGGCTCTACCGGGACGACGGCTCCGAAGGTCCCGCCTACCGGGCCGACTGGAGCGAATCGGCGCTTGCCCGCGTCGCGCCCCAGCCCGCTAACACCCGGCTCACGACCTTCATGGAGATCGTGCAATCGACGGTCGTGTGCTCCATACGTCCGGCACTGCTCGTCACTGAGTCGGAGCGCGAGGCCGAGTACCTCGGCCGTCACGCCGAGAACTTTGTGGATTGGTACCGTCACGCGGTCCAGGAGAATCCCGGCTCGGTACGCTCCCACGTGGAGGCGCTGCGATCCGTCGTCGAGGGGTTCGACAACGTGCACCTCCAGCAGGCGGGCCTCGACCAACGGGCGCTGATGCTGGACTTCCACACCGATGGGGCCGCGCTAGACGGCGGCCCAAGGCGGTTCAAGCTCCGCTTCGGTGAGTTGTCCGACGGCCAGAGGGCGCTTGTTGTGCTGTATGCGCTTCTGCATCTCCGCGATCCGGAGGCAGGCACCGTGCTGTTTCTGGACGAGCCCGACAACTTCGTAGCGCTTCCTGAGATACAGCCGTGGCTCATGGCCCTCGTCGAACTGTGCGAGGAGACACCGGCCCAAGCCGTCATCTGCTCGCACCATCCGGAGTTGATCGATTACCTGGGATCCGACAATGGGCTGTTGCTGCGCCGAGACGCGTCGGCGGTCTCTGTCACCCGGCTCAATGCGCCCGACTTGCCAGATTGCGGCCTCAAGCTGTCCGAACTGGTGGCGCGGGGCTGGGAGCGGTGAGCCGGAGCGTACGCGTCGTGCTGCTATGCGAAGATCGCCAGCACGAGGCCTTCGTGAAGCGATTCCTGTGCAAACACGGCTGGAGCCTGCGAGACTTTCGGGTCCACAAGTCACCACACGGGCGCGGTTCGGCTGAACAGTTCGTTCGCGAGCAGTTCCCAACGGAACTTCAAGCTGTTCGTGCGAAGGGCCGGGAACGCGTGCGGCTGATCGTGATGATCGACGGCGACGACCAGGGCCTGGCCGGTCGCCGCTCCTCCCTCGACGATGCCTGCGCACAGCGTGGCATCGACACTCCCGGCGACGCAGACAATGTGCTCATAGGTGTGCCCACATGGAGCATCGAGACCTGGTTCGCATTCCTCGACGGCCAAGACGTTGACGAAGCGACTCGCGGTTACCCGCGATTGGCTCGGGTGAAGGACTGTGACGCCCATGCCGAAAGGCTCGTCCAGATCTGTCGAGGGCAGCACCAGAGTCCTCCCCTGCCACCATCACTGGAAGACGCCTGCGACCGGTATCAACACCTCTTCAAGTAGCGCGCGCCTGTGCGCCAGGAGCGCGCAATGAGTGCGTCCACCCGCCGCAGAATCCTACGCACGGTCGAGAGCACCGGACTGGGACCGGGCACCGAGCGGCTCGCCGCGTTGCTCGCGGCTGGGCCGGGCCCGGCGCTGTCGGGGCCTCTCACCGGACTCGCTGATGGCCACCGGCGAGTGCTGCGGGCGCTGCGTACCCGTCTCGCGGGGGCCGCCGCAGATCGAGTCGCCGCCGACTGCGGCCTGTCAGCGTCGCACGCGAGGCGATGCCTGCGCCGTCTGCGTGACGCAGGGTTCGTGGAGAGCTCCCAGGAGACGGTCATGTGGGGCTACGCGCCGCGCCGGGCGCGGCTTTGGCGGCTGGTGATGAGCGAACAGACTCTCGATGCCCTGCCGCAGATCGGATGGCTCGCCCCAACCGAGCCCGAGAGCCCTCCCGAGACGGTCCCGCCGGAATTCTGGTACCTGTTCTGGTCCGGGGAATGCGCGTCCCGGCTGCGGCTGCCTGACGATGCGCTCCACATAGCCGACACGCTCATAGGCGGCCCCGACGAACCGGCGCGCATCTGGGCACTCGACAGGCTGCCGGTCTCGACGCTTCGTCAACTCAGATCCATGCGAGGCTACGACGCTGGTCGGCTCGCTGAGCGCCTCGACACAGCCATCAAGCACCGGTCCTGTGGCTGACCTTGACGCCTACACCGACGTGATCGGCCCCGACGCTCGGGCGGTTTGGCCCCTGCTTGCCAAGGCCGTCAAGAACATCCGCGGCGCGCTGGTCGGCGGGACGGCTTTGGCGATGCATCTGCGCCACCGGGTGTCCTATGACCTCGACTACATGACCTACAAGTCGTTCTCAGGCGAGCATCTCTACAGGAGGCTCTGCTCCACGGCTGCAACAGCGGTGGCCGGCACCGCCGTCAAAGACCAGATGAACGCTGTCATTGAAGGCGTTGCGGTCGACGTGTTCATGGCGCCATACCGCGGGGACAACCCCGGTCATGTCAAGCCGCAAGGCTTGACCTCCGCCATGGGGCTCCATGAAGGCAAGGAGAAACCATGTGGAGAGGGAGCTGCCCCATATATGGGGACATGATCACCCCATATATGGGGTAGTCAGTTAGGCTGCCTGCTGTGGAGCAGGAGTATTCGACCGCGGCGGCGGCCGTGGTGCCCTCGTGACAGTCCCGGACACGTATCTGCCGAGAGTGGTGGACGAGGAGATGGGCGAAGCCTTGCGGTCCTCCCCGGCGGTGCTGATCGAGGGCCCGAGGGCGAGCGGAAAGACATGGACCGGGCGCCGGTTCGCCTCCGGGGAGGTACTGATGGACGCGTCGGTCAGGGCCAGGCTCGCGGCCGA
>JAPOQG010000316.1 GCA_026710865.1 Acidimicrobiaceae bacterium
ACCCCCACCAGCACCAGGGCCGGGAGCTGCACCACCTGGAAGTGGGTGATCCCGAAGGCCACCGACGCGATGGAGACCGCCCAGACCGGCCCGAGCCGGTCCTGCAGCGCCCCCTGCAGCAAGCCCCTGAAGAACACCTCCTCGGTTAGGGGGGCCAACAGCACCGTCATCACGACGAGCAGGACCACTTCCAGCGGGGTACCGGCCAGCTCGCTCAGCTCGCGGGCCGGCCCCTCGACGTCCAAGTCCCCGAAGATCCGGAATATGGGCCAGTACATCAGCGGCACGACCACGAGCTGGAGAGCGAGCCCGATCCCCGTGCCGACCACCACGTCGATGGCCCGCATCCGCCACCGGATCTGGCTGCGCCAGTCGAGGCCGTAGCGACGGGCCAGCAGGGGCGTGCCGAGCAGGCCCAGCCACAGCGGCACCTGCAGCGCCACGAGGCCCACCATCGACAACTCCTGCAGCAGCTCCTCGCCGCTGGCTCCGGAGTCACCGGCAGAGGGCAGCACGATGAGGGCCACGACGGTGGCCGCAATGCTGGCGACGAACCCCGCGGCCCATCCGGCTGCCGCCCAAGTGAGCCGTGTCGTGGCCGGCATCGAGGGCCGCATGGATTGCAACCGTACCGGACTAGTCTGGCATCGTGGCTGACAGCCCGCCGCCTCCGCCGCCGCCCCAGAATCCGGACCGCAAGCGTAACCGACCGCCGACCCCCCCGCCCCGGCCGGAGACCCAGCGGCGCTCCCGCCTGGTCATCTGGTTGATGATCGGCGCAGTCATCGCGGTCTTCATGGCCACCACCATGCTGCCCGACGAGTCCGGAGCCGAGATCTCCTACCCCGACTTCCTCGTCCGGGTCACCGCGGACGAGATCGTCCAGGGCACCTACAACAACAACAGCGGCAGCATCAAGGCGACCGCCCGCGACGGCACCGAGTACGTCTCCAACGGACCGCTGCCGCTCCCCGACGCCGACACGGCGTTGATCAACCAGCACGTGCCGGAGTTCCGCTACGACACGCCCCAGACCAACTTCTTCCTGTCGATCCTGCCGCTGCTGCTGCCGATCGGCCTGCTCATCCTGTTCTTCTGGTGGATGCAGCGCCGGGCGCAGGGGCAGATGGGCAGCATCATGTCGATCGGGCGGAGCCGGGCCAAGACCTACTCGACCGAGCGGCCCGGAACCACCTTCGACGACGTGGCGGGCTACGACGGCGTCAAGCAGGAGATCACCGAGATAGTCGACTTCCTGAAGATGCCCGAGCGCTTCGCGGAGATCGGCGCGAGGGTCCCGAAGGGCGTCCTGCTGGTGGGTCCCCCCGGCACGGGCAAGACGCTCATCGCCAAGGCGGTGGCGGGCGAGGCCGGCGTGCCGTTCCTGTCGGTGACGGGCTCCGACTTCATGGAGATGTTCGTCGGGGTGGGCGCCAGCAGGGTGCGGGACCTGTTCGAGTCGGCCCGCAAGATGGGCAAGGCCATCATCTTCATCGACGAGGTCGACTCCATCGGACGCAAGCGGGGCGCGGGCCTCGGCGGCGGCCACGATGAACGCGAGCAGACCCTCAACCAGATGCTCTCGGAGATGGACGGGTTCGAGGGCTCCGAGGGCATCGTGATGATGGCGGCCACCAACCGGCCCGACATCCTCGACCCCGCCCTGCTGCGCCCGGGACGCTTCGACCGCCAGGTGGTGGTGCCCCTGCCCGAGCTCTCGGACCGCCATGCCATCCTCGAGGTGCACGTCAAGGGCAAGCGCACCGCCGAGGACCTCGACCTCAACGTGGTGGCCCGGGGCACGCCGGGGATGAGCGGCGCCGACCTGGCCAACCTCATCAACGAGGCCGCCCTGTACGCGGTGCGCGACGGCGAGGAGGAGATCGCGGCCCGCCATGTGGAGCAGGCCCGGGACCGGGTCATCATGGGCCAGAAGCGGGAGTCGCTGGCCCTCTCCGACGACGAGAAGGAGGCCATCGCCTACCACGAGGCCGGCCACGCAGTGTGCGCCGCGGTCCTGCCCACCGCCGACCCGCTCCACAAGGTCACCATCATCCCCAGCGGGATGGCGCTCGGGCTGACCATGCAACTGCCCGAGGAGGACCGCCACATCTACCGCAGCGACTACATCCTCGACCGGCTGGTGGTGATGTTCGGCGGCCGGATCGCCGAGGAGCTGGTGTTCGGCATCGTCAGCACCGGCGCCGCCGACGACCTGATGCGGGCCACCGCGCTGGCCAAGTCGATGGTGCGCGAGTGGGGCATGTCCGACAAGCTCGGACCGATGGCCTGGGGCCCCCAGGGCCAGGTGTTCCTGGGCGAGGACCTGATGCAGACCCGCGACTACAGCGACGACACCGCCCGGGTGATCGACGAGGAGATCGAGCGCATCCTGCGCGACCAGCAGGACCGGTGCCGGTCGACCCTCACCGAGTACCGCCACGGCCTCGACCTGGTGGCCCGAGCGCTGCTGGAGCACGAGACCATCAGCGGCGAGGAAGTGG
>JAPOQG010000077.1 GCA_026710865.1 Acidimicrobiaceae bacterium
ATCGACTTCTTCGACCAGCTCAAGAGCCGCACCCAGGGCTACGCCAGCCTCGACTACGAGCCCGACGGCTACGACGAGGCCGACCTGGTGAAGGTGGACGTGCTGCTGCAGGGCGTGGCGGTGGACGCCTTCTCCACCGTGGTGCACCGCGACAGGGCCTACGCCTACGGCCGGGCCATGGCCGGACGCCTGCGGGAGCTGATACCCCGCCAGCAGTTCGAGGTGCCCATCCAGGCGGCCATCGGCGGACGCATAATCGCCCGCGAGACCGTCAAGGCGTACCGCAAGGACGTCACGGCCAAGCTCTACGGCGGCGACGTCACCCGCAAGCGCAAGCTCCTCGAGAAGCAGAAGCAGGGCAAGAAGCGGATGAAGAGCATCGGGCAGGTCGACATTCCCCAGGAGGCCTTCATCTCGGCTCTCACGCTGGACGGGTAGCATCTCCGCCATGCTCGACGACCGCAAGGCCGCCATCCTCTACGCCGTCGTTCAGGAGTACATCCGCACCGCCCAGCCGGTGGGCTCGGCCCGGGTGGCGCGCTCGCGGCGAGTCGACGCGTCGCCGGCCACGGTCCGCAGCGAGATGGCCGCGCTGTCCGACCAGCAGTACCTGGTCCAGCCCCACACCAGCGCGGGCCGGGTGCCCACGGTCAAGGGCTACCGCTTCTTCGTCGACCAGTGGCGCCGGCGCTCGCCCGCTCCCACTCTCGACGCCGTCGACCGCCGGCAGGTGAACGAGTTCTTCTCGGTCTCCCATGGCGGCTTCGAGTCGATCCTGAGCGACACCACCGGGCTGCTGTCGGATCTGACCGACTGGACCGCGGTGGTGGTCGCCCCCAGCCCGGCGGCGGCCACCGTCCGCTCGGCCCAGCTGGTGGACTTGGCCGCGGGAACGGTGATGGTGGTGGCGGTCATGTCCAACGGCGCCATCGAGAAGCGCACGATCGAGGTGCCCGTCGACACGTCGCCGGAGGTGGTGGCCGACGCCTCCCGGCGGCTGGCCCGGCGGGTGGTCGGGCGGACCCTGGCCGACATCGGGGAGTGCGACGAGCCCGACGACAGGCTCCTGGCCGCGGCCCTCGCCGCGCTGCGGGAGGCCCGGGCCCACCACGAGGTGTTCGTCGGGGGGACCTCCAAGCTGGCGGCCGCCTTCGACGCCGTCGAGCAGTTGAGCGAGGTTCTGGGCCTGCTGGAGAAGCAGCTGGTGGTGGTCACGGTGATGCGCAGGGTGCTCGACAGGGGTCTGCGGGTGGCCATCGGCGAGGAGACCGGCGTGGCCTCGCTGGCGGACTGCTCGCTGGTGCTGGCCCCGTACAGCACGGACGGCAGCGGCGGCGGGACCATCGGGGTGATCGGGCCGACGAGGATGGACTACCCGCAGGCGCTCTCGGCGGTGGCCGAGGTGAGCAGCCGGCTGGGATCCGCTTTGAGCGAATCGTAGAGATGGTCGGTCTCGACCGGGCATTGGAAGGCCTGTAGATGGCGGACCATTACGAGACTCTCGGCGTCGACCGCGACGCCACCGACGAGGAGCTCAAGCGGGCCTACCGCAAGATGGCGCGCCGGTACCATCCCGACGCCAACCCCGGCGATCCCGAGGCCGAGGCACGCTTCAAGGAGGTGAGCGCGGCCTACGAGGTGCTCTCGGACGCCGAGCGGCGCTCCCTGTATGACCGCTTCGGCACCGACGACCCCAACGCGGCCCGTGCCGCCGATCCCTTCGGCGGGGGGCTGGGCAACCTCTTCGACGCCTTCTTCGGCTCCGACTCGCCCTTCGGCGGCTTCGGCTCGTCGCCGAGGCACAACGGGCCGCCCCCCGGCGAGGATCTGGAGACCCACGTCGACCTCGACCTCAGCGACGTGGTGTTCGGCGCGGAGCGGGAGGTGAGCGTGCGCACCGCGGTGCGCTGCGAGTCCTGCGACGGCAGCGGCGCCGAGAGCGGCACGTCGCCGGTGCGGTGCTCGCAGTGCGGTGGCTCCGGCCAGGTGCGCAAGGTGCGCCAGTCGATGCTGGGCCAGATGGTGACGGCCGGGGCGTGCGATCTTTGCGGCGGCCTGGGCGAGATGATCGAGCAGCCGTGCGGCGACTGCGACGGCC
>JAPOQG010000074.1 GCA_026710865.1 Acidimicrobiaceae bacterium
GCGGCGCCGCCCAGGGAGTGCTCGCGCACATAGACCGCCTCGCCGCTGTCGAAGTCGAGCTGGTACTCCACCGCCCTGGAGTAGGTGCGGTCGGGACGCAGCAGGTTCTCGCCGGTCCAGGGGTCGACCGAGCAGTTGGCGCCGTTGTCATAGAGCAGCAGCCGGCCCTGCGGCGACACCGAGGCGGCGTGCTGGCCGCAGAACTGGCGCTGCGGGTCGCCGACGATGCGCAGCGGGGCCGGGCCGGGCCGCGGCGACGCGAAGCCGGGGTGGCCGTAGTTGGTGGGGCCGACCCGCCAGTTCACCTCGCCGGTGGCCGGGTCGATGCCCAGGACCTGGTTGCAGCCGCGGAAGCTGGCCACGATCTCGCCGTTGTACACCCCGATCGAGTTGATCTGCCCCCAGCCGGGACTGCGGGGCGGGAAACGGTGGTGGGTGCAGTCCTCCAGCGCCATGTGGTCATAGGAGTTCCACGTCAACAGCGGCTCGCCGTCGGGGGTGACGACCTGGATCGCCGAGTCCGCCGACTCGGTCTCGGGGCCGAACCGGTCTCCGTCGGCGTCGGGGAACGTCAGATGGCTGAAGTCGCGCACCGCCGGCTCGAACGCCATCAGCAGGTAGCTGCCGTCGTCGAGCACCCGGAAGTCGTGGGTGCCGGTGCGGGTGAGCGGCGCTGCGGTGAGCACCTCTTCGTCGATGATCTCGAGGTCCTCGTCCAAGATCACGTGGCGCGGGTACGGCGCCCTGATCGTGTACGAGTAGCAGAACTCGCCGTCGCCGCAGTCGGGGTAGAACCGGAACGACGCCCGGGCGTCCTCCGGGGCCAGCTCGATGTGGCGTCGCACCACGCCGTTGCTGTCGAGGATCAACAGATCGGTGTTGCGGGCCACCAGGAGCAGCTCCTCGGTCGCCCCCGGCGAGGACTGCACCGTGAACGGCTCCATGTCCGCCGCCAGGCAATGCACCACATAGCGGGTCTCCGCGCCCGAGCCGTCGCCGCTCGTGACCGAGACCACCACGTCGCTGTCGCGGCCCACCGGCACCGCCGCGGCGACCTGCCGGCCCGCGCCGGGATTCGGGTACACCACCCCGTCGACCGCCAAACGGCTCGCCCCATCAGCCGCCGCGAAGCTCAGCGTCATCACGTCGTCGTCGGCGCAGCCCACCGAATAGTGCAGCGTCCGCGCATCGAAACCCGGACGCTGCAAGCGCCAGAGCGCCAACGCATCCACACCGCCGCCCGCATCCGAACCGCCCCCATCCGAACCGCCCGCATCCGAACCGCCCGCCGATGCGGCGTCGGCGGCGGCATCGGAGTCGCTGGTGGACACCGACAGAGCCGACAGCAGACCGGCCAGCACCACGCTGTGGAACGCCGCGGCGGCGGTCTTGTCCGAGCCGTGGCGGTCGCTGTAGACGGCGGTGACCCGCAGATGCTCGCCCGCGTCGGCCGCGGACGGCACATACACACCAGCCGCGGCGCCCTCGATCGGCGCCCAGGCGTTGCGGCCCGCCGAGCGCTCCCAACGCCAACCCACCTCCCCCGACACCGAATCGGGATCGCTCAACGCCGCAGCGACCGGCTCGCCCACCCGCGGCCTCGCCGTCGACAACGAGACCTCGCCCGCCTCGTCGACGTCGGTCACCGTCACCGCCACCGCCACACTGGCCGCCACGCCGCCCGGCGCCGAAGCGGCCACGGTCACCTCATAGACATTGTCGGCGTCCGCGTCCCGGGGAGCCTCGAAGTCGGCCGCTGTGGGCCAGCGCTGCGGCCCGACCGGCGCCGACCGCAGACGCAGCGCCCCCGGCGGATCATCGATAGTGAAATGCGCGGCGTCGCTGCCGGCCAGGCGCCACCGCACCTCGTCGGGATCCGCCGGCGGCAAAGCCCAATAGGTCGCCACCCGCCCGTAGTCGTTCTCGGCGACGCTGACCCGCGACGGCCCCCACACCCCCGACATCTCCACCGCCTCGACCAGGCCCGCCGCCGGCCCGCCGCCCGCAGCCGCGCTCCCAGCCGCCGCCGGCTGTGACGCGGCCGGCGCCACAACAGCCGCCGCCGACACCAGCATCACAACCCAGGCGCGGCCGGCCCGAGCCCGGCGCCGGTCACCCATCACGCTCCCCTGGCGGGCAGCGCGCAATCAGAGCGTCGCGAGAATTCCGAGAGAGAGAGAGAGAGAGAGAGAGAGAGAGAGAGAGAGAGGCACGCCCGGACCCGCCAAGGCGAGGCGATCCACGGCCGCGGGGAGGCCCGCAACAGGCCAGATCACGTCAACGTCGATGAGTTCCATCAAGTGCCCAATACTAGCAAAACGATCGCACCACCCGATCCCTTCGCAGAACGCACCAGTCATATGCATGCTCCACAACGTGTGCGCAGCCGACGGCTGGACCGACTAGTCGCCGTCCGAAGACCCAGCAACGAGCGCCTTGCCGACCCTACTCCCACGTCTCCAGATCAACCAGCGGCTCCTCGCCCGGCAGACACGCCGACGGCAACTCAGGATCA
>JAPOQG010000199.1 GCA_026710865.1 Acidimicrobiaceae bacterium
GCCCGGGCCCTGTGGCGGGCCACCGGCATGACCGACGACGACTTCGACAAGCCGATAGTGGCGGTGGCCAACTCGTTCACCCAGTTCGTGCCGGGCCACGTCCACCTGAAGGACCTCGGCCAGCTCGTGGCCGCCGAGATCGCGGCCGCGGGCGGGGTGGCCAAGGAGTTCAACACCATCGCAGTGGACGACGGCATCGCCATGGGCCATGGCGGGATGCTCTACAGCCTCCCCAGCCGCGACCTCATCGCCGACTCGGTGGAGTACATGGTGAACGCCCACTGCGCCGACGCGCTGGTGTGCATCTCCAACTGCGACAAGATCACCCCCGGGATGCTCATCGCCACCATGCGGCTCAACGTCCCCACCGTGTTCGTCTCGGGCGGACCGATGGAGGCGGGCAAGACCAAGCTGGCCGGAGTGACCGTCAAGCTCGACCTGATCAACCCGATGATCTCCGCCGGCGACAGCTCGGTCAGCGACGAGGACCTGCTGGAGATGGAGCGCTCGGCCTGCCCGACCTGCGGATCCTGCTCGGGCATGTTCACCGCCAACTCCATGAACTGCCTCACCGAGGCGCTGGGGCTGTCGCTTCCCGGCAACGGCACGGTGCTGGCCACCCACGCCGACCGCCGCGAGCTGTTCCTGGAGGCCGGGCGGCGAGTGGTCGACCTGGCCCGGCGCTGCTACGAGAAGGACGACGAGTCGGTGCTGCCCCGCTCGATCGCCACCAGGACCGCCTTCGAGAACGCCATGCGCCTCGACATCGCCATGGGCGGCTCCACCAACACCGTGCTGCACATCCTGGCCGCGGCCCGCGAGGGCGAGGTGGACTTCACGATGGCCGACATCGACCGGCTCAGCCGCAGCACCCCCAACATCTGCAAGGTGGCCCCGTCCACGCAGGAGTTCCACGTGGAGGACGTCCACCGGGCCGGCGGGATCATGGGCATCCTGGGCGAGCTCGACCGCGCCGGGCTGCTCGACACCTCGGTCCCGACGGTCCACTCGGCCACCCTGGCCGACGCCCTGGATGTGTGGGACGTGATGCGCGACCCCTCCAGCGAGGTCGTCGAGTTCTTCCGGGCCGGGCCTGCTGGCATACCCACCCAGGAGGCGTTCAGCCAGGCCACCAGATGGCCGACGCTCGACACCGACCGCGCCGACGGCTGCATCCACTCGGTCGACAACGCCTACAGCACCGACGGCGGCCTGGCCGTTCTCTACGGCAACATCGCAGTCGACGGCTGCATCATCAAGACCGCCGGCGTCGACGAGTCGATCCACCGGTTCTCCGGGCCGGCCAGGGTGTTCGAGAGCCAGGAGGAGGCCTGCGACGGGATCCTCGACGCCGAGGGCGGGGTCCAGCCCGGTGATGTGGTGATCGTGCGGTACGAGGGGCCCAGGGGCGGCCCCGGAATGCAGGAGATGCTGTACCCGACGTCGTACATCAAGTCCCGCGGGCTCGGCAAGGAGTGCGCGCTGTTCACCGACGGCCGTTTCTCCGGCGGCACGTCGGGTCTCTCCATGGGGCACGCCTCGCCCGAGGCGGCCGAGGGCGGGGCCATCGCCCTGATCACCGACGGCGACATGATCGACATCGACATCGGCAACCGCTCGGTCAATCTGAGGATCGACGACGCCGAGCTCACCCGGCGGCGGCAACAGGAGGACGCCCGCCCCGGAGGCTGGCGGCCGCGTGCCCGCCGGCGCGAGGTGTCGACCGCGCTGCGGGCCTACGCGGCCATGGCCACCTCCGCCGACAAGGGCGCGGTACGCGACCTGAGCCGGATCGAACCGTAGTCCACCCGTCTCACAACAGGTCGGAGGGAACCGGCGGGGGCGCGGGCCGCACGCAGCCCTCGACCGCCGCGCAGGCGGCCACCTCGCCCGCCACCCGCGATGCGACCCTTCTGTCGAAGACCGACGGGATGATGTAGTTGCGGTCCAGATCCTCGTCGTCGATCACCTCGGCGATGGCTTTGGCCGCGGCCGCCTTCATCCGTTCGGTTATGCACGTGGCACCGGCATCCAGTGCACCTCGGAACACGCCGGGGAAGGCGAGGACATTGTTTATCTGATTGGGAAAGTCGGACCGGCCCGTGGCCATGATCGCGGCCAGCCCGTCGACCTCCTCTGGTCGGATCTCCGGATCGGGGTTGGCCATTGCGAAGACGATCGGATCACGGGCCATGGCCCGGACGTCATCGGCATCGAGCAGGCCCGGCGCAGACACCCCCACAAACACATCAGCGCCGCGGATGACCTCTGAGACAGAGCCTGCCTTCTGATCGGGGTTGGTGTTGGTTGCGAACCACTGCTTGGCGTCGTGCAGTCCACCACGGCCCCTATGGATCGCACCGAGCCGGTCGACACCCACAATCTCGCCGACACCGGCATCATGGAGCATCTTGGCGACAGCCAGACCGGCCGCACCGGTGCCCGATATCACCACCGACACGTCGCCCGCCTGTTTGCCGACCAGCTTGAGGGAGTTCCTCAGCGCGGCCGTGGTAACGATGGCTGTGCCGTGCTGATCGTCGTGGAACACGGGAACATCCAGGGCGTCGATCAGCCGTTCCTCGATCTCGAAGGCAGCGGGCGCGGCAATGTCCTCCAAGTTGATGCCGCCGAACGATGGCGCCATGCGGACAACAGTCTCCACGAGCTCGTCGGGCGTGTCCACATCGAGGCACACCGGGAAGGCATCCACACCGCCGAACTCCTTGAACAGCAGGGCCTTGCCCTCCATCACGGGCAGGGCCGCCGCAGGGCCGATGTTGCCGAGACCCAGCACCGCGCTGCCGTCGGTGACGATCGCCACGATGTTCTTCACGATGGTGTGGGTATGGCGCAGCATCGGCTCCCGCTCGATCGCGGTGCACACCCGGGCCACGCCCGGCGTGTACGCCATGGCCAGATCATGGGCGTCGCCCACCGGGCACAGGGCGTTCACCTCGATCTTCCCGCCCTCGTGGAGCCGGAACGTGCGGTCCCACCAGTCGAGGACAGTGACACCGTCGAGGTGACTGACCGCGTCGACTATCTCCCGGGCGTGGTCGGGAGACTTGGCCAACACATCGATCTCCCGCATCACGACCGGGCCCTTGGCCTCGAATCCCGGGATGGCAGCAATGTTGCCGCCGGCGTCGCCCAGCGCGGTCGCAAAACGGCCCAACGTCCCGGGGCGGTTGCCCAGCGAGACCTTGATCGTTATCGAGTAGGCGGGCGTGGGTGTGTCCAAAACAACTCCCAATCTCGCTGTGGTTGAGGCAGAAACCCTAGCCAGACATCGACCGAACACGCCTGTTGTGGCGGCCATGGTTGAATATCCGAGTGAGAAACGAGTATCATTCGAGTCTCTGAGTTCGAACATAACGAAGGAGCAATCTGTGGTTCGACAAATGTCAGACGAACACAAGGCCGCAAATGCCAGGGCCCGTGCCGAGAACAAGGCTGTCGGCGCGTACCTCGAAGGCCTCGAATCGAATCGGGCTCGACCCGGTCGGAGGCGTACTGCCGAGTCCATACAGAAGCGGATTGAGGCGATCGGCGAAGCGCTGGAGTCGGCCACACCGATACGCCGAGTGCAGCTCGTTCAAGAGCGGATCGACCTGGAGAGGGCCTTGAGCGCGCCGACGGAAACGACGGACATCAGCGAACTCGAGAACGCGTTCGTCGAGGTTGGGGTCTCCTACAGCGGCCGCAAGGGAATCACATACTCCGCATGGCGAGAGGTCGGAGTTCCCGCGGCCATTCTCAAGCGGGCCGGAATCTCCCGCGGCGGCACCTGAGAGTCGCTGCCTCGCTGAAGCGCCCCCAGCGGGCGCTCACAACCGAACTTCGGCAGGCTGCGTCGCGGCGGCAGGATGGCGTGCCGCGATCTGGCGGGCCGATGCCACCACCAGCGCGGTCTGCGCCACCGCCGTTCCGGTGAACCGGGCCGGCTCCTGCACCAGAGAGGCCATGCCGTCGCGGTCGAGCGGCACACGGTGGTCGGCTCCGAGCTGGTCGAGCAGGCCGTCCAGGTCGGCAGGACCACCACCGCCGGCCTGCTGAGCGGCCTGCCGGGTCGGCTCGGCCAGCACCTTGAGAGCGGCCTCACGGCCCATGCCGGCGCGCACGAGGACAGTCAGCAGCCTCGTTGTAGCCAACGCGGGAAGGAAGCGCTCGAACTCGGCCCGGAGGGCGGCCTCGTCGATGTGCAGCTCCTCCAGCACTCCCAGCGCGGTGTGGAGGAGGCCGTCGGCGGCGCAGAAGGCGTCGGGGAGCATGACCCGGCGGGCGGCCGAGCAGCTCACGTCACCCTCGTTCCACTGGCGACCGGCCAGCGATGCCGCCATGGTGAGGTGGCCGTCGAGAACGGTCCGCAGCGCGCCGATCCGCTCCGAGGACCGGGCGTTCGCCTTGTGAGGCATCGCCGAGGATGCGACCTGGCCGTCCCGGAATCCCTCGGCGACGAGGCCGTGCCCGGCCATCAGCCGGATCGTCGTCGCCCACGACGCCGGCCCGGCGACGGCTTGAACCACCGCCGCCACCACATCGAGGTCCAGTGAGCGCGGGTAGGTCTGACCGGTGGCGTCGAGCACCCGGCCGAAGCCCAGGTGCTGGGCCACGATCTGCTCCAGCTCGTCCACCGCTTCCGCCGAGCCGAGCAGGTCGAGCTGGTCGAGCCGGGTGCCGACCGGTCCCTTCATCCCCCTGAGCGGGTACCGGTGCAACAGCTCGTCGATCCTGGTGTAGCCGAGCATCGTCTCGGCTAGGGCGTCTGCGAAGCGCTTCCCCAGCGTGGTGGCCTGCGCGGCCACGTTGTGGGTCCGGGCCACCATCGGCGTCGAGGCGTGGCCCTCCGCCAGGTCGGCCAGCCGGGAGACGACCGCGACCAGGTCGTCGCGTATCACCTTCAACGACTCGAGGATCTGGAGCTGCTCGGCGTTCTCGGTGAGGTCGCGCGACGTCATCCCGAGGTGGATCTGCTCGTGGCCCGCCAGCGCGCAGAACTCGTCGATGCGCGCCTTCACGTCGTGGCGTGTGACCGCCTCCCGGGCCGCGATGGACTCGAGGTCGACCACCTCGACCACAGCCTCGTAGGCCTCGACGACGCCTTCGTCGACGTCCAGCCCGAGCTTGCGCTGCGCCTCCAGCACCGCCAGCCACAGCCGGCGCTCCAACACGACACGGCGCTCGGGGGACCACACCGCCCGCATCCGCTCGCCGGCGTAGCGGCCCGCCAGCACGTTGGGGATCCCAGCCTCCACTTCGCTGCCTGCCCGCTCGGCCTCTAGGCCGCTTCCCGCCAGTCCAGGTACTGGCTCCGGCCTGGGCCCGTGCCCACCAGCCGGATGGGCACACCGATGCCCTCCTCCAGGAAGGCGATGTAGTCGGCGGCCGCGGCCGGCAGCTGCGAGGACCGGGTCGCGCCGCTCAGGTCGGTGCTCCAGCCCTCGAGCTCCGCGTACACCGGCACCGCCTTGTGGATCACCGACTGGTGGTAGGGCATGTGCTCGAAGCGCTCGCCGTCGAGCTCGTAGGCGACGCACACCTTGAGGCGCTCGAGGCCGTCGAGCACGTCGAGCTTGGTGAGGGCCACCTCGGTGATGGAGTTGAGCCGCACCGCCTGGCGCATCATCACCATGTCGAACCATCCGGTGCGGCGGCGCCGGCCGGTGTTGGTGCCGAACTCGCGGCCGACGGTCACCAGGTGGTCGCCGACCTCGTCGAACAGCTCGGTGACGAACGGCCCCGAGCCCACCCGGGTCACGTACGCCTTGGTGATGCCGATGACCCTGTCGATGTGGCGGGGACCGACTCCGGTTCCGGTGCAGGCGCCGCCGACCACCGGGTTGGACGAGGTCACGAAGGGGTAGGTGCCGTGGTCGAGGTCGAGGAAGGTTCCCTGTGCCCCCTCCATCAGCACCTGTCGACCGGACTCGAGGGCCTCGTGCAGCAGCGTGACGGTGTCGGTGATGTGGGGCACGAGCCGCTCGGCGCATCCGCCGAGGTACTCGCGGGCGATGTCGTCGGCGCTCATCGGCAGGCGGTTGAAGACCTTGGCCAGGACCTTGTTCGTATGCGACAGGGCGGCCTCGAGCTTGGCCCGGAAGATCGGCGGGTCGAGCAGGTCCTGCACCCGCAGCCCGATGCGCATCGACTTGTCGGCGTACGCCGGGCCGATGCCCCGCTTGGTGGTTCCCAGCCTCGCGTTGCCGAGGTGGCGCTCGTGCAGGGCGTCCAGATCGGTGTGGTAGGGCATGATCAGGTGGGCGTTGCCCGACAGCCGCATGGAGCTGCAGTCGATGCCTCTGGCCTCGAGCCCGTCCATCTCGGCGATGAGTACCCGCGGGTCGACCACCACTCCGTTGCCGATCACCGGAATGATGTGCTCGTATAGGACCCCGCTGGGGATCAGCTGGATCTTGAAGGTCTCGCCGCCCACTACCAGCGTGTGACCGGCGTTGTGGCCGCCCTGGTAGCGGACGACGACGTCCATGCCGGCAGCGACGAGGTCGGTGAACTTCCCCTTCCCCTCGTCGCCCCACTGGGTACCGACGACAACGGTCGCAGGCACGGCGCTCTCCTTTTGGGGCGGGCGTTGCCTGGCGATTGTACTGCGGCGCGGCGCCATCGGCTCCGGGCCGCGCCTGCGCTGCGGCTACCGCAGGACGATCGAGGCGTCGGCCTCGCCGGGGCGGTCGACGTCCACGGTGACCACGTCGCCGGCGTTGTAGCGGCCCTCCAGCATGGCGATGGCCAGCGGGTCGCCGATGGCCCGCTGTATCAGCCGCTTCAGGGGCCGGGCCCCGAAGGCGGGGTCGTACCCGGCTCGGGCCAGGTGCCCTCTGGCATCGGAGGAGACCTCCAGCCTGAGACGCTGCGGATCCAGGCGCTCGCCCAGCGCGGCCAGCTGGATGTCGACGATGGAGGCCAGATCCTCGGGCGCCAGAGGCCGGAACCGCACGATGTCGTCGATGCGGTTCACGAACTCGGGCCTGAAGAAGTTGCCCGGCTCGCCCTCCAGGTTCGACGTCATGATCAGCACCACGTTGGTGAAGTCCACGGTGCGGCCCTGCCCGTCGGTGAGCCGGCCGTCGTCGAGCAGCTGCAGCAGCACGCCGAACACCTCGGCGTGGGCCTTCTCCACCTCGTCGAGGAGCACCACCGCATAGGGCCGGCGCCTGACCGCCTCGGTGAGCTGGCCGCCGGAGTCGTAGCCCACATACCCGGGGGGCGCGCCGATGAGCCGGGACACCGAGTGCTTCTCAAGGTACTCCGACATGTCGATCCGCACCATGGCGCTCTCGTCGTCGAACAGGAACGCGGCCAGGGACCGGGCCAGCTCGGTCTTGCCTACCCCGGTGGGCCCCAGGAACAGGAAGCTGCCGATGGGGCGGTCCGGGTCGCCCAGGCCGACACGGCTGCGGCGGATGGCGTTGGCCACCACGCTCACGGCCTCGTCCTGGCCGACCACCCGCTCGTGGAGATGCTCCTCCAGGCGGATCAGCTTGGCGGTCTCGCCCTCCATCAGGCGCGACACCGGCACGCCGGTCGAGCGGCTGACCACCGCCGCGATGTGGTCGGGGTCGACCTCCTCGGTGAGCATCGACGAGTCGCTCTGCAACTCGGCCAGGCGGTTGGTGGCCTCGTCGATGCGGCGCTCGGTGTCGGGGATGATCCCGTAGCGGAGCTCGGACGCCCGTTCCAGGTCGGGCTCGCGCTCGAGGTCGGACCGCCGGGTCTCCAGCTCCTCCTTGAGGGACCGGATGACGCCGATGGCCTCCTTCTCGGCCTGCCAGCGGGCGGTGAGCGCGGAGGACTCCTCGGTGAGTTCGGCGATCTCGCGCTCCAGGTCGCCCAGGCGCTCGCGTGAGGTGGCGTCGGTCTCGGCGGCCAGCGCGACCCGCTCCATCTCGAGCCGGCGCATGCGGCGCTCCACCACGTCGATCTCCGTCGGCACCGAGTCGATCTCGATGCGCAGCGAGCCGGCCGCCTCGTCGATGAGGTCGATGGCCTTGTCGGGCAGGAACCGTCCGGTGATGTAGCGGTCCGACAGCCGGGCCGCCGCGATCAGCGCCGAGTCCTTTATGCGCACCCCGTGATGGACCTCGTAGCGCTCGCGCAAGCCCCGCAGGATGGCCACGGTGGCCTCGACGGAGGGGGGCTCGACCAGCACCGGCTGGAAGCGGCGCTCCAGCGCGGCGTCGGGCTCGAGGTGCTTGCGGTACTCGTCGAGGGTGGTGGCGCCCACCATCCGCAGCGTTCCCCGGGCCAGCATGGGCTTGAGCATGTTGCCGGCGTCCATGGCCCCCTCGGCCCCGCCGGCGCCCACCATGGTGTGCAGCTCGTCGATGAAGGTCACGATCTCGCCGCCGGCCTCCTCGATCTCGGCCAGCACCGCCTGCAGCCGCTCCTCGAACTCGCCGCGGTACTTGGCGCCGGCCACCATGGCGGCCAGGTCCAGCACCACCAGACGCTTGCCGGCCAGGCTGTCGGGCACGTCGCCGTCGACGATGCGCTGGGCCAGGCCCTCCACGATGGCGGTCTTGCCCACGCCGGGCTCGCCGATCAGCACCGGGTTGTTCTTGCGGCGCCGGGCCAGGACCCTGATCACTCGCCGGATCTCGTCGTCGCGGCCGATGACGGGGTCGAGGCTTCCGGCCCGGGCCTCGTCGGTGAGGTCGCGGCCGTAGCGCTCCAGGGCCTGGTACTGGTCCTCGGAAGCCTTGGTGGTCACCCGGTGGCTGCCCCGCACCTCGTGCAGCGCCTTGAGCAGCAGCTCGCGGTCGAGGTCCAGGCGGCTGCCGAGGGCCAGCACCAGATGCTCGGTGGACAGGTAGTCGTCGCCCAGGTCGGTGCGCACCCTGTCGGCGTCCTCGAGCACGTCGCGCAACTCCCGCGAGATGCCGACGTCGGACCCGTAGGCACGCGGCAGCGTGGCCACCGCCTGCTGCGCCTCGTCCCGGACCGCCTTGGGGTCGACGCCCGCCGAGTGCAGCAAGGGCAGCACCAGGCCGTCGGTCTGGTCCAGCAGGGCACCGATCAGATGGTCTCCGGTGACCTCGGCGTGCGAGGCCGACCGGGCCGCCTCCGTGGCGGCCGCGAAGACCTCGGTCGTCTTGAGGGTCCAGCGGTTGGGGTCGAGTGCCATCTCGCCGCCCCCTAGAGGCCGCGGTTGCCCGGATCGCGCCGGGCCCGGTACAGCGTCACCGACCGCTTCGGTCGGACCGCCGGGACCAGGCTGCCGGACGTGAAGCCGCGGGCGGCCAGCTCGGCCCGGTGGTCCTCCTGAGCCTGGCGGGCCTCGGACAGCTGGGCCCGGAGCTCGGCGACCTGGTGTTCGAGCTCCAGCACCCGCTGGACTCCGGCCAGGTTGAGACCGGAGTCGGTGAGTTCGGCGATGTGTTCCAGCAGCGCCAGGTCGGCGTCGCTGTAGCGGCGGCTGCCGCCCGCGGTGCGGGCCGGGGCGAGCAGGCCCTTGCGCTCGTAGATCCGGAGCGTCTGGGGATGCACTCCGGCCAGTTCGGCGGCCACCGAGATCACGTATACGGCTCGATGGAAACGTTCTTCGCTCATGATGATTCTCCGTGCTTTGCGGTCTTGTGTCGCAGGTGAGCCCGCGGATCGTCTCCGGGAGCGGCCGCGAAGGCCTCCACCGCGGCCCGCTGCTCGTCGGACAGGTTCTCGGGCACCACCACCTCGACCTCGACAATGAGGTCGGCGCCGCCGGTGGAGGCGCCGGCCGGAATGCGCAGGCGCCTGCCGGTGGTGGTGCCGGGCGGGATGCGGATGGTGACGGTCGAGTCGTCGAGGGTGGGCACCTTCACATGGGCGCCCAGCGCGGCCTCCGAGAAGGTGACCGGCACTGTCAGCGTGAGGTTCTTGCCTTCCCGCCCGAACAGCCGGTGGGGCTTCACGCCGATCCGCACGTACAGGTCGCCGGGCTGGCTGCCCGGCCCCTGCGGCGGGCCGCCGCGGCCCTTGAGCTTGATCCGCTGCCCGTCGGTCACGCCGGGCGGGATGCGGGCCTTCACCTCGCGGCGCCGGTGCTCGACCCCGCGCCCGCGGCACGCCGAGCACGGTTCGTCGATGACGACGGCCCGGCCGGCGCAGGCGGTGCAGGGCCGGCTGAACGAGAACAGTCCCTGGTTCTCGTCGGTCACGCCGGTTCCCGAACAGGTCGGGCAGGGCCGCGGCTTGGCCGGGGGCTCGGCCCCCAGACCCTCACAGGTCCGGCAGCGGGCCTCGCCGGTGACGGGCACCGCGATGGTGGTTCCCGACACGGCGTCAGCGAAGTCGAGCTTCACGTCGGTCTCGATGTCGGCGCCCCGCTGTGCCGTGTCGCCGCGGCGACGGCGCCGGCCGAAGAGGTCGCCGAACAGGTTCCCGAGGTCGCCCATATGCTCGAAGTTCACGTTGACCCCGCCGGCCGGGCCCGGTCCGCCCGGACCGAAGGCGCCGGCCATGGGTCCGAGCTTGCGCACGTCGTCGTAGGCCTTGCGCTTGGAGGAGTCGCCGAGCACGTCGTAGGCCGACGCCACCTCCTTGAAGCGATCCTCGACCGCGGCGTCGCCGGGGTTGGCGTCGGGGTGCAGCTCCTTGGCCAGCTTGCGGTAGGCCTTGGTGATGGCGGAGGCCGAGGCGTCCTCGGCCACGCCGAGAGTCTTGTAGTAGTCCTTCTCGAACCACTCCCGCTGGGGCTCCACGTTCACCTCCTCCCTGTCGTCAGCTGCGCACCTTCACCATGGCCGGCCTGAGCACCCGCCCGTTCCACGCGTAGCCGGTGCGAAGCACGTCGGCCACGACCGGCGCGGACTGGTCGTCAGTGCCGGACTCCTCACTCATCACGGCCTCGTGGAAGCCGGGATCGAAGGGCTCGTCGACCGTGCCGAGGACGGTCAGGCCCTCGCCGGTCAGCACACTCAGCAACTGCGCCTGGACGGCGTCGATGCCCTCGACCCCCTGACTCACCGCGGCCTCGCAGGCGTCGAGCACGACCAGCAGCTCCCTGGCCAGCCTCGAAGCGGCCTGGGCGACGAGCTCGGTGTTCCGCTTCACCGTCTGGCGACGGAAGTTGGTGAACTCCGCGGTCACCCGCTGCAGGTCCGCGAGATAGGCGTCGCGCTCCGCGATGGCGGCGGCCAGATCGGACGGCGCGTCGCCGCCGGCTGTTGCGGGGTCCGTGGACTCCGGATCAGCGTTGTCGGGCTCGGGTGCGTCCGACGGCTCGCCCTCGGGCGCCGAGGCCGGGCCCTCCCCGGGGGTCGGACCGGCCTGGTCCTGTTCGTCAGCCGCGGCCTCCAGCTCGCTCACGTCGGAAGGCTCGGCGCTCACGCGCTCTCTCGGTCGTCGTCGACGATCTCGGCCTCCACCACGTCGTCGTCGTCGGGGACGGCGCCGGCGGCCGCATCGTCGCGCTCGGCCGCGGCGGCTGCCTCGTACAGCCTCTGGCCGAACTCCTGGCTGGCCGTCATGAGCGCCTCGGTGGCCGACTTGACCGCCTCGATGTCGTCGCCTTCCAGGGCGCTGCGCAGGTCCGCGAGCTTGGCGTTGATGGTCTCCTTCTCGCCGTCGGAGACCGCTTCGGCCTGATCGTTGAGCAGCTTCTCGGTCTGGTACAGCAGCGTGTCGGCGGTGTTGCGGACCTCGGCCTCCTCACGGCGGCGGTTGTCCTCGTCGGCGTGGGCCTCGGCGTCGGCGACCATCTGATCGATGACGTCGGTGTCGAGAGACGACTGGCCGGTGATGGTCATCGACTGCTCCTTGCCGGTGGCCTTGTCCTGGGCGCTCACGTGGACGATGCCGTTGGCGTCGATGTCGAAGGTCACCTCGATCTGGGGCATCCCCCGGGGGGCGGGCGGCAGGTCGACCAGCTGGAACTTGCCGAGGGTCTTGTTGTAGGAGGCCATCTGGCGCTCGCCCTGGAGCACGTGGATCTCCACCGACGGCTGTCCGTCCTCGGCGGTGGTGAAGATCTCGCTCTTGCGGGTGGGGATGGTGGTGTTGCGCTCGATGAGGGTGGTCATCACGCCGCCCTTGGTCTCGATGCCCAGCGACAGCGGGGTCACGTCGAGCAGCAGAACGTCCTTGACCTCGCCCTTGAGCACGCCGGCCTGGATGGCGGCGCCGATGGCCACCACCTCGTCAGGGTTCACCGTCTTGTTGGGCTCGCGGCCGGTCATGTCCTGCACCAGCTCGGCCACCGCCGGCATGCGGGTCGACCCGCCCACGAGGACCACGTGATGGATGTCGCCCTTGGCGATCCCGGCGTCGGAGATGGCCCGCTCGAAGGGGCCCCGGCAGCGGTCGAGCAGGGCCGCGGTGAGCTCCTGGAACTTGGCCCGGCTCAGGGTGTAGTCCAGGTGCAGCGGGCCCTTGTCGGTGGCCGTCACGAAGGGCAGGTTGATCTGCGAGGACGGGGTCTGCGACAGCTCGATCTTGGCCTTCTCGGCGGCCTCCTTGAGGCGCTGCATGGCCATCGCGTCGCTGGACAGGTCCACGCCGTGGTCGCCCTTGAACGACGCCACGAGCCAGTCGATGACGGCGTCGTCCCAGTCGTCGCCTCCGAGCTTGGTGTCGCCCGCGGTGGACTTCACCTCGAACACGCCGTCGCCGAGCTCCAGCACGGACACGTCGAATGTCCCGCCGCCGAGGTCGAAGACCAGGATGGTCTGGTCGGCGGACTCCTTGTCCAGCCCGTAGGCCAGGGCGGCCGCGGTGGGCTCGTTGATGATGCGCAGCACCTCGAGCCCGGCGATCTTGCCGGCCTCGTGGGTGGCGGTGCGCTGGGCGTCGTCGAAGTAGGCGGGCACGGTGACGACGGCCTGGGTGACGGTGTCGCCGAGGTACTCCTCGGCGTCGCGCTTGAGCTTCATCAGCACCCGGGCCGAGATCTCCTGGGAGGCGTAGTCCCTGTCGTCGATCTTGAACTTCTTGGCTGTGCCCATGTGCCGCTTGACCGATCGGATGGTGCGGCCGGGGTTGGTGATGGCCTGGCGCTTGGCGACTTCGCCCACCAGCACCTCGCCGTCGGCGCTGAACGCCACGACGGAGGGAGTCGTGCGCGATCCCTCGGCATTGGGGACGACGACGGGGTCGCCACCCTCGAGGACGCTTACGACGGAGTTCGTGGTACCGAGGTCGATACCTACGGCCTTTGCCATGGTGAGGCTCCTTCTGCTCTGCTTGTAGCTCTACTGTGCCTATGCTGGAACGCACATCGTAACTAAGTTCATTCCCAATAGCAACAGAAACTTGAGTCTTATATTGTCAACTTTTGCTCATGTCGGGCCCGGTACCTTGGCGGGCATGGCCCATGACCTGATCCTGCTGCGCCACGGCCGCAGCACCTGGAACGACAAGAACCTGTTCACCGGCTGGCACGACTGCGCCCTGAACGACACCGGCCGGGCCGAGGCCCAACGGGCCGCCGAGCTCCTGTCCGCCGCCGGCCTGCTGCCCAGCGCGGTGCACACCTCGGTGCTTCAGCGGGCCACCGAGACCACCGAGATCGTGCTCGACGCCCTCGGCCTCGGATCGCTGGAGGTCCACCGCAGCTGGCGGCTGAACGAGCGCCACTACGGCGACCTCACCGGCCTGGACAAGGCGGCCACCCGGGCCGCCCACGGCGACGAGCAGCTCCAGCGGTGGCGGCGCGGCTTCGACACCCCGCCGCCGCCCATCCGGGCCGACAACGAGTTCAACCCCAACCACTCGCCGGCCTACGCCGACCTCGCGCCGGAGCTCATACCGCTCACCGAGAGCCTCGCCGACGTGCTGGCCAGGCTGCTGCCCTACTGGCAGGACGCCATCGTCGGCGACCTGCGCTCCGGCCACACCGTGATGGTGTCGGCCCACGGCAACAGCCTGCGGGCCCTTGCCAAGCACCTCGACAGGATCTCCGACGAAGACATCGGCGCCCTCAACATCCCCACCGGCATGCCCCTGCACTACGTCCTGGGCCCCGACATGCTCCCGGTCGAGCCCAGGCACCCCCTGGAGCGAGCGCTGGACCCGCAAGCCGCGGCCGCAGCCGCAGCCGAAGTGGCCGCCCAGGCCGCCGGCCCCTCCCCGCCCTGACACGGGCGCGGCGGGTAGTGTCGCGCCCGTCATGCGGACCAGGATCAAGCCCCATCACATCGTCGTCGCCCTCGGCGTCGCCATCGCGCTGTTCACCGCCCTGTCGGGCATCGTGGCCGGCGTCGCCGGCTTCCACAGCGACAGCCCGATCACCCGCGAGGTGTTCGGCAACATCCCCGCCCCGCTGAAGGTCGCCTTCTACACCGTCATCCCCGCACTGCTGGTGTACGGGGCGGTCCTGTTCGCCCACCGGGTGAAGAACTGGCAGCGGGGACGGCCCGACAACCGCCGCACCACGCTGCACAACGCCAAGCACCGCATGGCCGACTTCCGGGCCGGCGTCTACATGCGCACCCTGCTGCGGGAGCCCGGCGCCGGGGTGATGCACTCGCTCATCTACTTCAGCTTCCTGATCCTGCTGGGGGTGACCACCACCCTGGAGGTCGACCACCAGCTCCCCGACGGGCTCAAGTTCCTCCACGGCGACGTGTACCGGGCCTACTCCGCGGTGGGCGACGCAGCCGGGCTGGTGTTCGTGGCCGGCATGGTGTGGGCCATCCTGCGCCGCTTCGGCCCGCCGGCGTGGCGGCC
>JAPOQG010000101.1 GCA_026710865.1 Acidimicrobiaceae bacterium
CTAACTCACTAACTCACTACAATGTAAGTGAACGCTCAACTCCACACGGTGAGCTCAGACGAAGGAGGCACGACATGGCCGTAGACCAGATGGACAAATACCGAGCGATGGCGCTTCGGGGCAAGTACCAGGGACTGTACACGTACCTGAGCAGCCTTCAGGTCTCTGAGTGGCGGACCTCCTTCAACGAGGTCGAGGCGGTCATCGGATTCGAGCTGCCTCCGTCCGCACGGCTCCACCGGCCCTGGTGGGGCAATCAGAGAGGCGGGAACGGCCACAGCCACGCCCTTGCCTGGAGCGTCGCCGGATGGGAGACGGCGGAGGTGGACATGGACGCCGAGACGCTGGTGTTCCGGCGGACGGACCCCGGTCCCGTGCCCAGGCTTCCCCTCGATGAGGCGTGGCCCGTCCACCCCACGGCGGTATGGCCGCAAGGTTTGAGTCTCAGCCGAGAGGACCTCCACGAGGACAGGGTGTAGTCCCGCCATGTTCATAGACACCAATGTGCTGGTGAAGGCCCGCATCCCCGGTGCGCCGGACCACGACGCGGCCAGGTCCAGCCTTGAACGTGCGTTTCGAGACCCCGAACCGCTGAGGATCAGCCGTCAGGTGATACGAGAGTACCTGGCGGTGGTCACGCGACCGCAGACCTGGCCGGTGGCCATCACCCGCGAGGAAGCCCTCGATGATGTGGGCAGGCTCATCGGCAGCTTCGAGATACTTGAGGACGGCTCCGTCGTGACCGAGTTGCTGGTGACGCTGTGCCGAGAGGTTCCCGCCGGGGGCCGACAGATTCACGACGCCAACATCGTGGCGACCATGCTCGCCCGCGGAGAGCGCAGATTGCTCACGTTCAACGCCGCGGACTTTCGGCGTTACGGCGACCGCATCGAGTTGGTGGACACCTAAGGGTCGGTGCCACGTCGATCTGGTAGGCGTCGCCCTTCTTCTGGATCGATGCCCGCCTCCGACAGGATCGCCGGTCTCGTGGTCGCTCAAGGCCCGAAGCGGCCCGCCGGAGTGGTGACGCCCCAGCAGGCGACGGTTCCGTCGATCCGCCGCCCGCACGAGTGGTGTGCGCCTGCGGTGACGGCGTTGTACTCGCCGCCGGGGGGATCGCTCTGGCCGTGGGTGTCGGCCCCCCAGCAGGCGATGGTCGAGTCGCTGCGAACGGCGCAACTGTGCTCGAAGCCGGCGGCCAGAGCGGCTGGTCGGGAGCTGTGCCACCCCGCAGGCGGGTCGGCCTGGCCGTGGGTGTTGCTGCCCCAGCAGGCGAGAGTCCGGTCGCTTCGCAGCCCGCAGGTGTGGTTGCCGCCGGCCGCGACGCTCAGGAACCGGCCGTCGGGCGGGTCGGTCTGGCCGTGGGTGTCGCTGCCCCAGCAGACGACGGTCCTGTCGGCTTCGAGAGCGCAGGAGTGGCCGCCGCCGGCGGTGACGGCAGTGAACCGGCCGTCGGGCGCTTCGGTCTGGCCGTGGGTGTTGTCGCCCCAGCAGACGACGGTGTGGTCGTACGCCAGCGCGCAGGCGTGGATGTCGCCGGCGGCAACGATGGTGAGCGACGGATCGTCGGGTGCCTGGGCTTGGCCGTGGGTGTTGTCGCCCCAGCAGGAGACCCTCTCGAAGTCTCGCAGGCCGCAGGTGTGGTGGCGGCCGGCTACGACGATACGGAAGTCCGAATCGTCGGGCGGGTCGGTCTGGCCGTGGGTGTTGTCGCCCCAGCAGACGACGGCGCCGTCTTGCAGGCCGCAGGTGTGGTTGCCGCCTGCGGCGACGGAGCCGAACCTCTCATGGGGCTCATCGCTCTGGCCGTGGTCCTCGTCGCCCCAGCAGGCGACGGCGCTGTCGTCGAGCCGCAGTGCGCAGGTGTGGTCGCGGCCGGCGGTGACGGCGGTGAACTGGCCGTCGGGCGCCTGGGTCTGGCCGTGGGTGTTGTCGCCCCAGCAGGCGACGGCGCTGTC
>JAPOQG010000063.1 GCA_026710865.1 Acidimicrobiaceae bacterium
GCAGGCAGAATCAGTCGAACAGGGCTCTTGAGAAAGTCGCCGACCTGTTCTCTGCTCGTACCTCGACCGGCGGGAAGAGTCGAACAACAGGACGGCCATACCGCGTGGTTGCACGACCGATTGGCTGAACAGCGCAGGCCCCCGGGGGGAACGGGAACCGATCCGAAGGCCCGGGGGCGGGTGGGCTTGGGGCCCCTAAGGGCTACGTCCCTCGCCGGGGGGGGGGGGTCTGCGGGAGCGAGCAGCGGCCTAATACGTCTAGACACAGCGGAAGCCCGTGGGGCTAGATCGGCGCGCGTCCGCGCAACCAGGCCCCATCACGATGGCAAGAGCCGCGCTTGAGCCGCGTTGAACCCGCAAATCTTCGTATAGCACCAACGGCGAACATAGCAGTTGCTGCACGGCTGTCAAGCTGCGGGCCTGCTCGCCGGGCGAAGCAGAGTCCGTTGATGTAGTGTCCGCAGTCCGCGTGGATCCCACGCGCACCGCGACTATGGGGGTGCAGGATGCTGCCTGCCCGATTCGACTACGTAGCGGCCTCCTCGGTGGAGGAGGCCATCGCGGCCAAGGCCGAGGGAGGTGACGAGACCCGGTTCCTGGCCGGCGGGCAGAGCCTGCTGCCGATGATGAAGCTCCGGTTCGCCTCGCCGGCCATGCTAATCGACATCAACCGGATCGGCGGCCTCGACACCATCGAGCGTCGCAACGGACACCTGCACGTCGGGGCGCTGGTCCGTCACGCCGACATAGCGGCCTCCAGCGCGGTGTCGGGCGCGGTGGCCTCGGCCGCCGGATGGATCGCCGACCCGCTGGTGCGCAATCTGGGAACCATGTGCGGGTCGGTGGCCCACTGCGATCCCAAGGGCGACTGGAACTCGGTCCTGCTGGCCACCGGTGCTGACGTGATCGCCCAGGGTCCTTCGGGGTCGCGGGCCATTGCCATAGGCGACTTCGTGGAGGACTTCTTCTCCAACTCCCTCGCCGACGACGAGATGGTGGTCGCTCTGCACATCCCGGTGCCGTCGGGCCCTTCGGGCGGCTCCTACCAGAAGCTGGAGCGCAAGGTCGGGGACTACGCCACCGTGGGAGTGGCCGCCCATCTTGAGCTGGCCGGCGACGGCACCATCGGCGCGGCCGGCTTGGCCATGACGTCGGTGGCGTCCATCAACCTCAAAGCGACCGGCGCCGAGGCGCTGCTGGTCGGCAACGCCCCCGGAGCCGAGCTCTTCGCCGAGGCCGGGGAGGCAGCCGCAGCGGCGTGCGATCCCAAGGACGACGAACGGGGCTCGGCCCGATGGAAGCGCCGGGTGGTGGCCACCTTCACCCGGAGGGCACTGGCGGCCGCAGCCGAGCAGGCCCAGGCCTGAGAGGGGGAGACATGGAGATCACGATCAACATCAACGGGACCGACCACACCGCCGACGTGGAGCCCCGGCGGCTGCTCGTCGACCACATCCGCACCGGCGCCGGGCTGACCGGCACCCACATCGGCTGCGACACCACCAGCTGCGGGGTCTGCACCGTGCTGGTGGACGGCACCCCGGTCAAGTCGTGCACGATGCTGGCCGTCCAGGCCGACGGGCGGGAGGTGACCACCGTCGAGGGCCTCAAGTCCGCCGACGGGCTGCACCCGGTCCAGCAGGCCTTCAGCGACGAGCACGGCCTGCAGTGCGGGTTCTGCACCCCGGCCATGATGCTGGTGGGCGCGGCCCTCATCGACGAGAACCCGGCGCCGTCCGACGACGAGGTCCGCTGGGCCATCTCGGGGAACCTGTGCCGGTGCACCGGCTACATGAACATCGTCAAGGCCATCCAGGCCGCCGCAGCTGCGGCGTCGTCGTCCAACGGCGACAGCTGAAAGGGAGCACGCAATGACTGACACAACGACGACGCCTCCCGAGATCGGCGGCATCGGCCACAGCGTCAAGCGGGTGGAGGACGCCCGGCTCATCGAGGGCCAGGGCAACTTCCTCGACGACATCTCGCTGCCCGGGATGCTGCACATGGCGCTGGTGCGCTCGCCGGTGGCCCACGCGCGCATCAACGGCATCGACACCGAGGCTGCGACCGCGGTGGACGGCGTGCTGGCCGTGGTGACCGGCGAGCTGATGGCTGCTCACAACCTGGCCTGGATGCCGACCCTGTCGGGCGACACCCAGGCCGTGCTGGCCACCGACAAGGTCCGCTACCAGGGCCAGGAGGTGGCCGCGGTCATCGCCACCGACCCGTACGCGGCCGCCGACGGGGCCGAGCTGGTCGAGGTCGACTACGAGATGCTCGACGCCATCACCACGCCCCAGCAGTCCCTGGCGGAGGGCGCGGAGCTGATCCGCGACGAGAAGGAGGGCCAGACCGACAACCTGGCCTACACGTGGGAGACCGGCGACGAGGCCGCCACCGAGGCCGCCTTCGCCAGCGCGGACCGGGTGGTGTCGTTGACCACCCACTACCCGCGCTCGCACCCCGCGCCGCTGGAGACCTGCGGGATCGTGGCCGACGTGAACTCGGTGACCGGCCAGGCCACCATCTACATGACGTCGCAGGCGCCCCACGCCCACCGGACGCTGTTCGCGCTGGTGGCCGGGCTGCCCGAGCAGAACATCCGCATCGTCAGCCCCGACATCGGCGGCGGCTTCGGCAACAAGGTTCCCATCTATCCGGGCTACGTGGTGGCCACCGCGGCCAGCCTGCTGATCGGCCGGCCGGTCAAGTGGGTGGAGACCCGCACCGGCAACCTGATCTCCACCGGGTTCGGGCGGGACTACTACATGACCGGCGAGCTGGCCCTCACCGACGAGGGCCGGATCCAGGCCATGCGGGTGGACATGCTGTCGGACCAGGGCGCCTTCTACTCCGACGCCCAGCCCACCCGCTACCGGGCCGGGCTGTTCCATGTGTGCACCGGCAGCTACGACTTCCCCCACGCGCACATCAAGTGCCGGGGCGCCTTCACCAACAAGGCGCCGGGAGGGGTGGCCTACCGCTGCTCGTTCCGGATCACCGAGGCGTCGTACCTGATCGAGCGGCTGATGCAGACCGCGGCCGACGAGCTGGGCATCGACCCGGCCGAACTGCGGCTGCGCAACTTCATCCAGCCCGAGCAGTTCCCCTACGAGACGGCCACCGGGTTCGTGTACGACTCCGGCGACTACCCGACAGCGCTGCGCAAGGCGCTGGACGCGGCCGGTTACGAGGAGCTGCGGGCCGAGCAGGCCGCGGCCCGCGAGGAGGGTCGCCTGGTCGGGATCGGCATCGCCCACTTCACCGAGGCGGTGGGGGCCGGGCCGGCGCACACCTACGACATCGCCGGGCTGAAGATGATCGACTCGGCCGAGCTGCGGGTCCATCCCACCGGCAAGGCCATCCTCAAGCTCGGGGTGAAGACCCAGGGCCAGGGCCACGAGACGACCTTCGCCCAGATCGTGGCCGAGGAGACCGGCATCCCGTCCACCGACATCAAGGTGGTCCACGGCGACACCGACGACACGCCCTACGGGCTGGGCACGTACGCGTCGCGCTCCACCCCGGTGGGCGGGGCGGCCACCGCCATGGTGGCCCGCAAGATCGCCGACAAGGCCCGCCACATCGCCGCCCACCTGCTCGAGGCCGCGCCCGAGGACATCGAGCGGCACGCCGACAAGTTCCACGTGGCGGGCTCGCCCGACCAGGCCGTGTCCATCCAGGACGCCGCCTTCGCGGCCTACACCAACCTGCCCGAGGGCATGGAGTACGGCCTCGAGGACGTCACCTACTACAACCCGCCCAACCTCACGTTCCCGTACGGGTCCTATGTGGTGGTGGTGGATGTCGATCCCGAGACCGGGGTTTGGAAGGTGCGGCGCATGATCGCCCTCGACGACTGCGGGGTGCGCATCAACCCCATGATCGTGGAGGGCCAGATCCACGGCGGCCTCACCGAGGGGTTCGCCATGTCGTCGATGCAGTGGATCACCTTCGACGACGACGGCAACTGCATCGGGTCCAACTTCATGGACTACCTGGTCCCCACCGCCTGGGAGACGCCCCGCTTCGAGCTGCTGGAGACGGTCACGCCGTCGCCGCACCACCCGATCGGGGCCAAAGGCATCGGCGAGTCGGCCACCGTCGGCTCTCCCGCCGCCTTCGTCAACGCGGTCGTCGACGCCCTGGCCCACCTAGGGGTGCGAAACATCGACATGCCGGTGCTGCCCGACCGGGTGTGGGAGGCCATCGACTCAGCCAGCGGCTGAACTGTTCGTGGGGCTCAACGGCCAACACGAGCACGGGTTCCCGGCTCACGCGTTCGGCTGTTGGTGGGCTAGGAGAGGGCCGGGTCGTCCCGGGTTGCGGCCTCGGCGCGCTTCCGCAGCGCGTGATGACGGAAGCGGACCCGGGCCTTGTCCGTGGGACTGATGGCCCCGGCTGCGATCAGCCGCCGCCGGTAGGTGCGGGCGTATTGCAGCGAACGTCCGATTCTCGCGGCTATGTCGGCCAGCGAGGAGTCGAACTCGTCGGCCAGCATGGCGACGAGGAACCTCCGGTCCATGAGCGACAACCGGTTCCAGATCGGACCGGCGATCTGGTCGATCATGGCATTGTCGGCCTCTATGGCACCGGCCCTGACGTGGTCCAGGCGTATCGGCTCATCGGGGTCTTCGCGCATCTGCCAGGCATGGAAGCCGACCAACTGAATCATGTAGGGATAGCCCCCGGCGGCTGCGACAGCCTCTGACAGAGCGTCGCCGTCGATCCTTCCTCCGCTGTCGATGATGGGCTGCCGCAGGGCCCGACGCGCCTCGTCGGGGGGCAGCGGCCCGAGCGGGGCGCGGGCGCAGCGCTGCAGGAAGGTCATGTTCGGATCCGCGAGGTGCGTGTCTTCGATCAGCGGCAGGGCCGCTGCGACCAGTGCAACGGGCCTCAGGCGGCGGCGCGTGACAATCTGCACGGCGGAGGCGATGTCGCGCACGTCGTCACGCTCGACATCGTGCAGTTCGTCCACGGTCAACAGCAGCCCTGCGCCCGTCTCGGCTAGCAGCTCGCCAAGTTCTTCCAGTACGGAGAGCAGGCCAGGCTCCGAGGCTGCTTGCCCAGGGTGCTGCTCGAACGAGAATCCGACGCCCAGTGCGCTCACTGAGCTGAGCCGGGCGCGTCCGTGGGCGCCCTGGATGCGCTCAATGCAGCGAAGCGCCTCGCCTGTGACGCGCGCCGACACGGACTCCGACGACGGCGCGGCGGTGATCGCCATCCACCCGCGGGCCGCGGAGCGCTCCTCAAGGACGTTCAACAGCGCTGTCTTGCCAGTTCCTCGGTCGCCGGTGATGAGCAGCGTGTAGTCGGGATGAGTCGGCCCGGTGTCTTGGGCGTCGGAGAACCTCGCCAGAACGTCGTCGCGTCCGGCAAAGAGCGGCGGTGTGGTTCCGAAGGTCGGCGAGAACGGGTTCTTGGCTCGGCCAGCAGCCATAGCAACCATTCTACTGCCCAGCCTTGCAGCTATTCGTTCTTATTCGTCTTTTCGCATCTCTTCGTCTTTGCGTTCTTGTTTGTAGCTCGTATGCGTACGAGTCGGACGGAGCTTGGACGTCGATCCCGACACCGGGGGTGTGGAAGGTGCGCCGCATGGTCGCCCTCGATCACTGCCGGGTGCGCATCGACCCCATGATCGTGGACGGCCAGATCCACGGCGGGCTGACCGAGGGGTTCGCCATGTCGGGCGATCGAGGCCGGTCCTAGACTCAGGAACCGACGACGACGGCGACTTGAGGGAGCCGCGGTGCCATGGACGTGTCGGTGCTGGCCGAGGCGGTGGAACTCACCACCCACCGGGTGCCGTACGTGCTGGCCACGGTGGTGTGGCGGCGGGGGCCTTCGTCGGGGCGGCAGGGCTCCAAGGCGGTCGTTCTGGCCGACGGGACGGTCCGGGGCTGGCTGGGCGGCGCCTGCGCGGCGCCCTCGGTGGTGCATCACGCCCGTCAGTGCCTCGACACCGGCCAGCCTGCGCTGCTGTTCCTCGGCCAGCCCGACGAGCTCGACGGCCGATCCTCCGAGGGGGTGCGCTCCATAGCCATGGCCTGTGAGTCCGAGGGAGCGCTGGAGGTCTACCTGGAGCCGCACCGCCCCGAGCCCCAAGTGATTGTGGTGGGCCGGTCCCCGGCGGTGGATGCCCTGGCGGAACTGGCCATCGCCGTCGGCTGGCAGGCCACCGTCATCGACGACGGCGGCAACCCCGACGAGCACACCCGCCCCGAGCTGGTGCGCACGAAGCTCGACATGTTGGATCTCGGCATCGACGGCGCCACCGCGGTGGTGGTCGCCACCCAGGGCCACTACGACGATCTCGCACTCGAAGCTGCGCTGGCCAGCGATGCCGGCTACGTGGGGTTGATCGCCTCGGAGAAGCGGGCGACCACAGTGCTCGACCATCTCCACAGCCGGGGAGTGGCCGCAGCGGAGTTGGACAGGGTGCAGGCTCCCGCAGGTCTTGACCTTGGTGCGGTCGCCAATGCGGAGATCGCGGTGGCGGTCATGGCCGATCTGGTAGCCCGGCGGGCGAGGGGCGAGTTGGTGGCGACCGGCTCGAGTCCGGTGCCGGCTCGCGCCGAGGCCACCGACCCGGTTTGCGGCATGACGGTGCCGGTCGACGACGCCAAGTACCACACCGTGCACGAGGGCGCCGACTACTGGTTCTGCGCCCCCGGCTGCAAGCGAGCCTTCACCGCCGACCCGCAAGCCTTCCTAGCCGCGGCCTGAGGGGAGCGGTCCTTGCGGGGGCCGGTTGGCTCGGCGGTACTGCACCAGCGCCGACTTTCCGACGATGTCGACGATCTCGACTTCGAGTTCGGCGCCCAGCGGGTCGGAGAGCCGGAGCGTCTCGCCGAAGGTGAAGTGAACCGGCTGGGGCGCGCCGTCGTTGATGGCTATGCGGTTGGCGTACAGATAGGTGCGGTCGAGGTGGTCGCGGATCGGGTTCAACCGGCCCAGCAGTCCGGGCACCTCGCCGCTGGCCTCCTCCATGATGAGTGATCCGCCGCCCACATCCACAGGGTGGAGGTCTACTGCCAACGCTCCTTCGGCGGGAATCCAGCCGTCGGCGAGGCCCGCCGCGAGGCCGGGTGCGGCAGCGAACACGGTCATCGGCAGGTGCGTCGAGTGCAACTCGAGTCGCGCTTCGCCATGCTCACCGGTAGTGCCTCTCACCCAGGTGGCGTCCGGGAAGAGCGCAACCACGTCCACGCCGGCCAGGGGCCGGCCGCCTGAGCGGACTGCTACCGCGACCGTCGCCGCCGTCGGCCGCAGCTCCGCGGAGGGGATTGTCAGCCTCAGCGTCTCGCCGTCGAGTTCGAACAGCGGTTCGCGGCCGGTGGCCTTGCGCGTCTCGTCGATGATGATCGCCACGCCGTCGCCCCGTGTCTCCATGAAGTACCGGCGTTCCTGCGCGCCGGGCAGTTCGCCCACCGGCATGTAGCGCAGCACCGAGGCGAGTGCCTCGTTTCGGGTCGACTGATGAAGCGCCATGTTGTCCTCGGTCAAGCCGTTGGGGAGTGCTCCCGGAGACTCGAACTCCACCCGGTCGGCAAACATGGAGACGCGGACGGAGCGCTCCTTGATGGAGTAGTCGCGGTGTGCCACGGCATTGACTGTCGCCTCGAACACCGCCCGGGCGCTGAACTGTGGAACGTCGGCTCGAGCCGGGTCCTTGCGGGCGGCCACACGGGAGTTGCGCAGCACGAAGCGAACCGTCTCGGCGATCTGCCGGCTGATCGGACCGCCGATGCGCTGAGCGTCGATTTGGCCGGTGGCTCTCCCGGTGCCGCCGTAGCATGTGGCGACGATTCGAGCGTTGGGCAGCCAATGCTGCGGGTTGGCGGAGCACAGCAATAGCCCGGCCACGGTGGCGCACCGCCGGCCGGCGTGATCGTCAGCCAACAGGCCCATGCGGAGCAGGGCGGCCTCGGGGTTGAGCGAACCGCTAGCGCTGAGCAGCGGTCTCCACAAGCTCTCGTCGAGGGACGCGAGGCCTGCATCGGCGATCGGCTGCCGGTCGAACCAGACATGCCGAGCCCGCGAGCGCCGCTCCGCGAGCCGGAGGCTCTCCTCCGGACTCATCTCGCGCCTGCTGCTCCCGACGCGGAGGCAGGCGCCGCCCGGGCTGCGATGCATCGCGCTCCCCGCTTCGACCTCGACCTCGATGAAGGCTCTGCCGTCGAGCTTCCGGCGAGCGATCCTCGGCGCGATTGGCGGCTTGATCGAACTGCGGCATGCCTCCACAAGTCGCAGTTCCAGAGCCTCCAGCTGCTCCCGCGAGAGATGCTGCAGCTCGCCGGCGTCGGTGACGCCGCAAAGCAGGGTGCCGCCCTCGGCGTTGGCGAACGCCGCTAGCTCGTCGGCGAGCTGCTGCTGGGTGGGGCGCTTCGGCTTGGCGCCCGAGAACTCGATCTGCTTGAACTCCCAGTGCGCGTCCTCGCCGAGGTCGGAAAGCCTGGAGCGCAGGTCGTCATCGCTTGCCGGCACGGCTGTTCCCCCTGGTGGCAGTTTCTCTGAAACTAGCGTGGCTCCTGCCGGCCACCGCGCGACTGGCAGCAGCCTCGCCGAGGCTCGGGTACGAATAGTCGGTATGAGATGATGGAGACTTGATCGGTGCCCGCCGGTTCCGATTCCTGTTCCCTTCCCGGTGGGCGGGCGGCCGTTAGCTTGGCCCGGTGAGCGCAGAAGGGCCCGACGACAGGCGACGGCTGGGGTGGCTGTTGGCCGCTGTGGGGATGGTCGCGGTGTCGACCGACTCGCTGTGGGTCCGGGTGTCCGAGGCCGAGGCGGTCGACATCGCCTTCTGGGTGGCGTGCTGCGCGCTGGTGGTGTACTCCACGTTCGGCCGGCTGCTCGACCGCCGCCCCGCCATGGAGTCGCTGCGGCGCCACCGGCTGCCGCTGGTGGGAGCGGGTGCGCTGTCGTCGGTCAGCCAGCTCACGTTCATCACCGCCATCACCCAGACCCGGGTCGCCAATGTGGTCGCCATCGTGGCCGCGTCTCCGCTGCTGGCTGCGCTGTGCGCGCGGCTGGCGCTCGGGGAGCGGATCACTCGCAGGGTGGCGACGGCCATCGCCGTGACCATGGCCGGCATCGCGGTGATCGTGTCGAGCTCGCTGGGCCAGCCCACCCTGAAGGGGGACTTCCTGGCGCTGGTGGCGGTCACGGCCTTCGCGATCAACATGACCATCTGGCGCAGGTACCCGGACATGAGCCGGCGCGCCGGCCTCTCCATCAGCGCGGTGATCGTGATTCTCGTGACGAGCTTCGCTGCCTCGCCGTTCTCGCTCGATGCTCGCGCCTATCTGGCCATCGCGGCCATGGGGCTGTGCTTCAACCCGCTCGGCCGGCTGGCCCACACCAACGCGCCCCGCTTCGCCCCGGTGTCGGAGGTCGCGCTGTTCACCCCGATCGAGACGGTGGCCGGGACCGTGTGGGCCGCCCTGTTCCTGTCGGAGCTGCCCGGCGTCGTTACCGTGGCCGGCGCGGCGGTCGTGCTGGCCGGGGTCCTCTACGGCACCGCCGCGTCCAGCCGGGCGGGCGCGGGCAGCTTGCGGTGAGGGTGGTCGCCCCGAATGTTGATTATCACATATGATAAGCAGCATGGAAGCGATGAGTACGACGCTGAGACGGGTGGTGGAGTCGGCGGCGCGGCTGCAGTCGGTCGTCCCCGATGCCGTCCTGGTGGGAGGATCGGCGGCGGCGCTGCATGCCGGTCACCGTGACTCCTACGACCACGACCACGTTCTCGCCGACCTGGTCGACCGGTACGAGGCGGTCCTGGGGGCGGTGGAGGCGACTGAGGGATGGGCGACGTCGGTCCGTGCCTCGAAGCCGCCGTTCACCATCATGGGGAGTCTCGACGGGATCGAGGCCGGGCTCCGCCAGATGCGCCGGACCCGGCCGCTCGAGACGGTCGAAGTCGACGTCGGCGCCGGTGCTGTCGTCGTGGCGCCGACCGAGGCGGAAGCCTTGCGGGTGAAGGCCTTCCTCGTCGTGCAGCGCAACGTGGTGCGCGACTTCCTCGACGTCGTCGCACTCGTCGACCACATCGGCGCGGATGTGGCCGTCGGCGTGCTCTCGGGCATCGATGACTACTACGTCGACCGGTCGAACGATCCGGCGTCGGTCCTGACCTCGCTGGTGGTGGCGCTGGCCGAGCCGTCGCCGCGTGACACCGATGTGATCGACGAGCTCCCTCGCTACAAGGGCCTCGACCCGCGGTGGCACCGCTGGTCCGATGTGGTGGCCGCGTGCCAGGAGCTGGCCCTGCGCTTGAGCGGCGCGGCATGAGCGGACTGCGGTTCCGCAACGTCGACGCCGACCCGGCCGACGACGTCGGGACTTGGCCCTACGAGGCGCTGGTGACCGCGATCGATCGCGGCCTGGTCCCTGATTGGCGACCCGTGCTCGCGGAGATCCGGCGGTCGCCATGGGGGCCCGTGGCCCGGCGGGTCGAGCGCTACCTCGGCTACCGCGACCCCGACGGTGTGAGCACGCTCTTCGCGTTGGCCATCGATCGGGCCCGCAAGGACGTCGAGCGCGCCGACCGGGCCGATGTGGTTTCCCGCGTCCGGGCCGCCGTCGAGCGGACGGGGATGACGAAAGCGGAGTTCGCGGCATCGGTGGGCACCAGCGCATCACGGCTCAGCACGTATCTGAGCGGCAAGGTCATCCCCTCGGCGGCGATGCTCATGCGCATCGAACGCACGGCGGACTCACGGTGGAGTCGTGGAGGGGGGTCAATTCGCTCGACCTATACGGGAAGGCTCCTAGGCTGAGTCCGTGAGGGCACTGGTGCAGCGGGCCGGGCGGGCTCGGGTCGCCGTGGACGGCGAGGTTGTCGGCGAGATCGGTCCTGGGCTGTGCTGCCTGGTGGGGGTGACCCACGACGACGACCGGGACGCCGCGGTGAAGCTGGCCTCCAAGCTCTGGCATCTGCGCATCTTCGCCGACGAGAACGGGCACATGAACCGGTCGGTGGCCGACACCAGCGGCGAGGTGCTGGTGGTGAGCCAGTTCACGCTCTACGGCGACACCCGCAAGGGCCGCCGGCCGTCGTTCGTGGCGGCGGCCGCCCCCGACGACGCGGCCCGACTGATCGACGAACTGGTCGCCGAACTGCGGCGTCTGGGAGCGACCGTGGCCACCGGCGCGTTCGGGGCCGACATGGCGGTGGAGCTGACCAACGACGGCCCTGTCACCCTGATGCTCGAAGTCTGACCCTCGTTCGGAATTGGCAGCGTTTTGCACGGTATGCGTGCATTGTGCTGCCAGTTCGGATGGGCTGGAGAGGGCGGCGAGGAATTGGCAGCGTTTTGCACGGTATGCGTGCATTGTGCTGCCAGTTCGGCGGGGCTGGAGAGGGCGGCGAGGAATTGGCAGCGTCTTGCGGCGACGCAGGTGTGGGCGGCCACCTCGCCCGATGCGGCCGCCCACAACGGCGGCTACCTGGCCGACTGCGGACCGACCGTCCCGGGCCCGGCAGAACGGGACCACGAGCCTTGGATCGCCGACGCCGCCACCGCCGGACGGCTGTGGGAACTGAGCGAGCAGCTCGTCGGGTTGACGTTCGACCAGTCCTGACGGCTGAGCTGCGGGCTACCCTCCGGCCCATGTCGAGCAGCCCCCGGGGCGAGTTCGCGGCTGGCACCGACGATCGCCGCCTCCACATTGCGGGGATGACGGCGGTCGTCACCGGCGGGGCCGGCGGCATCGGCAAGGGCATAGTCAAGGCGCTCCTTCGCCGGGGCGCCCGGGTGGTGATCGCGGACATCGAGGCGCCGGTGCTGCAGCAGGCCGTGGAGGAGCTGTCACCTCTGGGGCCGGTGGAGGGCGTGCCCACCGACGTGAGCGACGAGGAGTCCGTCACCGCGCTCGCCGACCATGTGTTCGACACTCACGGGCAGTGCAACCTGCTGTTCTGCAACGCGGGGGTCACCTCGGGCGGCGGCGGCAAGCCGTGGCAGCAGGAGCCCAATGACTGGCGCTGGTGCTTCGGCGTCAACGTCTTCGGGGTGGCCATCTGCACCTGGGCGTTCGTTCCCCGCATGATCCAGTCGGGCGAGCCCGGCCAGGTCATCGTCACGTCCTCGGGAGACGGCGGCTTCGCGCCGGTGCCCACCGCCTCGGTGTACGCGTCGTCGAAGGCGGCGGCCAGTTGCTTCACCGAGGCTCTCAACCACAACCTCATCAGCGAGGGCACCAACCTGCGGGCGTCGGTGTTCTACCCCTCGGGCGGCCTGATGGACACCGGCCTGTTCAACGCCCAGCGCAACCGTCCCGAGCACCTGCAGCGGGTAGGGGAGGGCACCGGGCGCAAGAGCCTCACCTTCGACGAGTTGAAGGCGATCGTCGCGAGGATGCGGGGGACCGAGCCCGAGGTGGCCGACCTCGACGAGCTGGGAGAGTTCGTTCTCGACGGCGTGGCCGAGCGCCGCTACATCATCGCCCGCGACCTCGACGGGACCGCCGAGCTGCTCCATGACAGGGCCGATGCCATCGGCCGGGCCGAGATGCCCCGCGGCCACGA
>JAPOQG010000176.1 GCA_026710865.1 Acidimicrobiaceae bacterium
CACGCCGTGCTTGGCCGCGGTGTAGTGCGGCTGGCCCGGAGCGGCCACGACGCCGGCGCCTGAGGACGTGTTGACGATGGTCCCGCCCCCGGCGGCGGCCATGTGGCGCAGCTCGTGCTTCATGCACAGGAACACGCTGGTCAGGTTGACGGCGATCATGCGGTCCCAGCGAGCCAGGTCCAGATCGTGGAACTCCGCCATCTGGTCGGAGATTCCGGCGTTGTTGAATGCGCTGTCGAGGCGACCGTGCCGCGAGACGACTCCGTCCAGAAGTGTCGAGACCGCGGCCTCGTCGGTCACATCCACCCGGAAGGCCGAGGCCAGCGGCCCGGACGCGGCCGAGTTGATCTCGTCCGCGGTGGCGGCCGCGCCGTCGCCGTCGATGTCGACGACGACCACGTGAGCCGCGCCCTGGGCCGCGAACTGCCGGGCCGCGGCCTGCCCGATCCCGCCCGCGGCGCCGGTCACGACCACCACCTTCTGCCGGGCCAGCCCGCTCACCGCGCCACCGCGCTCGGCCTGCGGCTCACAGGCGCTCGATGATGGTGACGTTGGCCTGGCCGCCGCCCTCGCACATGGTCTGCAGGCCCCAGCGTCCGCCGGTCCGCTCCAGCTCGTGTAGCAGCGTGGTCATCAGCTTGGCTCCGGTGCAGCCCAGCGGATGCCCCAGCGCGATGGCCCCGCCGTTGACGTTGACCTTGCCGTGGGGGATGTTGTGCTCGTGCATCCAGGCCATCGGCACCGGCGCGAAGGCCTCGTTGCACTCGAACAGGTCGAAGTCGTCGATGGCCATGCCGGTGCGCTCCAGCGCGTAGGCCGTGGCCGGTATGGGCCCGGTGAGCATGTAGATGGGGTCGTCGCCCCGCACCGACATGTGATGGATGCGGGCCCGGGGCTCCAGCCCGTGCTCGTCGACAGCCCGCTCCGATGCCACCAGCAGGGCGGCCGCCCCGTCGCTGATCTGGCTGGAGACGGCCGCGGTCAGCCGGCCGCCCTCGGTGAGCGGCGGCAGGGACTGCATCCGCTCCAGCGAGGTGTCCCGGCGGGGGCCCTCGTCGGTGGCGACCCCGTTGACGGGCTCGATCTCGGCGGTGAAGCGACCCTCGTCGATGGCCTGGACCGCCCGCCGGTGGCTCTCCAGCGCGTAGGCCTCCATGTCGGCCCGGCTGATGTCCCACTTCTCGGCGATCATCTCCGCGCCCCGGAACTGGGTGACCTCCTGGGTGCCGTAGCGCTGCACCCAGCCCTCCGAGCCGGTGAACGGGTCGCTGTGACCCAGGGGCTCGGCCGCGGCCAGGGCGGTGCCGATGGGGACCATCGACATGTTCTGCACACCGCCGGCCACCATCACGTCGTTGACCCCGGCCTTGACGGCCATGGCCGCGAAGCTGACCGCCTGCTGGCCCGAACCGCACTGGCGGTCGATGGTCACGCCCGGCACAGCCTCGGGCAGCCCGGCCGCCAGCCAGCAGGTGCGGGCGATGTCGCCCGCGTTGGGGCCGACGTTGTCGAGGTTGCCGAAGATCACGTCCTCCACAGCCATGGGATCGATGTCGGTGCGGCGCAGCAGCGCCTTGATGGCCGCCGCTCCGAGGTCGGCGGGATGCACGTCCGAGAGCCCGCCGCCCCGCCGGCCCGTCGGCGTGCGCACCGCGTCGACGATGTATGCCTCACTCATCACGGGGTCCCCCTTCGGGTATGTCTGAGTCGATTATGCCCTCTCCGGCGTTCATGCGAACTCCGGGATCACCTGCGAGCCCATGAGCTCGATGGTCTGCATCACCTTGTCGTGGGGCACCTTGTACGGGTTGAACAGGCAGAACACCAGGTCGCAGCCGGTCTCCTCGTACGCCCTGAACATCTCGACGGCCCGCGCCGGGTCGCCGCACACGCAGGCGTTGGCCTCCATCAGGTAGTCCATGGTGAGGTGCTCGATCGAGCCGTCCTCCACATGGTCGGCGGTCCTGGCCAGGTAGTCGTAGGTTCCCAGCTCGTCCTCCATCTCGCGCAGCCATTGGGCCACCGAGCCGATCAGGCGCGCCCCCTTCTTGGGATACCACTCGAAGGACTCGGCCGCCACCTCGATCGACTCGACCATCGTCGGCGCCACGTTGACCATCGTGAACGTGGCGGCCTGGTCGTTCACGAACCGGCCGATGGGCTCGGTGCACGCCGCGATGCCGTCGCGGTAGATGCCGATGCGGCGGGCCAGCTCCTCGGGGGGCGTGCCCACCGAGAACGACAGCAGCCCCAGGCCGGCCTCGCCGATCATGCGGTGCCCGCCGTCGGAGCTGGTCGCGGCCCACAGCGGCGGATGCGGCCGCTGGATGGGCTTGGGCAGCACCCGCCGGCGCGGCATCTGCCAGTAGTGGCCGTCCCAGGAGATCTCGTCGTCGGTCATGGCGGCCACCGCCATCTCCAGCGCCTCGCGCCACATGGCCCTGGTCTCGCCGGGATGGATGCCGAATCCCTCCAGCTCGGCCCGGGTGGCCGACCGGCCGGTGCCCAACTCGACCCGCCCGTTCGAGAGCAGGTCGAGCACGGCCACCGACTCTGCGGTCCGCACCGGATGGTTGTAGGGCTTGGGCATGAGCCGCACGCCGTACCCGAGGCGCAGGTTCTCGGTGACCGCGGCCAGGTGGCCGTAGAGGACCTCGGGGTTGGAGCAGTGCGAGAACTCCTCCAGGAAATGGTGCTCCACCGTCCACACCGAGTGGAACCCGACCCTGTCACCGAGCCGGACCTGCTCGACCACCTCCTCGTAGGCCTGCTGCTCGCTGCGGTCCGACCAGGGCCGGGCCACCGGGATCTCGTAGAACATGGCGAACTTCACGGCGGCTCTCTCTCTATGTGGTGGTGGGCTTGCGCCCGATGGTGGCTATCGACGTGGGGCCGAGCA